>JACQGX010000129.1 GCA_016199265.1 Chloroflexota bacterium | reverse complement strand
GCCCGGGAGCTCGGCTACCGCGCCAGCGCCCGCGCGCGGTGGCTCGCCGCCGGCGAGAGCGCCACCGCGCGGTGCGGCGTCGTGATCCTGGGACGATCGGTCGAAGAGTTTGGCCGGTCGCTCTTCTTCGGCAAGCTCTTCTTCGGCATCGTCGCCCAAGCCGAGACTGAGCGCATGGACCTCCACGTGCTCACCGTTCCGGCGGGGCCGGTCGGTCGGGGGGAGACGCTGGCGCGGCTCGTGGCCGAAGACCGGGCCGATGGCTATATTCTGTTGAGCCAGGGCGAACTGGGGCTGGAGGATGCGCTGCCACTGGAAAAGGCGGGCTTGCCGTACGTGCTGGCCAGCCGTCACTTCGACGACCGGCCCGTAAGCTGCGCGACCATCGACCACGCCCGCGCAACGCAGTCGACCGCCGAACGCCTCGGGCGGCTGGGGCACCGGCGGATGGCGCTGCTGCTGCCTGAAGGTAGCTCGTCGACGATTCGCGACCACGAGCGCGGCTGGCGGGCCGGTCTGGCGCGCGCGGGCATCGACGATTCGTGCGCGCCGGTGGTGCGCCATCTCGACGTGAACGGAGCGTACGCGCCGGCGGCCCGCCGTGCGGCCGTCGACCTGCTGGCACGGGACGGCGACCGGCCGACGGCGATCGCGTGTTTCAACGACATCAGCGCCAGCGGCGTGTTGGCGGCCGCTGCCGAGCTGGGGCTTCGCGTGCCGGACGAGCTTTCGGTGATCGGCTTCGATAACCTCGTGGCGCCCCTCACCACACCGCCGCTGTGCAGCTACGAGTGCCACGTCCACGAGGTCGGTGCCGCGGCCGCCGGGCTGCTCGGCTCTGCCCTGCGCGGCGAGCTTGGCGCCCCCCGTCATGTTACCTTCGTGCCGGATTTCGTCTGTCGCGGCACGTGCGGGCCGGCATCCGCGGCGTTCGTCGACGCTGCCGCGGGCGGGTAAAGCCCAGTAAACCAGAAGACAGGACACCCGGCACTGATGGAGAAAGAGTGATAGAGTCCTCGGCATGAGGGAACCATCGGAACGCCCTGTCCGCGTGCTCTGCTGGTCGGAGCGCACCGAGCCCGTACGCGTCTACCCGCAAGGAATTAACGGCGCCGTCGTTCAGGGTCTCCAAGAGGCCGGCGGCTTCGAGACGCGCGTGGCCCGCCTGGACGACCCGGAGCAGGGGCTGAGCGAGGAGGCACTCGGCTCGACCGACGTGCTGGTCTGGTTTAGCCATCTCAAGCACCGCGACGTCGCCGACGCCAACGTCGAGCGCATCGTCAACCACATCAAGGAGTGCGGCATGGGGTACATCGCGCTCCACTCGTCCATCGGCGCCAAACCATTCCACATCGTGCTCGACCATCGCGGCAGCATTTCCGGCTGGCGCGAGGACGGCTGCCCGTCGGTCGTCTCGGTCTGCCAGCCCGACCACCCGATCGCGCAGGGCCTCGACCGGACGTTCGTGATCCCGCAGGAAGAGATGTACGCCGAGCCGTTCGGCATTACGCCGCCGGACGAGCTGGTATTGATCTCCTCCTTTGGGCAGGGCGAGGTGCTCCGTTCCGGCTGCTGCTGGTACCCCGGCAATGGCCGCGTCTTCTACTTCCAGCCGGGGCACGAGGCGTACCCCGTCTACTTCCAGAGGGAGATCAAGCTGGTGCTGGCCAACGCCTGCCGCTGGGCCGCCGCCAGGACCGGCGGGGCCGGCAACAGGAGCGAGGGATGACGGACACGATGCACCTGGGCGACAAGACGGACCGGGTAGAGCTGCAATCGCTAGAACTCTGCCCAGATAGCGCAGCGTGTCTCCCCATCACGAACCGGTGCAGGCCGTGCGGGGAGTGCCGCCGGTCCGGATCGTCTCCATCCAAGCCAGCGTGTCCTTGAAGCTCACCTGTCTGGTCTGGAAGTGGTGAACGTTGGGGTAGGTCAGGTACGTGACGCGTCCGCCGGCAGCGCAGAGCTTGGCGACAAACGCCTCTTGCGTCCGCGGCGGGACGATTGGATCGGCAGTCCCTTGCAGTAGCAGCGCCGGCACTCTGCTGGGCACGAGGCCGGTGCTGTTGCGGTCGAGCACCTCATCGAGCGCGGGGAAGCTCTCGCCCAAGCGGTCGCTGAACAGCGCGTTCAGGAAGCCGGCCTGGTAGAGCTGCCGCGGCTCGTTCCCGTAGTAGCCGGGCATCGCGTCGATGCACTTCGTCGTCATTTCGACGGCGAGCGAGGGCAGCCAGCGGGGCAGCAAGAGCCGGCTCACGTCCACCGCGTCTGTACCGTAGTAGTCGGCGTAGGCGTACAGGACGTACGGCGCGAAGTACGGGCTGTCCCTCAGCAGCGCCTTGACGTCGGTCGTCGCCCCGTGCCCAATGGCCCCGGCGATGGGCACGTCCGGGGCGTAGCGCGGCGCGGCATCCCGCGCCGCGAAGGCGGCATGGCCGCCCTGAGAGTAGCCGGCAAAGAAGACCGCGCGCTCCGGTACCACAGGGGCCGCGGCGTCCTCGAAAAAGCGGTACACGGCCCGAGCGGCGTCGAGGAGCACGCGGCCTTCGAGATCCGCAATGAAATACCGCTGCAACTGGCTCTCGTCGTTGAATCCGGCGTAGTCTGGCAAGATGGCGACATACCCCTGCGTGGCGTACGACTGCATGTGCGCGAGGTAATCGCCCCAATTCCGGACCGTCGGTTGCTCGCGGGACGGCGCGCACTGATCGCCCAGGCCCGTCGTCCCCGCGCCGTACACGAACACCGGGGCCGACAGAGCGGCCTCAACCCTAGGTACGAACAATTGGGCCACGACCTCGAGCGGCGCACCGGTCGCGTCGGTACTCAGGAACCGGATGTGGAACCGATCGACCGGGTATCTCGCAGGGAGTGAGGTGCCCGAGGGGTAGAGCCGGGCGCTCGTCTGGTTGATCTGGTCCCGCTGGACCGTTGCCAGGTGCCGGCGCTCGAGCAGCGTGCCGCGCGGGTCGGGGGTGGCTGTGGGCAGCGGCGTCGGACTTGGCGCTACGGAGGTAGGGCTCACCGAAGCTGCCGGCCGGACGAGCGGTGTCGGGGAGGCGGCTGCCGTCGAGGCGTCGACAGTCGCTTGTCCCCGCAGCGCCACCGCTCCCTCAGCCGCCGGTTGACTGGGAGCTGACCCGTGAAGTGGGGCTAGGGCGCAGGCGGTGAGCAGGACGAGCGCCGCGCCGACCAGGGCCGGCCACAGACGCGGCGCCGTGTGCCTCGCACCGATCGCCGCCAGACGCGTGAATGGGAATATCGAGGTCATGTCAAGACACATTTGATTAGGGAGAACGAGATGACGCCGACGGATCATACCCCAGAAAGCATCGCAAGGATGGAGGGAATGACAACCGAGGCTGAGACGGCCGAGACGAGGGGCACGATAGGCACGACGGGCACGGTCAGACGACGCCCGGCGACGTGGTCCCGCAAGACGTTCTTGCGGCTGGGGCTCGCCCTACCGGCCCCGCTCCTGCTCGCCGCCTGCGGCTCCCCGGCGAGCACTCCGACCGGCGGCGAGGCTCGTGGGGCGAGGTCACCATCGAACGGCGTGGCCGCGCGCCAGGCAGCGCCTCAGACGGGAGCACCGGCCGCAACAGCGCAACCTGCCGGATTGGGCCAGCCAGCAGGACAGGCAGCCAACCAACAGGCGGGCGCGGCGCAGCAACTGCAGCCGACGCCGCCGTGTGCCGACGACGACGCGACGCCGCGGCAGACCGAAGGGCCCTACTTCCAGCCCAACTCGCCGCAGCGCGCCTCCCTACTCGAGCAGGGCATCAACGGCACCCGGCTGCTCGTCACCGGGCGGGTGCTCGGGACCAACTGCCGGCCGGTCGCGCGCGCGCTGCTGGACTTCTGGCAGGCCGACGACTGGGGCGTCTACGACAATACCGGCTACCGGCTGCGCGGCCACCAGTTCGCCGACAGCACGGGGCAATACCGGCTGGAGACGATCGTGCCCGGCCTGTACCCGGGGCGGACGCGCCACATCCACGTGAAGGTGCAGGCGCCGAACCGGCCGGTCCTGACGACGCAGCTCTACTTCCCCGACGAGGCGCGCAACCGTACCGACTCGATCTTCCACCCCGACCTGCTGCTGGCGATGCAACGCCCCGGCGATGAGTATCTGGCTTCCTTCGACTTCGTCTTAGACGCGGCGTAACTGCTGGCGCGGTCTATCCCTGCGCCAGCAGCGTATTGACCTCGCGCTCTGGGTGACGCCGATCATGATCACGTCGGGCGGCGTGCCGGCGATCACCATGATGTCCTACGAGTGGTCGAGTCTTCATTCGGCCTCAACTCAGCCTGCCCGCTAGCCCAAACGAAAGCCAAGGTGGAACCCGCAGTCCCCCTCACTTTGCACTTTGCACTCACGGTTCGCTCAAATTTCGGGCAGTTTCGAGAATGCAAGAAACGCTACAGGTGGTGTTTAGGCCGGCTCGGCGTGGCTCTAGGTGCGCCAGACTCGGCGCACACGGGGCCGCTGGCCCGTGCGGTGGCCGGCTTGGCAAGCGCCTTGAGGGCCAATTCGGGCGGCTTACGGACACGACCGTGGCTCCGACGGGTCGAATCTGTGATTCTCGTCCAGATTTGAGCGAACCGTGAGTTGCACTTTGCACTTTGCACTTGGATTAGGCTGGGACGGTGGGGCCGGTCGCTTCTGCGGTGGGCCGCAGCAGCGCCGGCGGGTGTCCCGCCGGTGCGAGCGGCGGGCGTCCCGAGTGGTTTGGAGCATATCGCGGTGTCTCTTTAGAAGCGCGGTTCAAGACGGCGCCGAGCACGCGAGCCCCTACGCTTTCGAGCGCCTCTTGGACGCGGAGCACCGCGCCGCGCTGCGCCCGCCGAGCGTTGATCACCAGTATGACACCATCCACCTGAGGCGCCAGCGCCAATGGGTCGGGCAGAGCCAGCACCGGTGGACTGTCTATCACCACGTACTCTGCCATCTTGGCCAGCTCCTCGAGGCATACCGCCATCTGCTTCGAGCCGAGCAACGCCGACGGATTAGGCGTGGGCGGGCCGGCCGCCAGGACCCGCAGGTTCGGCACGGCGCTAGCCTGCAGGCACTCGACGAGAGCTTGCGCCGTGGGCACTCGGAGCGCGAGGCTGGTTAGGCCGCGCTCGTTGCGCACCCCGAACAACTCGTGCAGCGCGGGCTGGCGCAGGTCGGCATCGACCAGCACCGTGTCGAATCCGGCTTGGGCGAGGGCCACCGCCAAGTTGGCGGCAGTCGTCGTCTTGCCCTCGCCGGCCTCCGCGCTGGTGACAAGGACGGTCCGCAGCGGCTGCTCGTGAACGCTGAACTGGAAGTTGGTCCGCAAGCGCTGATACGGCTCTGAGGCCGGCGGCCTCTGGGAGCTCCCCAGCTCGCCAACAACCGCGAGAGTCGGCAGCGCCGCCAGTTCACTCAGGCGGTTGGGATTGGAGACTCGGTCGTCAAAGAAATCGACGACGAGCACGATGCCCAGCCCCAGCAGCAGCCCTACCGCCGTTGCCAGCGCGGTGCTGAGCGACACCTTCGGTCCCTTCGGCGCAGCCGGCAGATTCGCGGGCTCCACGATCGTAATGAGATGCTGCGCTCTTGCATCCGCGAGACGTACATCCTCGTAGGCCCGCAGGAGATTGGTATACCTCTGTTGTGCCTCCAGCACTTCCCGCCTGAGACGAGCCGTCTCCCCGAATTGGGCCTGCCGGGCTTCGCCGCCCTGCCCTGCAGGCGGCACCGGTTGACTCTCAAGGGCAATCAGGGCCGCCTGGCCGCTGTCGAGCTCCTGAGCGATCTGAGCCAATTGAGACTCAAGACCCTCTCGCAACGCCTGGGAGCGCGCCTTCTGGTCGGCATCGATACGCTCGATGAAGGTCATGGCGACCGCGGTCGCCAGATCTCGCGCGACCCGGGGATCGGTGTACTCCGCAGAAATCTGCACAAACGGCGTATCGGACGGAGCCCAAACGCGCACTCCGGAGAGCAGGCCTGGCTGCATCGCCTCCGGCAGTCCCAACGTTTGGACCGCCTGCTCGAGGATCGGGCGGGTCATGATCAGGTCGGCATACGTCCGGGCGAGGCGCTCGGCCGCTTCTTCGCGGCTGACGAGAAGCTTGACCGTAGATTCGTAGGTGGGGGGAATGGAGCGGCTCACCAGATAACTGGTACCGCCGGCCACGAGCGTGCCGATGGTGAGCAGCCACCACCAGCGTCTGATCACGCCCAAGTAGCGCTGCGTCATCGTCGTCGCCTCCAGTTCACTGATGTTATCGCAGCACCCTATCGAGGTACTCTTCTGGTACCTCGATAGCGACCAGTCGGTGGAGCAACTGCATCAACACTCGCGAGCGCCCCGATGGCGAGAGAGTCCGGTCGAAGATCGCTTCCATGGAACGGAAGGGTCCGTCGGTAATGATCACACGCTCGCCGGCCGTGAAGCGATGCAGCGGATTCTCGCAGTTGGCAAGCTCCACACGTGCCATCAAGCCCAGCATGAAGTCTTCCGGCAGGGACGTAGGGTGACCCTCGTTCCCCAGGAAGTAAGCGATGCCGGGCGCCGATCGGGCCGCCAACCATTGCTCGGAAGGCACGGTGAGGTTGGCGAACAGATAGCCGGGGAAGAGCGGCTCCCAGTTACGGCGTCCAGCCCGCGGCTTACGTTTGCGCAGAATGGGTAGGTATGCCTGCACCTGCCGCTGCTCCAAAATGCCAGCCGCGCGGCGCTCCTCGCCGCGCTTGGTGTGGGCCACATACCAAGGCATGATTATCCTCACTCATTGATATTGTCCGTCATGATGTTCGGTATGCCATCCGTCCTTTCCTTCGCTCCCCACTACCTTCCCGCCACTGCCAACCCCGCGGTCGAACAAGTCCGGAAGAGGTCGCCGATTCCGAGCGATGGGAGCAACCGTAGGGCTTAACGGTATCCGGCACGGGTAGACGGCCGGTAGGGTGATGGTGGAGAAACAGTTGAGACAGGGTGGTTTGACGCTGCACCGATACTAGGATAGAATTTGGTGTCGGTCGCGCGCGTTGGCGCGTGGTTGGTGCGTGCCTCGGGGAGTGGCGCAGCCTGGCAGCGCGCAGCGTTCGGGACGCTGAGGTCGGAGGTTCAAATCCTCTCTCCCCGACCAGTAAGCTTTAGTCGTCGGGGCCCCATGCCTGCCGCACGATGGTAGCGCGCTCGACCGAGGCTCGAGGCTGGTGCAGACGGGAGCGGGACGTACTGTGAGTACGTCCCGTTTTTGATCTCTATTAGGCTGTGCGGCTGACGAAGCCGGCGAGCAGGACCGCCACGCCGACGAAGAGTGCGCCGACAATCCACCACTCGTCCGCATTGACGCCGAAGCCGATGGCGGCCGCGGCGCCGAGGAGGATGAGAAGACCGATGCCCATGAAGAACGAGACGAATGGGCTGGGCGGCGCGCCGCCGACGATGTTGTCGTAGCTCGGTGGGCTGAGGAGGGTGTATTGCGGCTCGGCGGGCGCGGCCGGCGCATCGGGCGCGCGGGTCTCTTGATCGACGGCCCGCGGCGTGCCGCGGGCCGGTTCGCGTGTCTGTCGTGCGGGGGCGTTGGGTGCAGGGGCGGTGTTGATGGCCACTCGTCGGTGCTCCAGGCCGGCAGGAATTCTCAAGCTGTTCGACGTGCCGGCGACATTAGCATATCTGCGATCACTAAACCCAAAAGGAGTGCAGCCAGCGCTTCCGGCGGCTCCCCGGCCGTCCCGGCGGCCGTTCGATAAGCGAGGGCTACACGGGGGATATACGGACTGTATGGGAAGAGACCGGGATTGGTGCTTGCACCCACCAATCAGCGCGCTTCGCCGGCGTCTGCCCGCGCTGCCCCGGAGGGGCGCGCCGCGGGCGCCGCGGCTGCTCCAGCGGTGCGCTCGACGCGCGACTTCGGCCTGGCCGTCATCGCTTCGTCCAGTCCGGGAACCTCGATGCCGCAGAAGTTGCGCAGGTCGTAGCCGTAGATGTAGACCTTGCCC
Organism: Chloroflexota bacterium; assembly: GCA_016199265.1. GTDB lineage: Bacteria > Chloroflexota > UBA11872 > UBA12225 > UBA12225 > JACQGX01. The sequence continues at coordinate 30,739 of JACQGX010000129.1, read as the reverse complement.
GGCGGGACCTCCTCGCCCCCTTCGGCGGGAATCGGCTCGCCGGTCGCCGCGTCGATGTACATCATCTGGCGGCGCAGTTTATAGCCGGGGAAATACTTCGTGATCTGGTACCACTTCTTCACCGGGACGTGTTCGCGTGCCCACGGGAAGTGGTTGAGATCGAACAGCCAATGCTGCGTATTCTGACTCATCGCGGTTAATTGCTACCATCTTACTGCATCAGATGTCCATCCGGATTGTTCTTGCCGACGACGAGTCCATCATCCGCATGGATCTCAAGGAAATGCTCACCTCTCTGGGCTACGTGGTGGTCGGAGAAGCGGGCGATGGCCGCAGCGCCGTCAACCTGGCGCGCGAGCTGCGGCCCGACCTCGTCATCATGGACATACAGATGCCGGATCTGGACGGCATCGACGCCGCGCGAATTCTGACCGAAGAGGGGATCGCCCCCGTTCTCCTGCTGACCGCGTACAGCCAGCAGGAGCTCGTCGACCGTGCCAAGCAGGCCGGGGTTGTCGGCTACATCGTCAAGCCGTTCCGCGAGAGCGATCTTGCGCCGGCGATCGAAGTGGCGCTCTCGCGTTACCGAGAGTTCCAGACGATCAAGTCGGAGCTGCACGACGTGCGCGAAACGTTGGAGACGCGCAAGCTGGTCGAGCGGGCCAAGGGCCTGCTCATGGACACCCAGGGCCTGAAAGAGACCGAGGCGTTCCGCAAGATCCAGCGGCTTTCGATGAACACACGAAAGTCGATGCGGGAAGTCGCCGAGGCCATTCTGCTGGCGAACGAGCTCTAAGTGGCCGTGCGGCAACTACAACGAAGGCGTGGATGCGCCGGTGAGCGCCGCCACTAGCACTGCCCGAACCGTCCGCGCCGCCGGCCGCCTCGATGCGCCGTCCGGCGGGCTCGCGGCCGCGATCGGCCGTGCCGCTATGGCGCTGGTCGGACCGGCAGTGCTGGCGCTGGCAACGGCCGCGTTCTGCTGGAAGCTGCTCTTCACCGGCCTGGCCGTCATCGGCTACGACACGATGACGTACATGTACCCCTACCGGTACTTCGCCGCGATGGCGCTGCGCGAGGGCCGGCTACCGCTGTGGAATCCGTTCATCTACTACGGCGCGCCATTCCTGGCCAACGTCCAGAGCGCCGTCTACTACCCGCTGCACGTGCTGTTCCTGGTGCTGCCGCCGGTTGAGGCGATGAACTGGTCGGTGGTGGTCCATCTCTTCCTCGCCGCGCTCTTTGCCTACGCCGCCGCGCGCGTCGTCGCCGGACTCGACCGGGCGAGTGCGACGATTGCCGGCGCGATCTACGGCTTGGGCGGCTTCGTCGGCGCGCAGGTGGGACACCTGAACCAGCTCAATGCCGCCGCGTGGCTGCCTGCTGCGCTGGTGACGCTGCATTTCACGTACGTCCATCGCAGCACGCGCTGGCTTGCCGCTACGGCGGTCGTGCTCGCGGTGCAGCTCCTCGCCGGGCACACGCAGGAATCGTTCATGACCGTCGTGCTGCTCGGCGCCTACACCGCGTTTTACGGCGCTCGCCGGTCGACGCCCTGGTGGCGGTCGTGGCGCAGCACGCGACAGACGGCGCCGGCCGCGCTGAAGGCGGCGGCGGGCGAATGCGTTTGGCCGGCGGTAGCGCTGACATTGTCCGGCGGATTGGCCGGCGGGCTGGCGGCGATGCAGCTCCTCCCGACGAGCGAGCTCACTGGGCACTCGATCCGTGCCGGCGGGATGTCGTTCCAGGAGGCGAGCTCGTTCTCCTTGCCGCCGCGCGAGCTGTTTGTCGGCATGCTGCCAACGTATGGCCTGGCGGGGCCGACGAGCAACGAATACCTCGGTTGGATCGGCACCGGCGGCCTCATGCTGAGCCTGCTGGGCATTCTCTTCCGGGCGCATCGCTCCGCCACGTTCTTCTTCGCCGTGCTGGGCATGGGGAGCTTTCTCCTGTCGCTGGGCAACCACTTCCCGCTCCATGAATGGCTGTTCCGCGTACCGGGGATGAACCTCTTTCGCGTGCCGGCGCGATGGGCGCTGCTGACCAGCTTGGCGCTGGCGATGCTGGCAGGCAGCGGATTGGCGTTTCTGCGCCAGCTCGGCCGGAGCGGCTGGCCGGCCGCTCCGGGAGGCGTGGGGCCGTGGCGGCGGCTCGCCGCGGCGACGCGCCTGCTGACCGCGGTGCTCATCGCCGCGGGTACCGCCGCCTTTTTGTGGCCGCTGCAGCGTGCCGGCGGCGGCCCATCGTTCGGGCCATTGCTGGCGATCTGGCTCGCGTTGGGGGCCGCGGTCGTATCGCTGGCTTTCTGGGGGCTGGCGGTGGCGCCCAGCCGGTGGCCGTCGACGTTCTTCGCGCTGTGGGTCTTGGGCGAGCTGTTCCTCGCCAGCCGGAGTCTCGAGTACAACAACCCCAATCCGGCGTGGGTCTACACCGAGCTTCCGCCGGTGCTGAGCGCATTGCGTCAGGATTCCCATCCGGAACGCATTCTCAGCGTGGCGGCCACCGGATACCACCCCTCAGACGCGGGACGCATTATCGGCCCGTATGGGCCGTTGTTGGGCAAAAACGGGGTTGAGGCGGCCCTGATCAACACCAAGTACAAGGAAACGCTCAACCCCAATCTGCCAATGGTCTTCGGCCTGCCCAGCGCCGACGGCTACGATGGCGGCGTGCTGCCTCTGCGTCGTTACGTCGACTTCAAACGGCTGCTCGTCCCGCCGGAGCAGAACTTGCCCGACTCGCTTCTACGCGACCAGGTGCGCCGCGTCCCTGGCCCGGCCAAGCTGCGACTGTTCGGGATCAAGTACGTGATCGCCGATGCCATCGAGGACGTCACGCACGATGGCGTGTTCTACGACCTGGAGGGAACGACGACGGTCCGTCCCGGCGAGACGGCGCGCTTCGACCGGCTTCCCGGCGGGATGACCGAGCCCGCGCCGACTGCGGTGGGGCCGGTGGTGGCCGTGGGGCTCGTGACCTCGCTGGAAGGCGCGTCCTCGGTGCCCAGTGATACCCCCGTCGCCCGCATACTCGCCGGCGACGAGCGAGGCATCCCGTGGCGCGCCACTCTCGTCGCCGGCCGCGATACCGCCGAAGGCGCCTACACGCCAGCGGCGCGGCACCAGCAGCCGGCGCCGCTCGGGCCAGCCGGCGCCGGAGGCAGCGCCACCGCGACGTACCTGGCGCGCTTCGACGTCGACCGCGCACCATCGGTGAGTTGGATCGCCGTGGAGAACCTGCTGCCGGCGGGAAACGTCCGTGTCCACGGCATCTCGTTGATCGGTTGGGAGGGTCGATCCTGGCCGCTGACACTCGTGGGCGAAGGGGCGTTGCGGCTCGTCCACCGCTCGGACGTGAAGCTGTATCGCCACGAGCAGGCGTTGCCGCGGGCGTACGTCGTGGCCGACGCGCTTGTCGTGCCCGACGGCGCGGCTGCGGTGGAAGCGCTGGCGCGCCCCGGCCACGACCCCGGCCGCGCCGTTGTCCTCGAGCGCGAGCCGGGGGTGCCGCCAAGCCCGAATGCGTTGCGCGCCGCCGCGCGGCGCGGGCGGGACCGCGTCAAAGCGTGGCTCGGCGTGCTAGACGACCCGCGCGCGGGCACCGTTCCGGCGAGCTTCGACGTCGACGGCTGGTTGGGCGCATCGCGCAGTGGCCCGTCGGATGGGGCACAGGTGGCGTGGCGCGAGACGACACCCGAGCGCATCACGCTCCGGGTCGACTCGACGCGGCCGGGCTTCGTCGTCCTGCGGGACACCTTCTTCCCCGGCTGGTCGGCGACCGTCGACGGCGAGGCGGCGCCGCTCTTCCGCGCCGATTCGCTCTTCCGGGCGGTGCCGGTACCGGCCGGCGCTCATACCGTGGAGCTGCGGTACGAGTCGCGCGCGCTCCACCGCGGGCTGGCGATCTCGGCGCTGGCGCTGCTCGTCGTCGTCGCCGTGGCCGCGTACCAGCCACCGTGGCTGCGGCGCCGTACGGACGGGGCGGCGCGCGACGGCCGGCGCCGCCCCGACGACGGCCCACTCTGGTAGGTCTGACGGAAGAGGCCGAAGGAGTGACACGTTTCGCTCGATCCTTCGACAAGCTCAGGACGAGCGGAGTGACATGAGCATGCTGCAGTAGGTGAGGGATGCTCCGACTCGTCTTTATCGCGCCGTTCGCCCGTGCGCCAAAAGCCACGACGCAGGCGCGCGTCCTGCCGCTGGCGCGCGCGCTCGCCGCGCGCGGGCACGCCGTGACCGTGCTCGTACCGCCCTACGACAACCCCCGCGAGAGCGGCGAGCGCTTCCGGTGCGGCGAAGCGGAGGTCGAGGCCCTACCGGTAAACGAGGGCGTGCCGGAGCAGAGCCCCAGACAGGCCGTCGAGCAGCCGCGGCTGGCGATGGCCCTCGTGCGTCGGGCGCTGGAGCTTCGGCCGGACGTCGTGCACGTATTCAAGCCCAAGGCGGTTTCCGGCCTGGCGCAGATCGCGCTGTGGTATCGGCGTCGGATTGCGAGGGCGAGGGGGCGAGGGGGCGAGGGGCCAGGATGGCCGGCGATCGTGCTCGATACCGACGACTGGGAAGGGCATGGGGGCTGGAACGAGTACGAGGCGTACCCGTGGTGGCAAAAGGCGGTCTGCGACCGGCAGGAGCACTGGGGTCTGACGCACGCCGACGCCGTGACCGCCGCGAGTCGCACGCTCCAGGCGCAGGCGTGGAGCCACCGGGTGGCGGCGGAGAGGGTGGTCTACCTGCCGAACGGGTTGGAGCCGTGGTGGAGTGATGAGGTCGAACGACGAACGACGAACGACGAACGGCGAACGGCGAAGGAAGCGCGGCCGATGGAGATTCGTCGTTCGTCGTTCGTCGCGGGCGAGGGCCCGGTCATTCTACTCTACACGCGCTTTTTCGAGTTCCAGCCGGGGCGGGTGGTGGAGGTACTCCGTCGCGTCCATGCTGCGGTACCGGCCGCCAGGTTGCTGGTCGTCGGCGCGGGCAAGTACGGCCAGGAGCGCACGCTCGAGGCGCTGGCCCGCGGGCGCGGCTTGGGAGATGCGGTCGTGCTCGCCGGCTGGCAGCCGATGGAGTCGCTTCCCGGTCTGCTACGCAGCGCCGACGTCGCCATCGCGCCGGCCGACGACAACTTGGCCAACCGGGCCAAGTGCTCGGTCAAGCTGCTCGAGCTGATGGCGCTCGGCGTGCCGGTGGTCGCCGATCGAGTGGGGCAGCAGGCCGAATACGTCGAGCCCGGCGCCGGGGGGCTGCTCGTTGAGCCCGGCGATCCCGAGGCGATGGCCGGTGCCGTCGTGCAACTGTGGCGCGATCCGGCGCTCGCCCGGCGATTCGCCGCGGCCGCGCAGCGCCGCGTGCGCGAGCTGTTCAACTGGGATGCGCTGGCGCCACGGGCAGAGCGCGCGTATGAGGCGGCGTTGAGTGTTACGACTCGGCCACCCGCACGATTGTCACGGTGACGCGGTCGGGGACAACGCGATCAACTTGCGTACCTCCGGGTACCCGCACGGTCACCGGGAGCGAGTGCGTGCCGGGTTCGAGATTGGCGGCGTCGACGGTGGCGACGATCTCTTCGCCGGCCAGGCGCAGCAGCGTCGGCTGGGGGCCAGAGAGCGTTACCGATGCGGAGGCCGGCGCGACCGTCGCCTGCGTGTCGTTCGTCGCGTTTTCTACGACGACAAGCGTGTCCCTGACCTGCTGTCCGCGTAAGGGCACGATCGAGACACGCACCGTCGCCGCCTGATCGCGCACCATCGCGATGCCCGGCGGCCGGACGAGCGCCACCGTCCTGGTCACGTCGGTCTGCGCGCCGGAGACATCGACGACGGCGGTGTCGATCGCGGAAACGCTTTCGAGCGCGGCCGGCTCGCCGACGACCTGTACCGTGGACGGGTCGACCGAGATGGTGCCCTGCCAGTAGCCCGGGGCCGGCTGGCCGCGCACCTGAGGCACGACCGAGACCGCCTTCGAACCGGCGATTTGCTCGACAGGGAGCGTGACCGTGACCGACTGCGGCTCGACGCGTACGCCGGTGACGACGCCGCTGGGGCCGCGCGGCTCGGGTTTCAGCGTTTGTTCGACGGTGGCGCGCGCCTCCTCCAGACGGACGGCAACGATGGCCTCCTTCACCTTCTCGACCGCGCTGGCCGGGCCGCTCACCTCGACTTGCGACGGCACAACCGTTGCGTCGCGCACGAGGCGGTAACCGAAGGGCAGGCTACCGAGCTGATTGACGTGTACCGGCACGCTGGCGGTGCGCAGCTCTTCGATGCGCACACTGACTTTCGACGGCATCACGTCGAGGACGCGCACTTCCGGATCGGACACGTCGACGGTCACGGCGGGTTGAATCAGCTCGGCGCTGGATTCGGTCAGATCGACGACGGCACGAAAACTGCCGACACCTAAGCGCTTCCAGCTCTCTTGGGGCGCCGAGATGCGTACCTTTACCGGGGTGATGTCGTTGGCGACCACCAGGTTGGGCCGCAGGCCGCGGACCTCCACCGGAATCTCGCTGGGATACTCGTCCTGCCGGGCGGGGTTCTGATCGAGCGTCAGGCGCGCCCACAGCGTGACCGAGAGGAAGAATGCCAGCAGAAAGCGCCAGCCCAGCGTTTCGGTTGCGAATTGGATCATAGGTAGTGTGGAGCCCCCACCATCGCCCTCTCCCAGGGGGAGAGGGTCTCATCTTCCGGCACGGCCCTGGTGGGAAAAGATGCGGCCCAATCCGGAGAGGCCGGCCCATGTCGCCCAGCGGCCCCAATGGCCATTCCAGTGCCAGGTCCAGCGCGGCTCGGAGCGCCTGTCCCGGCTCACCGAATCGGAAGAATCGCTCGGCGCCTTGGTGGCCTCGTCCTTCTCGGCGAGACCGTTGCGGCCCGACGAACCCGGCAGGCTCGTCGGCGTCTGCAGCAGCGCAGTCAGAACCAGATCAAGCTTCTGATCGTTGAGATGGCGCACCAGGTGCCCGTGATTGGCGAGCGAGATGGCGCCGGTCTCTTCAGAGACTATCACGCAAATCGCGTCGCTGACTTCCGTGACGCCGATCGCCGCTCGGTGGCGCGTGCCGAGCTCGGGGTCGAGGTCCTGTGCGTCGGTGAGCGGCAGCAGGCAGCGCCCCGCGATGATGCGATCGCCCCGGATAATGACCGCACCGTCGTGCAGCGGCGAGCCTTTGTAGAAAATCTGCAGCAGCAGCTCGGCCGAGACGGTGCCGTCGATCCGCGTGCCCGTCTGCGCGTAGTCCTCGAGCCCCGTCGAGCGCTCGAGGACGATCAGGCCGCCGTAGCCCCGCTCGGCCAGCAGCGCACAGGCGCGCGTGATCTCGTCGGCCAGTTTCTCGACGCTGGTGGCCATGTGGCGCTGCACCTGGTAGTTGATGATCGTGCCGGTACGCCCGAGCTGCTCGAGCGCGCGGCGCAGCTCGGGCTGGAAGATCACAGGGATGGCGATCAAGAGGGCCGGGATGGTCTGGTGGAGCAGCCAGTTGAAGATTGTCAGGTCGAAGAGCGAGCCGAGCGCGGCCGAGGCCAGGAGGACGATGAGCGTGCCGCGCACCAACTGATCGGCCTGCGTGCCGCGGATGAGCATGAGCAGACCATAGAAAATCAACGTCACCAGCAGGATGTCGAACACCGCCAGTGGCGTCATCTTCGAGAGCAGCCAGAGCGCTTGTTGCACGAATCCTTTCAGCCGTTAATCAACAATGTGAGAATGGCCTTTTGGGCATGCAGCCGGTTTTCGGCCTGGTCGAAGACGACCGAATGCGGTCCATCCATCACGTCGTCGGTGATCTCCTCGCCGCGGTGTGCGGGGAGACAGTGCATCACAATCACATCGCGCCGCGCCAGCGCGACGAGCTCACGGTTGACCTGATACGGCGGAAAGACGCGCTGGCGCTCGGCCCGTTCGGCCTCCTGTCCCATACTGATCCACGAGTCGGTGTAGATCACGTCGGCGTCCTTGACGGCCGCCCGTGGGTCGTTGACGATCTCGATCCGCCCATCGGAGGAAGCGGCGAGCTCCTTGGCCCGCGCGACGACATCCGCGCGCGGCTCGTAGCCCTTCGGCGTAGCGATGCGCAAATCGAGTCCGAGGACGCCGGTGGTAAAGAGCAGCGAGTGCGTAATGTTGAACCCATCGCCGACGTAGCTGATCGTCAGGCCACCGAGCTGGCCGTGGCCCTTGTGCTCTTCAATCGTCTGGAGATCGGCCAGAATCTGGCACGGGTGTACCAGGTCGGAGAGCCCGTTGATCACCGGGATGCGCGCGAACCGCGCGAGCGTCTCCAGCGTAGAATGCAGGAACACGCGCGCCATGATCGCGTCAACCCAGCGCTCGAGATTGCGGGCGACGTCGGGTACGCTCTCACGCGTTCCCATCTGCAGATGCTCGGATGCGAGGTCGATCGCGTGGCCGCCGAGCTGGGTCATGCCGGTCTCAAACGTGCAGCGCGTGCGCAGGCTGGGCTTCTCGAAGATCATCGCCAGCGTGCGTCCTTCGAGCCAGCGGTGTGGCACGCGCTCGTGCTGCAGGCGCTTGAGCTCGTGCGCGCGGTCCAGTATGGCGCGAAGCTCCGGCCCGGTGAAATCGGCCAGGGTAAGCAGATCACACCCTCTGAGTGACCGCTCGATCGGAGCAGCCGGCGTACCCGGTGTACCGTTCGTGGCCTGCGCGGCCGGAGCGATGGGCTCTGCCGTCGCCAATGCACCACCTCCCATGGGTGCCGCCCGCGCTTCGCCGGCTCAGCGTGGGCCTGGTACGCCTACCTGTCTTCGTGTACAGGTAGCGCGTCCGTGGGACCGGTAAGCCGGCAGACGTGCGGCAGTAATGATGAGGGGAAGCCGCCCGGCTCCCCTGCAAAGTATACACCTGGCGAGGAGCGACCTACCCCTGGGCACCTCTCTCGAGGCGCCCGCACAGCTTGCGTTCCGTCTCGGCGAGTGACGTAACGGTCGCGTCCACATCCCGCCCACTCGCCCTCGCGCCCGTTCGGCGGGCCGGGGGGTCGTGGGCGCTACCCCAGGAAGCGGACGGAGGCTTGGGCGATCTCGAGGATCTGGCTGGGGAAGATGCCGAGGACGAGGACGCCGGCGGCGGCGAGGCCGGCGGCGAGTGAGACCCAGGGAGCGCGGGCGGGCGCGGCGTACGCGCGGGCGGGCTCGACCATGTACATGAGGTAGACGACGCGCAGGTAGTAGTACGCCGAGATGACGCTGGCGAGGAGGCCGATGACGGCGAGGAGGACCTGGTCGGCCTGGACGGCGGCGGTGAAGATGTAGAACTTACCGACGAAGCCGGCGGTCGGCGGGATACCGGCGAGCGAGAGCATGAAGATGGTCATCAGCGCGCCGAGCACGGGCTGGCGGTACCCCAGGCCGGCGTAGTCGCCGAGCAGGAGGTTCTCCTCGCCCCGCCGGCCGAGCAAGATGACGATGGCGAATGCGCCCAGGTTCATCAGCGCGTAGGCGACGGTGTAGAAGAGGACGGCGAGGAGGCCGAGCTCGTTGGCGGCGACGACGGCGACGAGGATGTAGCCGGCGTGGGCGATGCTCGAATACGCCAACAGGCGCTTGATGTTCTGCTGGAGGAGCGCGACGGTATTGCCGACGACCATCGTGATCACGGCGATGATGGCGAGCATGAAGCCCCAGTCGGCCACGAGCGTGGGGAAGGCGATCAGGAAGACGCGCAGGATGGCGGCGAAAGCGGCGGCCTTGGAGGCAACCGACATGAAGGCGGTCAGCGACGTCGGCGCGCCTTCGTAGACGTCGGGCGTCCACATGTGGAACGGCGCCAGCGCGGCCTTGAAGCCGAGACCGACGATCAGCAGTCCCATGCCGGTCAGCAGCATCGCCGGCAGGGTCACCGCGGTGAGCGCGGGGACGGCACAGAGATCGGTGGCCAGCGCCGAGCGCGTGCCAAGCGTCTGCGCGACGCAGCCGAGATTGGTCGACGCCGTCGTGCCGTAGACGAGCGCGATACCGTAGAGCAGGAAGCCCGTGGCGAAGGCGCCCAGCAGGAGGTACTTGATCGACGCCTCCTCGGATTCGATCCGGCGGCGGGAAAAGCCGGTGAGGATGTAGAGCGGGATCGAGAGCAGCTCGATGCCGAGGAAGACCATGATGAGGTCGCCGGCGGCGGCCATGAGCATCATGCCCGCGACGGAGAACAGCAAGAGCGAGTAGTACTCACCGGGGTGAAAGTCCTCGCGGTCGAGCTGCTCCTGCGACATTAGGACGACGACGGCGACGACGAAGACGAAGAGCAGATTGAAAAACTGGGCGAACCGATCGACGATGATCATGCCGCCGAAGGCCGCCTCTTCGTCGGCGTTCCATAGCAGCAGCGAGAGCGCCGCCGTGACGGCGAGCCCGGCGAGCGAGATCACCGCCAGGTGCCCCTGCCCCCGGCGTCGTTGCGTGAACAGGTCGACGACCATCACCAGGGAGCCGGTGAGGGTGATGGCGAGCACCGGCGCGATGGCCCACCAGTTGAGTTCAGGCAGTTCGAATGGCATGATGGTCGATCTTTCGGAACGGGGCCGGGACCGGGGGCCAGGGGTCGGGGGTCAGGCTCGAGGCGGGACGCTCGATCGTTTCAGACTCTAGGCTGGTGTGTAAGGGTCGGGTTTGCATACTCGGTGTTGGGTGGCCCGTGATTCGGCACTGGGGTTAGCGGGGGCCGGCGAGCACTGGCCGGCCGGATTCGGCGGCGACACGCTGGCCGACCGCGTTGAGTGAGGCGGCGGTACGGTCGAGGAACGGCTTGGGATAGAAGCCAATCCATAGGATGATGATCGCCAGCGGGACGAGGACGGCGATCTCCCGGGCGTTGATGTCGGTCAGACGCAGGCCGTGGCCGTTTGTACCGACGTGTTCCCGCACCGGGCCCTGCATCACGCGCTGGTACGTCCACAGGAGATAGACGGCGCCGAGGATGACGCCCGAGGCGGCGACGACGGCGTAGATCTGTAAATTGAGTGCGGCGGCCTCGAACGTCCCCAACAGAATCAGGAACTCGCCGACGAACCCATTGGTGCCCGGCAAACCGACCGAGGAGAACATGACGAGAAGGAAGAACGCCGCAAAGACGGGCATCAGCTTGGCGACGCCGCCGAAGTCGTCGATAATGCGGGTGTGGGCCCGCTCGTAGAGCATGCCCACCAGAAGGAAGAGGGCACCGGTAGAGATGCCGTGGTTGACCATCTGCAGCAGGCTGCCCTGGAGCGCGATCGGCGTAAGCGCAAAGATGCCAAGCATGACCAAACCGAGGTGACTGACCGACGAATAGGCCACCAGCTTCTTCACATCACGCTGCATCGCGGCGACGAGCGCGCCGTAGACGATCCCGATCACCGACAAGAGCGCGATCAACGGTACCGCCGCGACGACGGCCTGCGGGAACAGCGGCAGGCAAAAGCGCAGAAAGCCATACGTGCCCATCTTGAGGAGGACCGCCGCCAGGATGACGCTGCCCGAGGTGGGCGCCTCGACGTGCGCGTCGGGCAACCAAGTGTGGAACGGGAACATCGGCACCTTGATCGCGAAGGCGATCGCGAACGCGGCGAACAGCCACACCTGGAGGTCCGACGGCACGGGTATACGCAGGATCTCGAGCAGGTTAAAGGTGTGACCGGACGCGGTCGGCACGCTGGTGAGGAAGTAGAGCGCCATCATCGCGACCAGCATCAGCGCGCTGCCCGCCATCGTATAGAGGAAGAACTTCACCGCAGCGTAGATGCGCCGCGGGCCACCCCAAACGCCGATGAGGAAATACATCGGCACGAGCATCAGCTCCCAGAAGATGAAGAACAGGAAGAGATCGAGCGCGAGGAAGGTGCCGATCATCGCCGTCTCGAGCAGCAGCGCAACCGAGACGAATTCCTTGACCCGCTGCTCGATGCTGTTCCACGTCGAGAGGATGACGATGGGCATCAGGAACGTCGTCAAGAGCACGAGCAGCAGACTGATCCCGTCGACGCCGACGCGATAGTCGATGCCAACTTCGGGCACCCAGGGGAGGACCTCGACGAACTGGAACCCGACCTCGGCCGCATCGAACGAGAACCAGAGCGGCACCGAGAACAGGAACACGACGACGCTGACGAACAGCGCCCAAACGCGCAACCATAGCTCGTTGCCCCGCGGAAAGAACAGCGCGACGACCGCGCCGATCAGCGGCAGAAAGATCAACGTCGACAGCAGCGGAAACTGGTCCATGGTCTCTGTCACCCGCGAAACGCCCAAAAGGCCAGGATGGCAAACGCGCCGATAAGCATCGTCACGGCGTAGCCCCGCACGTAGCCGGACTGTACCGAGCGCAGCGCCGCACCCGTGCCGCGACTGAGCCGCGCGATGCCGTTGACGGCGCCGTCGACGACGCCGAGGTCGAAGGCCGCCAGGAACGCCGCCAGGCGCGCACCCGGATGCGCGATGAGCGCCTGGTACAGCTCGTCGACGTACCATTTGTTGAGCAGCCAGAGGTACGGCTGGCGGAAACGGCGGGCGAAATCCGCCGGACTCGGTGTGCCGGCGAGATACAGCGCGGCCGCGATCGCCACGCCGATGCCGGCCATGACGACCGACGCGCCGGTTGCGACCCACTCCATCGTCGCCTCGAGCGCGCCGTGCGCTTCGGCAGCGCCGTGCGCGGCCACCGACGGTGCGAGGAACGCCTCAAACGGCGACTCGTGCCCCGCGGCGCCGACCATGAACGGCGGGATACCCACCCACCCGCCGCCGATCGAGAGCAGCGCAAGTACGATCAGAGCAATCAGCATGATCCAGGGCGACTCGTGCGGCGTGCTGCCGTGCGCCCCATGAGCGCCGTGCGCTTCGCGATCGGCGGCGCGGGAATTGTGCGACGCGTGCACCACGGGCGAAGCCCGCTGGTGCGTCGCGACCGCTCCGGCAGCGGCGGCCGGCTCGTGCTCGGGCACGGCACGTGCCTCGGCCGGCATGAGCCCTTCGTCGGCGCCGCGATGTCGGCCAAAGAAGGCGAGGAACACCAGGCGCGACATGTAAAACGCGGTCATGGCCACCGTGAGCAACGCCACGGCGTAGAGAACGAGATACCAGGGATCCTCGAGCCCGCGTTCGAGCGTCTTGGCGAGGATCAAGTCCTTGCTGAAGAAGCCGGAGAACCCGGGAAAGCCGATGATCGCCAGCCAGCCCGCGAGGAACGTCAGCGCCGTCACCTTGAGCGGGCTGAAGAGCCCGCCCATCCTCCGGAGATCTTGCTCGTCGGACAGGGCGTGGATCACCGAGCCGGCGCCGAGGAAGAGGAGCGCCTTGAAAAAGGCGTGGGTCATCAGGTGGAAGATGCCGGCGGCGAACGCGCCGGCGCCCAGTGCGAGAAACATGTAGCCAAGCTGGCTGACGGTCGAATAGGCAAGCACCCGCTTGATGTCGGTCTGCACCAGGCCAATCGACGCGGCGAAGATCGCCGTCAGCGCGCCGATCGTCGCCACGACGGCGAGCGAGGCCGGAGCCAGCTCGTAGAGAGTATGCACCCGCGCCACCATGTAGATGCCGGCGGTAACCATCGTCGCGGCGTGGATCAACGCCGACACCGGCGTGGGGCCTTCCATCGCGTCGGGCAGCCACACGTAGAGCGGGACCTGCGCCGACTTGCCCACCGCTCCGACAAAGAGCAGGAGCGCGATCGCCAACGCGAGCGAGCCGTCGCGGATCACCCGCCCCGGATCGTCGAGCACGCCGCCGGTGGTGGCGACCGCGGGATCGGCGAAGAACTGGAACGTGCCGAACGTCGTCCAGATCAAGAGCAGGGCGACGAGGAAACCCCAGTCGCCGACGCGGTTAACGACGAACGCCTTCTTGCCCGCCGACGCCGCCGACGGTCGCGTGAACCAGAAGCCGATCAGGAGGTACGAGCACAGGCCGACGAGTTCCCAGCCGACGAACATGAACAGGAAGTTGTTCGCCAGCACCAGCACGAGCATCGAGAAGGCGAACAGGTTGAGATAGGTGAAGAACCGCGGATAGCTCGGATCGTGGGCCATATAGCCCATCGAATACAAGTGGATAAGGAAGCCGACACCGGTGACGACGAGCACCATCACGCTCGACAACGGATCGAGCAACAGCCCGGCTTCGGCGACGAGCACCTGCGCCCGGCCTTCTCCCCACGCGATCCAGGGGAAGAGGTGCTGCTGGAACGGGTGTGTCGTGTCGCCCGCGACGAACTCGAGCACCGCGAGCAAGGCGACAACGAACGCGCCGAGCACGGCACCCGAGGCGATGGTGCCGGCGAGCGCCTTAGGCAGACGGCGGCCGAAGAACAGGCTGACGACCGACCCGAGGAGGGGCAGCGCCGGGACAAGCCAGAGCAATTCGAGAATGGTCGTGCCTCCTAGCCGCGCAGCCAGCTTACGTCGTCGATGTCGACGGTGCGCCGGCTCCGGAAGATATCGACGATGATCCCCAACCCGACGGCTACTTCGGCCGCCGCCACCGCCATGACGAAGAACACAAAGATCTGACCGTCGAACTGGCCGAATTGGCGGGCGAACGCGACGAAGGCCACGTTGACCGCGTTGAGCATGAGCTCGATCGACATGAAAATGGTGAGCGCATTCTTGCGCAGCAGCACGCCGAGCGTGCCGATGGCGAACAACACCGCGCTCAGGACGACGTAGGCTTCGGTGGGCACCGTCGCCGGCAGCGCCGGCAGCGCAAATCCTGGCGGCACTTCAGTTACTCCTCTCTTCCTCTCTCTCCAGCCCCTGGCCGTCATGCGTAATGCGCCTTTCGACGGCCTCTCCCATTACGGAATTACGCATTACGCTCTATGTCGTCTCCGGTCGTTTTCTGGCGAGCACGGTGGCACCGAGGATCGCGGCCAACAGCAGGATACTGGTGACCTCGAAGGGCAAGAGAAAACGTGTGAACAACACCGACGCCAGCGCCTGTGTGTGCCCGACCTCGGCAGCACCGACGCCCTCTGGCGGGAGCGGGAACGCCGGGGCCGGCGTCGCGGGGGCGGGACGGGCGATGGGCGTGGCTTGTCGCGCGGCGCCCGTCGCGGCGCCGCCGACAGCCGCGGCCGGCTCGGTGGGGGCCTGCAGCACGGCGACGGCGAGCTCGATGACGAGCACGAGCGCGGCAATGACGCCGAACGGCTTCAGGAACGCCAGACGGCGGTCAGCCGGCTCGGGATGCGCGACGTTGAGCAGCATGAGCACGAAGAGCATCAGCACCATGATCGCGCCGGCGTAGACCGCGACCTGGACGACGGCGAGAAAGAAGGCGCCCAGCAGCACGTAGAACACGGCGATGCAGAAGAAGGTCAACACCAGGAACAGCGCGCTGTACATCGCGTTTCGCTGGAGGACCATCATCAGCGCCGCCGCGACCGCTACCGCGGCCGCGATCACAAAGACCACAAATTCCATGAGCGGCTACATTGCTCCTTTATCTCGCCATCTCGCCGTCTGCCTACTGCTTACTGCCTACTGCTTGGCCGCCTCCGGCAGGAAACCGGGGAGCCAGGAGTCCTCGGGCTCTTTCTTCGGTGCCGGTGCCAGCAGCATCTCTTTGGTGTAGATCATCGATTCGCGTGTGTAGTCGGCGAGCTCGAAGACGCGCTTGAGCTGCACCGCCTCGGTCGGGCACGCCTCGACGCAGAAGCCGCAGAAGATGCAACGGATCATGTTGACGATCCACGTCTTGGCGTAGCGTTCGCCGATCGAGACCGGTGCGTCGGGCGGGTTCTCGGCTCCTTCGACAAAGATCGCTTTCGCGGGGCATGCCAGCGCACACAGCTCACAGCCGACGCATCGCTCGAGCCCATTCTCGTGCCGCTCGAGCTCGTGCCGTCCGCGGTGCCTGGCAGGCAGTTCCGGCCGCTCCTCCGGGTACTGCATCGTCACCGGCTTGACGAACATATGCCGCAGCGTGACGCCAAGCCCCTTGGCGATCGCCGAGAAGTCGGCCAGCGCCTCTTCCACCGCGTTGCTGGGCTTGGGCGGCGCCTTCAGTTCAACGTAAGCCACTTTTCTGAGTTCCTAGTTTCTAGTTCCTGGTTCCGAGTTTCTGGTTCCTCCTGCTCCACACGAGAACGAGGAACTCGGAACCAGGAACTCGGAACTGTCTTAGATGAATGGCCATACTCCGGTCGGCCACAGGGCGACGATGACCGCGGTCACCATCAGGTTTACCAGCGCGACGGGGAAGAGCACCTTCCAACCCAAGCCCATGAGGCGATCGAAGCGCAGGCGAGGGAGCGTCGACCGCAGCCAGATGAAGAAGAACATGAAGAGGGCGAGCTTGAGCAAGAAAAAGATCGGTCCGACGATGCCGGCGACGGTCTCGCCGAGGTAGGGGACGGCCGGCCACCAGCCGCCCAGGAATAGGACGATCGCGATGGCCGAGACGTTGACCATGTTGACGTACTCGGCCATGAAGAACATCGACCACTTGAAGCCGGAGTACTCGGTATGGAAGCCGGCACCCAGCTCGCCCTCGGCCTCGGGCAAGTCGAACGGCGCGCGGTTGGTCTCAGCCACGCCGGCGATCAGGTAGACGGCGAAGGCGACCAAGCCGACCGGAAGGTAGAGCGCGTACGGGATCAGGCTGCGATTCTGCTGCTCGACAATCTCGTACAGGTTGATCGAGCCGGCCAAGATCACGACCGTCAGCGCCGCCGCCGCCTGCGCGAGCTCGTAGCTGATCATCTGCGCCGAAGCGCGCAGCCCGCCGAGCAGCGAGTATTTGTTGTTTGACGCCCACCCGGCGAGGACCAGACCATAGACGCCGAGCGAGGCCACCGCTGTGACGTAGAGATAGCTGACGTTGATGTTGGCGATGTACCACGTCCACGGCTGGTCGGCGATCAGAAGCGAAGGGCCAATAGGAATGACGGCGAAGATAATCAGCGCCGGCACCAACGCCATGATGGGTGCGATGGTGTGAACCCAGATGTTGGCCTGCGACGGCGTGACGTCCTCTTTGAACGCCAGCTTGATGCCGTCGGCAATCGGCTGCAGCAGGCCAAATGGGCCGACGCGATTCGGACCGTAGCGCACCTGCATGCGCCCCATCACCTTGCGCTCGGTAAGGGTCATGTACGCGAACGCGACGAGCAGGGCATTGACGACGACGAACGCTTTGACGAAGGCGGCGATCACCGCCAGGACGACGTTCCAGCTGATCCAGTCGAACATCGATTACCGGCCCTCCGCCGCAACTGCGCCCGCTGTACCGGGCACTCCGGCAGCGACCCCCACCGACTCCGGAGCGGGTCGCACCTGCACGACCGTGGCCGGCGATTCCCAGTCGAGCAACACATTGACGCGCGGCTCGCCGACGTTATCGGGCACGAAGCACACGCCCTCCGGGCACCGCCCATTGACGCGCACTCGGTGGACGACGCCGCCCTTGTGGGTGCTCACCTCGGCGAACTGCCCGTCTTTGAGACCCAGGCGCGCGGCGTCGCTCCGGTTGAGCTCGACGTACGGCTCGGGCACCATCATCAGCAATTCGGTCGTCGGCCGCACCATCGTCTCGTCCCCCAGCAACTCACTGTAGGTGACGAGGATCAACCCCCCACCCCCTGGCCCCCTCTCCCATGCGGGGAGAGGGGGAGTCGGCGCCGAGGGCGCCGCGCCTTCGTTCCCCTCTCCCCTGGTGGGAGAGGGGCTAGGGGTGAGGGGGCGCGCGCCGGTGGGAGAGGGGCCGGGGGTGAGGGGTGCCCACTGCACCGCACTGGGCTCGGCGGATTCCTCGGCCGCGTGCTCGCGCGCGATGACGCCTTCGCTCGGAATGGTGCAGCCGGCCAGCGGCGCGTACGCCGGCAGATCGGCTAGCAGGTCGCGCGTGACCTCGACCGCAGCCGCGTAACCGAGCGGCACACCCATCTCGGCGGACAACTCACTGACGATACTCCAGTCGGGCCGCCCTTCGGCCTCATTACGCACGCCGGAGTGCATGCGTTGGACACGCCCCTCGGCGTTGGTCAGCGTGCCCTCCTTTTCCGGGAGGCTCGTCGCCGAGAAGACGATGTCGGCGTGGCGGGCGGTCTCGGTGACGAACAACTCTTGCATCACCACGAGCTCGGCGTTTTCCAGCGCGCGCCGCGCCTGCTCGGCGTCGGGGTGCGTGGCCAGCACGTTCTCGCCGGCGAGGTAGAGCGCCTTGATCTTCCCCTCGGCGGCCTGCGCGATGATCTCGCCTGCGGACAAGCCACCTTCATCGGGCACCAGGCCGGCGAGCTCAGCGCCCCGGCCGTTCGCGCCTTCGGTGAAAAAGTTGACCGCCCGGCGGTCGCCCAGCGCGCCGCCCAGGTTGACCAGCGCGGCTGCCAGGCCGGCGGCGTCGGCGCGGATGACCAACCGCGCGCCGGCGTAGATCAGCGGGTTCTTCGCACCGGCCAGCGTCGCGGCGACGGCACGCAGCGTTTCGGCCATCACACCGCTTTCGCGCGCGGCGTCCTCGACGGTGACGCCGCCCAACGCCTGCCGCAGGCCGGAGAGGTCGCGCGGCGGTGGTGGCGCGCCCTCGCCGCCCTCGGCGGGCGGCGGTGCGTGCTCGTGCGGCGGCGATTCGACGAGCGCGGCGAGCAGCCCGCGCAGCACGGACAGCTCGGCGCCCGGCCGGTAGCGCAGCCGGTGGAGCGCCAGTCGATCGGCCTCGGTTGCCCGCGGATTGGCGACGATCAGCTTGGCGCCAAACATCACGGCCTTGCGAATACGCAGCCAGAAGACGGGCATCTCCTCGTAGACGTCGGTGCCTAGCAGGACGACCGCGCCAGCGCTCTCGACGGCGCCGTAAGTGCTGTTGAAGGCGTCGAGGCCGTGCGCCGCCAACGGGTTGGCGGCGGCGGTACGCGCGCCGGCGCGATGGTCGATGTTTGGCGTCTCGAGCGCTTCACGGGCGAAGCGCGCCAGGGCGTAGCAGTCCTCGTTGGCCAGGTTGCGTCCGCCGATGACGCCGATGGCCCGCGGGCCGTACTGCTCCTTGATCTGCTGCAAGCGCACGGCGGCGGTGCCGAGCGCTTCCGGCCACGACGCCGCACGTAGCTCGCCGTCGTCACCCATCACCAGTGGCTGCGTCAGCCGCTCGGGGCTCGAGACGTAGTGGTGCGCGAAGCGGCCCTTGTCACACAGCCAGATCTCGTTGACGCTCTCGTTCTGCCGGGGGCGTACGCGCGCCATGATGTTTGCCCGGCTGTCGAGGACGATGTTGCAGCCGACCGGGCACTGCGCGCAGACGCTGTCGGCGTGGTCAAGATCGTGCGGTCGCGCGCGGAAGCGGTACGTCTCGCTCGTGAGCGCGCCGCAGGGGCAGAGATCGATGATGTTGCCCTGGAAGCGCGACTGCATCGCCTCGTCGTTGATCGTGCGGAGCTCCGAGGAGTAGCCGCGGTTGAAGAAGTCGAGCTCGGCCTCGCCGGGAATCTCGGCCATAAAGCGCGTGCAACGGTAGCAGACGATACAGCGCTCTTGGTCGAGCACGACGAGCGGCGAGAGCGGCGCTCCCTTGCGCGCCAGCCGCTTTTCTTCCGCGAACCGGCTCTCCTTGGGTCCCCAGGCGTGCGAGTTGTCTTGCAGCGGGCACTCGCCGCCGGCGTCACAGACGGGGCAGTCGAGCGGGTGGTTGATCAGGAGGAACTCGATCACCGACTCGCGCGCCTTCAGCGCACCGGACGCCATCGTGTTGACGACCATGCCGGGCGTGACGCGCGTCGTGCACGACGTGAGCAGCGCCGGCGGGCGGGCCGGCTGACCCGGCGGCGGCGGCATGCCGATCTCGCAGACGCACATGCGGCAGGCCCCGGCCAGCGAGAGCTTGGGGTGATAGCAGAACACCGGTACGTCGATGCCGGCCTCACGCGCCGCCTCGACCACCAGAGTGCCGGCCGGCACCGTCACTTCGGCGCCGTCGATGGTGAGCGTGACCATGTTGGGCGGTGCGGTCGCAATCATATCCTAAGTTGAGCCTCTTTGCTGCATTTCTGAGAGACGAATGACGAACGATGAAAGACGAAGAGCGGTTCGCGTGCATTCGTCACTTTTGGTGATATGCTCGTTCGTCTTGCGTCGATTGTCTTCTAGCCGGCGGCCGCCGGTTCGAGCAGCCGCGCCGGCGAGCTCTTGGTCACGTGCGCCTCGAACTCGTCCCAGAACAGGCGCAGGCCGGAACCGACCGGGTTGACGGCGAAATCACCGAGCGCGCACAACGTTTTGCGGCCGGCGATATTTGTCGCCACGTCGCGGAGTACTTCGAGGTCCTTCGGCCGGCCAGCGCCGCTCGCGATGCGGCGCAGCATGTCGAGCATCCAGTGCGTACCTTCTCGGCAGGGAACGCACTTGCCGCAACTCTCGCGCGCGAAGAAGCCGGCGATATTGGTGATGATCTGCACCATATCGACCTCCTCGCCGTAGACGACGATGCCGCCCGCGCCGAAGCCGACTGGGCCGAACGGCGGAATAAAGTACGGCGGGCGGGTGAGCGTGGCCGTATCCATCGGGATATCGAGGTTGTCCCCCGGCAGAATCTGGCAGGCGAGCGCACCGGGAGAGACCGCCTTCACCTTCTGGTCGCGCTGCATGCCGCCGGCGTACTTGTAGATCAGGTCGCGCAGCGACACGCCCATCGGCAGCTCGTACATGCCCGGCTTGTTCACGCTGCCGCTAATCGTGTAGAGCTTCGGTCCCGGGCAGGCCGGATTGCCGATGCCGGCGAACCATTCTGCGCCCCGCTCGACGATGTGCGGCACGTTCATCAGCGTCTCGACGTTGTTGACCACCGTCGGCCGGCCGAACAGGCCGCCGCCAACTTCGATGGGGAACGGCGGGCGGATGCGGGGCTGGGCGCGCCTCCCCTCCAGCGACTCCATCAACGCGGTCTCTTCGCCGCAGATGTAGGCACCGGCGCCGCGCGTGACGTAGATATCGACGCCGAAGCCCTCCTTGCCCATCACCGAAGGGCCGAGGATGCCCTTCTGGTAGGCCTGCGTAATGGCCGCCTCCAGCACCTCGAAACCGTGCAGGTTCTCCCCACGGATGTAGATGTGCCCCTGCTGGATGTCCACCGCGTAGCAGCAGATGATCATCCCGTCCAGCAGCATGTGGGGATCGGCGTCGATCGCATAGCGATTGCCGAACGTGCCCGGCTCCGACTCGTCCGCATTGACCACCAGGTAGCGAGGCGCGGGGTTGCGCGCCGTACCGCCCCACTTCACGCCAGTGGGGAAGCCGGCGCCGCCGCGGCCGACCAGCTTACTGTCGGCGACGACCTTGGTGACGTCTTGCGGCGTCATCGTCTCGAGCGCCTTTTTCAGCGCGTCGTATCCGCCCCGGCTGATGTAGTCGTCGATGTCGCGGGAGTTGGGCCGTCCGACGGCGGCCGACAACACCGGCTCCCACGGAACGGGGAGCCCCGGGCCACGCTGCGGCTGGGCCGGCTGGATCGGCTGACCTGGAGTCTGCGCCATCAGCGAACCTCCCTCCGAAGGTGCTTCGCCCGACCTTCGAGATCGTTGGCCGCCGGTAACCCTTCGACGTTGAACTTCTCCATATCGGCCAGGAACTCGTCGACCTTGTCCGGCGGCACCGGGCCGTAGTACCGGGAGTTCACCTGGATCACCGGCGCCTTGTCACAGGCGGCGACACACTCGGTCGGGCGCACCGTGAATTCGCCGTCGGCTGTGGTCGCCCCACCGTGGTGCGCCCCCGCCGGGATTCCCAGGCGCTCGCAGATGCGGTGCAGCGTCTCCGTCGCGCCGTTGATGACACACGAGGGGTTTTCGCACACCTCGACGATCTTCTTGCCGACCGGTCTGTGGTTGAACATCACGTAGAAGCTGGCTACCGCTGCCACGTCGGTCGGGTGCATGTCGAGCAGCTCGGCGACTTCCTCAACTGTCTCGCGCGAGAGCCAGCCATGTTCTTGCTGTGCCATCCAGAGCGCCGGCATCAGCGCCGCGCGCTTGGTGGCATAGCGTAGGAAATAGTCTTTAGTAATACGGTCCTTAAGTTCATGGCTGAGCGGCATTAGCGGTCGATCTCTCCCAGCACGATGTCGATGCTGCCGATACAGGCGACGACGTCGGCCACCATCCGTCCGATGACGAGCTGCGGCAGCGCCTGCAAGTTATAGAAGCCCGGCGGACGGAACCGGACGCGGTGGGGTTTGTTTGAGCCGTCGCTGAACACGTAGGTACCCTGTTCGCCGCGGGGCGATTCGAGTATTCCGTAGGCCTCGCCGGGTTGCGGCACCGGTCCTTCACTCACCAGCTTGAAGTGATGGATGAGCGACTCCATGCTGCGGTGAATCTGCTCGCGCTTGGGGAAGGCGATCTTGGGATTGTCGATCCGGTACTCCTCGCCCTTGAGCCCCTTGAGCTTCTCCAGCCCTTGGCGAATGATCTTGACGCTCTCGCGCATCTCGCGCACGCGCACCATGTACCGCGCGTAAACGTCTCCCTCGTTGCTATACGGCACGTCGAAGTCGTACTCCTCGTAGCCGCAGTACGGAAACTGCACGCGCACGTCGAACTGCACGCCCGAGGCACGCAGGCACGGCCCGGCAAGTCCGAACTTGAGCGCGTCCTCGCGGCTAAGGTAGCCGATGTCCCGCGTCCGGTCGAGGAAGATCGGGTTACGCGTAAGCAGCGCCTCGTAATCGTTGATGCGGGGCGGCAAGCTGCGTACGAACCCGGCAACGCGCTCTTCGAAGCCTTCCGGCACGTCGGCGGCGAGACCGCCGATCCGCATGTAGCTCGTCATCATGCGCACCCCGGAGATGAACTCGAAAATCGAGAGAATCTGCTCGCGCTCCCGCCAGCAGTACATGAAGACCGTCGTCGCGCCGAGGTCGAGCGCGTGGGTGCCCAGCCAGATCAAGTGACTGGCGATTCGGCTCAACTCGCAGAGGATAACGCGGATCACCTGCGCGCGGCGGGGCACGTCATGCTCGATGTTGAACAGCTTCTCGCACGCCAGCACGTACGAAAGGTTATTGCTGATTGGCGACAGATAGTCGGTACGGTCGGTCAGCACGATGGCCTGGTGGTAGTTGCGCGCCTCCATCGTCTTCTCGATGCCCGTGTGCAGAAAGCCAATGTCGGGCACGCAGTTCACTACGACCTCGCCCTCGAGCTCGAGCAACAGACGCAGCACCCCGTGGGTGGACGGGTGCTGCGGTCCCATGTTCAGGATCATGGTGCCCGACTCGGTGCGGGTTTCCGAGAGCATTACCATCGCGAGTGTTCCTCGGGTGATCAGGTGGTGATTACGTGGTGATCAAGTCGTGGTCAGGTGGTTACGCGATCGACGGCTCAATGTCGCCGCCGGCGGGGAACGGCGCCGCCGGCGGCGTCGGCGAGCGGTAGAACTCGACCGGCTCCTCCCCCAGAGGGAAGTCTTTGCGCAGTGGATGACCCTCCCAGTCGTTGGGCATCAAAATGCGGCGCAAGTCGGGGTGGCCGTCGAAAGCCACCCCGTACATGTCGTAAATCTCGCGTTCGGGCCAGTTGGCGGCCGGCCAGAGCGGGACAAGGCTTGGCAGCGCCGGCGCCTCGCCGCCGGCCAAGCACTTCAGGCGGATGCGCCAGTGCGTCGCCAGCGAGTGGAACAAATACGTGACCTCGAACGGCAGCTCGCGCTGCGGCCAGTGCGCGCCGAGGATGTCGACCAGCAAGTCAAACCTGGGCTCGGTCTCCATCAGCCAGCGCACCACGTCAACCAACTGCGCCGGCGGCACCGCGGCGGTCGAGATGCCGTCGGCGAATCGCCAGTCGGGAACGAAGCAATCGGGGAACCGATCCAGCAGTCGCTGGAGGGCCTCCGGATGCTCCGGCGGCGGCGCGACCGCCGGTTCGCTTTGGGGCGTTTGCCCGGGAACCGACTGCGTGCCAGGCGTGCTTTCCGCCATGTGCCTACGTACTCTCTCTCCAGCCTGTTTTTTCCGCCACAGAGAGCACAGAGTTCACAGAGAAGGTAATCGCCGGTGTGCGGTCTGCTTGTTCTGCACAAGTGCTGCACCGTACGCGAGAGTCCTCTCTGTGTGCTCTGTGTGCTCGGTGGCTCCCTTCTCTCGCTCGCCTTCGGAACTCTGTTACGCCGTAACGGTAGCCGGGACGCGCTCGGCGCGCTTGCCGAACTGCCTATCGTGTTCGATCTTTGCCTGCAGCTTGATGATGCCGTCGATCACCATCTCGGGGCGCGGCGGGCAGCCGGGTACGTAGATGTCGACCGGGACGATGCGATCGACACCCTGGACGAGCGCGTAGTTGTTGTACACGCCGCTGCACGATGCGCAGGCGCCCATCGAGAGCACCCACTTGGGCTCGGGCATTTGGTCGTACAACATGCGGAGCACCGGCGCCATCTTCTTGGAGACGCGGCCGGCGACGATCATCAGGTCGGCCTGTCGCGGCGACGTGCGGAACACCTCCGCGCCGAAACGCGAGACGTCGAATTTCGCGGCGCTCATCGCCATCATCTCGATGGCACAGCACGCTAGACCGAACAGCAGCGGCCAGATCGAATTGGCGCGCGCCCAACCGACGGCGCGATCGACGGTCGCCATGCCCACGCCCATCGCGCCGGTGAACCGTCCATCGGGCGCCGGAACTGGCTCAAGGGCATCGGGCTGGTCGGGTGATGGCCGGGCGGCCATTCCCGGTCCGGTCAGTGGTGGTTGTGGCGTCATTCCCATTCGAGGGCCCTCTTTTTCAGCACGTAAACGTACCCCAGTAGGAGAAATGCCATGAAGACCAGCATCTCGACAAGACCGAACCACACCCACGCCCCGCCGCCGGCCTTCATGTGCCGCAAGATCACCGCCCACGGATAGAAGAAGATAATCTCGACGTCGAAGATGACGAAGAGCATCGCGGTGAGATAGAACTTGATCGGGAAGCGCCGCCAAGCCATGCCGACGGGCGTCATGCCCGATTCGTACGGCGCCAGCTTCACGGCCGTCGGCCGCTTCGTCCCCAGAAAATTGGAGATCACGAGCATGCCGCCCGACACAGCAAGCGCGATCAAGAGCTGGATTACTATTGGGACGTAGTCAAACAACATGCGCCCTTCCCCCTCGCCTTACGGATGTGCTCCCCCGGTACTTGAGGCACACTGCTCATTCGCCGCCACCGGCAGAACCAGGGTAGGCCGTCTCTGGCCGCATGGATCAACGCAGTTGCGCCGGCATACTAGCTAGACAGCGCTGTCCTCGTCAACTCCAGATATCCTCGTCTTTGTGCATTTTATCACAAAGTCCGTTCCTGGCCGGTGATAGAATTGAGAGACTGAGAAAACCACATGATCAACGCAACGGGCCCGATTTACCTTGACCACGCGGCAACCACCCCGGTGCGTCCCGAGGTGATCGAGGCGATGGCGCCGTACTGGTCACAGCAGGCCGGCAATCCGTCGAGCATCTACCAGTGGGCGCGCGACGCCCGCCGCGCGGTCGACGAGGCACGCGAGCGCATCGCCGCGATTCTTGGCGCGCGGCCGCCGGAGATCGTCTTCACCAGCGGCGGCACCGAGTCGGACAACGCCGCGATCAAGGGCGTGGCCTTCGCGCGGCGCGCGCGCGGCAACCACATCATCACGACGCAGATCGAGCACCATGCCGTGCTGCACGCGTGCGAGTGGCTGGAGCAGTTCGCCTTCGAGACGACGTACCTGCCGGTCGACCGTTACGGTCTGGTCGATCCACAAACCGTCGCCGAGGTGATCACCGACAAGACCATTCTGATCTCGGTGATGTACGCCAATAACGAGGTGGGCACGATCGAGCCGATCGCCGAGATCAGCCGGATCGCGCGCGAGCGTCGGATCCCGTTCCATACCGACGCGGTACAGGCCGGCGGCACGCTCGATCTCAACGTCAACCGCCTGGGCGTCGATTTGCTGGCGCTCTCGGCGCACAAGTTCCACGGGCCAAAGGGTGTGGGCGTGCTTTACGTCCGATCGGGGACGCGCTGGCAGCCGCAGCAACAGGGCGGCGCACAGGAGCGCAACCGGCGCGCCGGAACCGAGAATACGCCCGGCATTGTCGGCATGGCTACCGCCCTTGAGCTCGCCTACCGCGACCTCCCGGCGAACAACGCGCACGTCCAGGCGCTGCGCGACCGGCTGATCGGCGGCGTGCTCGAACGCATCCCCGAGTGCGAGCTGACGGGGCACCCGACGCGCCGCCTGCCGAACAACGCCAGCTTCGCGTTCCGGTACGTCGAGGGCGAGAGCATTCTGCTCGGCCTCGACGTGCGCGGCATCTACGCCTCGAGCGGGTCGGCGTGCACCTCGGGCGCGCTCGAGCCGTCGCACGTGCTCGCGGCGCTGGGATTGGCTCCCGAGTTAGTCCGCGGCTCGCTGCGTTTAACGACCGGGCTCGATAACACCATCGAGCAGATCGATCGCGTAGTGGACGAATTGCCGCCCGCGATCGCCGCGCTGCGGGCGATGTCACCCGCGTTCGCGCCGGCCACCGCGTCGGTCGCGGCGGCAGCCACGGACGCCCGTCCATCGCCCGCAGTGTCATCACCAACGGTGGCCGCTCGTTCTGCTTGATATGAGCTCATCTCCGGCCAAATCGGCTGAGACGGTGGCGCAGGGGCGGCCGGTACGGTATTGCACGCGGCACCCCAAACGTGAGACGCTCATCGCCTGCGGCCGCTGCGAGCGGCCGTTCTGTCCCGAGTGCCTGATCTACACCGCCGCGGGCCAGCGCTGCTACGAATGCGCCGGCGTCCGCCGGGGAGCAGCGGGGTATGCCGCCGCCTCGGCCTTCTTGAAGACGATGGGCATCGCGGCGATTGGTTCCGGTATCGGCTCACTGACAGGCCTGCTGTTCATGCTCTTGGCAGCAGGAATTACGGGCGCGATGAGCGGCCAAATGCTGGCGCCGGTGGTGACGCGCAAGACGCGCCGCACGGTCTATGCGCTGGCGTTGGCTGCGCTCGCCGCCGGCGCACAGCTCGGATGGATCGCCGGTGTGATGCTGCGCATGCCGCCCAACGCCGGTCCGTTCGAGCTTCGGCTGATCGCTGTCGTGCAGTTCGCCGCCACCAACTGGGCAATCTGGATCTTTGTCGCCATCGCCGCCGCCGTCGCCTACCGGCGTGTGCGCTGATCGCGCGACGACACCACGATGGCCACGACACCAACGCCATGAGCATGAGTCGATTTCGTAGACGGCGCGATCTCACGGGAGATGGCGATGCCATTGTGGGCGGTCTGACGCTTGCCAGCATCGTGATCGCCCTCTTCGTTATCACGCTTGCGGTGGCGTGGTGGTTGGGTGTTGCCCAGGCCTGGTCGGCCGGTGGTTGGCTGGCGCTGGCAGCGCTCGGGGCGGTGCTGCTCTCACTGGAGGTCCTGTTTGCCCGCGACTACGTGCGCTGGCGCCGGGCGATGTTGGAAACGACCGGTTCGCAGCGGCGGTAGGCAGCAGTGGTTAGTTCGGTGGCGATCTACCTGAGCAGCATCATCGCGGGAACGATTGCCGGATGGAGTGTCGCGGCGGGCGGACTGGCGCTCGACGGAAGGGCATTGCTCGACCTGGCGCCGGTGCATGCGCAACTGTTGCTGGTGCTCGGTCCGCTGCTTGGATTGTGGCCGCTCTCAGCGCTGGTCATCGCCGCCGCGCGCTCGCGGGCGGTGGCGCGGCGCGTGCCGCCAGCGCTTGGACTGTGGGGCTTGGCAGCCGTGACGGCGTTGTTCTGGTTCGGCGTTCGTCCCCTGATGACGTAAGCTGCGACGGGCCGCGGGGTGCCCGTGTGGTACGGTAGCTAGCCTCTCACGGACGCGTTCGCCCGCGCCCAGACCAACTTTCCGACCATGGAAGACATGCTGAGCTACATCTCGCCGGCGTGGGTGCTCGCGTTTGTGCTGGCGGCGATCAACGTCTTCGTGTTCCACGTGGCGCTGGTCGAAGACGGCCACTCCGCGGTGTACTTTGCCCCGTTCGGCATCTTCGGCTTCTCGATCGGCAACTTCCTGGCGTGGCTCGTCGGCTCGCCGCTGCCGATGATGGGCGACGTGCACGTCATCGAGGCGAGCATCGGCGCCTGGGTCGTCCTCACGCTCGCCAACACGCGCTGAGTGTTCCAAAACCGTTGCGCGGTGCCGCGGTTCCGTGATAGGGTGACGCCATGGCATTTGGACGTCGGCTCAAAAAGCAGAGTGCGAATCTCACCGAGCAAGCGGTGGAGACGGGCGAAGGCGCCATCGCTGCTGTCGGTGAGGCCGTGGGCGAGTATCTGCGTCGCCAGCAGGGGAAGCCGGCTTCGAGCGGTGGCGACAACGCGCTGGCGTTTGTCGCCGGTCTGCTTTTCGGCGGGCTCGTCGCCGGAACCGCCGCCATCCTGGCCGCGCCGACCGACGGCTACACCCTCCGCCGCCGCCTGCGTGAAAAGTGGGACGAGTTCTTCGGCGGTGAGCTGGGGACGACGGATGCTCCCGCCGCGCCGGGGCAGCCGTTCGCGGCGCAGGTTGTCCCGACGACGCCGGAGGCGGTCAGAGAACCGGCTGCGGTGACGGCGTGACACGTGAAACGTGAGCCTCGATGGGGTGCAGCACCGTGCCGCGATCGGACACGCGACGCACGGACTACGGCCTGGGGTCACGTCTCACGTGTCATACCGGCCCGATGCCCACCACCCATTTTTCACGCCAGGGAGCGTAGCGGCTGAAAAAGCTGTCACTCAACAGGGTGCGCCCGGATTGGACGACGGTACGGCGGATTGTCGCGTCCACGCCGTCGGCGCGCCATTCGACCTGCCGGCGTTGTCCGCGTGGCAGTGTGGGATCGACGCCGTCGGGCCGCGGCGGGCCGGCTTTGATCTCGTTCGAACGGCTCGCGGCCAGACGCACGTCGCGCCCCTCGGCGGTGCCGTAAAGACGGAACGTGAGTGTCGAAGTGTCAGGGTCGATGTGCATCTGAATGAGCAGCGCCATCCCGAGATCGTTCTTGAACCGGAGGTCGATGCCGGGATCGTAGACCGCGGCGTCGAAGCCGACCGGGCTGCCGTCCTGCTCGTAGTAGCCGACGCGGTAGGTGTGCTGGTGCCGTTCGACAAACGGCAGACCGGTGAAAAACGCCGCCCGAAAGAGAGTCGTCGAAACCTGGCAGACGCCGCCGCCGATCCCCGGCACCGTCTCGTCGCCGAGGATGGTGAGCCCTTCTTGATAGCCGTTTGCTTTGGTAATCGGGCCCAGCGCTTTGAGGAACGAGAACGTCGCGCCCGGCGGAATCACCGTGCCGTTGAGGCGCGATGCCGCTACCTGGATGTTGTTGACGCGCTCGGGACCTGACCCGGCAAACTTTGACGAGCCGGTGGCGACCAGCTCTTTGATGCCCAGTTGGGCCACGTTGTCGCTCGAGACGTTCGGCTTTGTGACCGTGGTCACCAGAGTGACCTCTCGACTGTCCCGTGCCGCCTGGCCGATGATGGCCTTCACCGCCGCCGCTTGATCGAGCTGTATCCCATCGCGGCTCTCCCGTGTGACGGCCACGCCGTTTCCCGTCCAGCGGAGCTGGGCATCGACCGCCGGGACGTCGATGCTGGCGGCAAGCGTCTTGACGTAGGCGGCGACCTTGGCCTGGTTGAGTGCGACGATCAGCTTGCCCGCGCTTGGGCCGGGCCCATCCACCGGCTGAATGTCGAGCATGTTGCCGAGCGCCACCGGTGTGAGCGTAAACGTGCGCTCGCCCGCGCGCAGTGTCTGGGGCGCCGCCAGCATCCGCTCCGCCTGCGCGCGCGCCTCGGCGACCCCAATATCGTTCAGCACCGGCGGCAGCGTGTTTACGACGACCTGGATGCGCTGTACGTCGCCGACGTAGCGGGGAACGTGCACGCGTTTGATCGTGGCGGGAATGTCAAGCTGCTGCCCCGTCTCGGCCTTGCCGGCCAGCACTTGACCGTTTCGTACTTGCAGGAGCGCGTTGACCGGATTCCGGTCGACTTCCAGCGCGACGGCGCTCAAGAACGCGGCGAGTTGCGTCTCGTCGATTGTGGCGCGCAGCGGCAGCGACCGGCGCTGCAGCAGCGCGAGCACCGCTTCAGGCCAGCGGAACACCCCCGGCCCGGTGCGCCCATAGGCCAGCGCTTCGCGCGCCATGCGGTCGGTGTCGACGCCTATTCCCATTTCGCCCGCCGCTGGCCGCCATTCGCGCTCATTTAGGGCAAAAACGGCGGGTGCGGCAAGCCATGGCCCGGTTTGTGCCCGGAGCAGCTCGACGACCTGCTGATGGGTGAGGCCGGTCAGCGGCTGCTGACCCGAAGCTGCGCCGGTGGCCACACCGGGCAGCACCCGGCTCTGGTACGCTCTGTCTACGATGGCACCGGCGAGCATCAGCACACACGTCGCGGCGATCGTGAGCCAGGTGAGCCGCTGAGCGAGCGAACTGCGGCCGCGGGCGCGCCGTGCCCTCGATACGTAGAGCGCAGGTGGCGCCGCCCCGAAGCGGGCGCTGGATCGCATCCGGCGTTCGGGATACGCCGAGCGAACGGGGCGGAGGGGCCGGGCGACGGCTAACCCTGCTCGTGCTTGGTCCATAGGTACCGGCGGCGCAAGTCTCTCGCGTGCTGCAAGTATAGAACACGCATACAAGGAACACCTCGGCTAGCAACGACTAGATTCGGTTCACAAAGTGTGTTGGTGAGTTGTGGGGGAGGGGATGACAAAAGAGGGTGGGCGCTGCGACCATAGAGGGTAAGATGAGCCCTCGCAGGAGCAGCGCCCATGAACATCATAGAACGCGGGAAAGCCT
>JACQGX010000128.1 GCA_016199265.1 Chloroflexota bacterium | reverse complement strand
CGACATCCGGTGCGTGAGGCGCGACAACCCGAGCACGTGGCGGGGGATCTTCGTCATCCCGCAGACGCCGTTCGACGAGCAGGGCGAGCTGGATCTGGACGGGCTGCGCCGGGTGGTCGACTTCAGCGTCGAGTGCGGCGCTCACGGCATCGTGCACCCGGTGATGGCATCCGAGTTCTACTCCCTGAGTGACGCCGCGCGCCCGGTGCCGTTGCCGTTGCCCTCGGTGTAAAATGGGGATGCGATGGTGGCGACGCAACAGGAGGCGGTATGGCAACACAAGGAGTAACCGCGGTCCGAAGCGACCGTCCGGGCGCGCCTGGGGCGCCAGGCGCGGCGGAGACGGCGTTGACCGCTGCCGGGGTCTTGGCGACGCTCAAGCGGTGCGGCATCTCCCACGTGGTGTGGCTGCCCGACAGCGAGGCGGGCTTCCTGTACGAAGCGCTGCGCGCGGCCCCAGACGTCGCGCTCGTCCCCGTCTGCCGGGAGGGGGAAGCGATGGCTATCGCGCTCGGGCTCACCGTCGCCGGGAAGCGCCCGGCGGTGGTCATTCAGAATACCGGGTTCTTCGAATCGGGCGACTCGGTCCGGGGCGCCATGCTGGACACTGGGTTCCCGTTCTTTCTGATGATTGGCTACCGGGGCTGGAAAGCCGGCGCGCCGATGACCGATTCTGCGGGCGTCTACACCGATCCGGTGCTGACGGCCTGGGGTATCCGCGCCTACCTCGTGGAAGACGACGGCGACCTCCCGCGGATCGAGCAAGCCTACCGCGAGGCGCAGGACAGCGCACGACCGGTCGCGGTGCTGATCGGCCGGGAGTACCGGTGACCGGTGATTGGTGATTGGTGACCAATGATGGCTGAGCTCTCCCGCATGCCGTACCGCGCGGCGCTGGCAGCACTCGAGCGGCGCCGCCGTGAGGAGATCGTCGTCACGACGATGACCAGCTCGCGGGTCTGGGCACACGTCACGCAGCGCCCGGAGCTGGACCTGTCGTTCGGCGGGTGCATGGGCAAGGCGTCCTCGCTCGGGCTGGGCCTGGCTTTGGGACAGCCGGACCGGCGCGTGTGGGTCCTCGACGGCGACGGCTCGCTGCTGATGAATCTCGGCACGCTGGTCACCATTGCCCAGCACGCGCCGGCCAACTTGACGCACTTCCTGCTCGAAAACGGCGTCTACGAGGTCACCGGCGGCCAGCCGGTGCCGGGTGCGGGGACCGTCGACTTCGCCGCGATGGCGCGCGCGGCCGGCTACCGCGCCGCGTTCCGGTTCGACGCCTTGGATGCCCTCGAAGCCGGGCTGGAGCGTGCGCTGGCGGCGCCCGGGCCCACCTTCGTCACGCTCGTGGTCGGGCCGGCCGGTGCCCTGCCTGCAAGTCCCGGCGGTCCCACGCGGCCCGCCCGATCTACACGCCAAGCCCTGGCCGAACTGCGCGCTCTGCTAGCCACCTCTGCCTGACAGCCGCCACCGCCTGACGGCTATTATTGCCCGTCGCCCTGCCGGCGCCTCAGCGTCTCCCTGTCCGTGCCGAGAGCGATCCGTACGCGGCTCGATGAGGCTACGCCACGCGTTGCTTGTGGCTCGCCCGCCGCGCCGCCTGGCGGACCGGGTTGGGCGTCCAGCGCGCGAGACTGTTGGCGCTCACCAGCAGACGCGGCCGCCCTGACTCGGCCGGTTTAGCCACCACCACGCCGCGCTTGATCGCGCCGTGCAAGCCGGGCAGCGTCACGCCCTTCGCCCGCGCCGCCTCTACCGCCGGAATCCAGGTATCCGCGACAGGGTCGCGCGCGAGGTCGTCTCCGGGATCGGCCGCGAGTTCGCCCTGCTGGATGCCCAGACGATCCTCGAGATCGTGCAGTGCTTGGAAGAGTGGGTGCTCCCACACCGCCTGGGTGATGCGGCCGCCGGCCGCCTGAATGACGGGATTCTGCGGTCCGCGTGACAGTTTGACGAATGACTCCCACGGCGTGCCGTTGCGATACGCCAGGTAGCAGCGCCCAAAGAACGTCCGTTCCTCGTCCGACAGGCGAGTGAGATCAAGGACGCGCCCTTCCAGTGTGACAAACGTGTCCATCATCCGCTCCAAAGCGGCACGCCTCATATCGGCGCGGGGCCGCACCGTGCCAAGTGGCATGGCCTGATCCCGCCATAGCGACCGCGGAAACAGGTTGCCATCGTTGTCTCGCACCGGGACGAGCAGTACCGTTTCGATCATTGCCGGTCGCTATGAGCAGTGAATGATAAACCACGACAGCGATCCGTGCACGCACACATGCTTAACGGGGTGCGCGCAAGAGTTCCGGACGCGAGGAGGACTCGTAGGGGCGTAGGGCACGCGCCCGCCCGCGACCCCTGGGCGTATGCCCTACGCCCCTACGACACGTCGCCCGTGCCCGGAACACTTGCCTGGACCCTGCTTAATGGGTCGTGAGAGGGGTCACCGGTACTGGTCGAAGCGGCCCAGCGGCGTGCACACGTCGTGGCGATCTTCAGTTGCTGCCACTCCCCCCGATGCTGCCGGACGGCGACAGCTAGATCTCGGACGACAAAGGTCAGCACGTGCTGTGTGGTCAGCAAGCCAGTGGGCATGTGTGTCCTCGGCGTGATGCCACGTCCATTCGCCTGACCAGCCAGCACGTGAACGTGCGGAAACGGTATACCCGCGATGTGCGGATGCCACTCGAATCGGAGCAACTCTCGCGGTGGGTCGCCAATCCCCTCAAGCTGATGGGCGTACGCCACAGTGCGCCCCTCCAACCCGCTGTCAGCGTACGGTAGCGGCACGACGCGGTAGTGCAGCCGAAGGAGGAGGGCCACCACCGGAACACCAGATGAGTCGCGCAAGGGTATCGGGTTCCCGTTCGCGGTCGTCACTACCGTGGCATCGACGGCAGGATCGTGCCGCTGGACGAGGACAGCCTGCGGCGTGAAGCACGCGAGGGCCTGACGCAGCGGGGCGAGGAGCAACTCGCTCGCCTCACGGCGTGTTCGGGCGGCCATCGGCGGCTAGCCGTTTGGTGCGGCGGCCGGGAGGAGCATAGCGACAGCCATCACGCCGGGCTGCTCCTCCTGACCGGCATAGGCGCCACCCTTCCAGCGCCGGATGAATTCCTCACCGCTCATACGCAGGTAGCGCCGAGCCTGGCGATCGACGATAGCAAGCCACTCCTCATGCGACAGGTCACTGACCGGCGCTGTGCACGTGAGACCCGATGCGTGTGCGCTAGAATCGGGCAAGCCATGGCAACAGAGGCAAAGGAAGTAAAGACCGAGCACCCGTACGTGACGCGCCTCGCTGGTGTGCTCGGCGGCAGTCCGATCGTCGGCGGGCGGCGTATCCCCGTCTGGCACATCGCCGACTCCGTGCGGCAGGGCCGCCCCGTGGAACAGGTCGTGGCCGAGTACGAGGGACGTCTCTCCCCCGCGGCGGTGTACGACGCCATCAGCTACTACTACGACCACCGGGAAGAGATTGACCACGAGATCTGGCTGAACACGAGCGACGAAGCGCTGGCGGCGCAACTGAGGGAACTCGGGGCCTATCAGGACGAACGCGGCGCGATCCGCTTCCGTCGGGCACCCGGCCAGAGGCGGCAGCACTAAGCACTCCGAGGAAAGTGTGGGGTAGGATTGTGGGCAGGAGGCCGTCTACGGATG
>JACQGX010000131.1 GCA_016199265.1 Chloroflexota bacterium | reverse complement strand
TCCGATGTTCCCCTCCTGGATCAGGTCGATCAGCGGCAGGCCGCGCCCGACGTAGCGCTTGGCGATGTTCACCACCAGGCGCAGGTTCGAGAGCGTAAACTGCTGGAGCGCCGCCGGATCGCCCTGTTCGATGCGCTGGGCGAGCTCGACCTCCTGCTCCGCCTTGAGCAGGGGAATGTCGTGGATGTCCTTGAGATACTGCCACACCGGATCGGCCTGGATCGGCTGGGCCTCGGAATCGAGTCGGTCGAGCTGCTCCTCGATGTGGATGTCCTCCACCGTTTCGGCCAACTCGGTCTCGTCGGCGACCAATTCAATTCCGGCGTCGGTGAGCAGTTGGTGGAGCGCCTCGATCTGCGTGGGAGTAGGGGGCTCCTCAGCCGCCTCGAACAACTCGTCGAGATCGTCCTCGGCGAGATAGCCTTGCTCCTTCCCTTGTTCGAGCAGGTCGTCGAGTCCCGGAATTCCGGCCAGTGCGGCCGGAATCGGCGCTTCGATCGCGGCCCGCCGGCGGGCCGCCGGAGCCGTCGGCGCTGCTTGCCGCCGCCGTGGCCGCCCACGGGCGCTTGCTCTTTTCTCGGTCATCGTTTCCTCCATTCCCGGCACCGGCCGGCACGGCGAACGGCGTAGGATGCCACCCGGCGCGGCCGGTGCAGTCGTAAGACTTTCAACTTGCGTGCCAGCCTCAACCCGGCCTCAGACCCGTCTCTCGCTAACGTCGCTCCAATCTCACCATACCAGAGACGAACAGGTGCGGTTCCCCCTCACCCCCGGCCCCTCTCCCACCAGGGGAGAGGGGAACGGCCGACTCCCCCCTCTCCCCAGCGTGGGAGAGGGGGCCGGGGGTGAGGGGGCCAGGAGCGGCGCAGGTGAACGATCGAGAAGACAGCTTGTATACTGGTTTGCAACTTTTCGTAACACACTTGCAGGGCGCTGGAAACAACAAGGGGTAGGATGATGCGCATTCGATTCTGGGGGACGCGCGGCTCACGGCCGCAGCCGGGACCAGGGACACTTCGCTTTGGCGGTAACACGCTCTGCGTCGAGGTGCGGACGGCCGATGGCACGCTGATCGTGCTCGACTGCGGCAGCGGCGCGCCGGGGCTCGGGCAGGCGCTCCTGGCCTCGGGCGAGCGGCCCTTGCGCGGCCATTTGCTATTCACCCACACGCATTGGGACCACATCCAGGGATTCCCCTTCTTCGCGCCGTTCATTCTGCCCGGCAACGAGTGGGACATCTATGGGCCGGGCGGCCTAGGGCACCACATCAAGGATGGGCTCGCCGGGCAGATGGATTACGCGTACTTCCCGGTACAACTCGAGCAGTTGGGCGCTCGCTTGCGGTTCCACGACCTGGGAGAAGGCACGCTCGGCGTGGGAGAAGCGGTCGCGACGACCTGCTTCCTCAATCACACCACGCCGACGATCGGCTACCGCCTGGAGGTCGGCGGGGCGACGTTTGTCTACGCCACCGACCACGAGCCGCACATGCAGCACGTGCTCACCGAGGCTCGAGCGCGTGAGCCGATGGGGACACTCGCCGGCGATCGACTCGGTATGCGCCCGAACGGCTCGGGTGGCGCGGACGGGCCAAATGGGTCGGCCGGCGTCTGGCCGATTCACCGCGAGGAACGCCGGCACGTCGAGTTTCTCGCCGGGGCCGACCTGGTCATCCACGACGCCCAGTACACGCTGGCCGAGTACCAGCAGAAGCTGGGGTGGGGCCACAGCCCCGCCGAGTACGCCGTCGACGTCGCCGTCGCGGCCGGAGTGAATCGTCTGGCGCTCTTCCATCACGAGCCGCTGCGCGAAGACGGCGGCGTCGATCAGGTGGTCGAGCACTGCCGGCAGCGCGCGGCGGCCGCGGGGAGCGCGCTGCAGGTGTTTGCCGCGACCGAAGGGGACCTGCTCGAACTGCCGGAGCGACCTACGAGCGCCGGTGCAGCGCCCTCAGCCAACGGGCGGGCGGCGGCGCTGCTCAGCCGGCGGACTGCCGACGCGCCCTTCGGCGAATCGGGAGGAGATCCGGCGATTCTCTTCGCCGGTCACGAGCCGGACGCGATCAGCCGGTTCATCGTCGCGCTGCAGCCGGAGCGGTTCCGCATACTGACGGCGCACGACGGCGAGGCAGCGCTCGCCACAGCGCGGGCAGAGCGACCCACGGTGATCGTGCTCGATCCCCGCTTGCCGGGTCGCGATGGGCTCGACGGCCTGGCGGTGTGTCAAGCGATCCGGGCAGACGCCGAAGCCGCCCGGCGAAACGTGCCGGTGCTGCTGCTCACGCACGATCCGAGCCTGGACTTGATGGAAGCCGGGTTTGCCGCCGGCGCTTCCGATCACCTCACGCTCCCGTTCACGTCCGGCCGCATGCGCACCCGAGTGCGCAACTGGCTGCTGCGCAGCGCGACCCCATCGTCCGGCATCCACACCGCCGACACGCCGGCGCAACGCGAGCTCGTGACAGCGTAGACCGCCGGCAGGCCGTATCGGAACGCGGTTGGGCGGCCGGTGGTCGGTCACAGTGGTGGCGCAACAAAATCGACGAAGATGGGGCTCGTCCAGGCCATCTCCATGTCGGCCTGGACGACGCGCACCCAGTACGCATTGATGCCGGGCGCGGGCGAGCGGTCGAGAAACGTAAACTCGGCGGTCTGCTCGCCGCCCGGTGCCGGGGCGAGCGAAAGGGTGACCTTGCGCTCGAGCAGACCGACGTCGATCTCCTGCGGCCCCCGCGCCAGGTCTCGCAGACTACAGCCGAACGTCACCCGCTCCGCCGGCGAGTACGCCATGCGCGCCGGGTTGTCGTCGCCGTGCCCGCCGAAAAACGGGCGAGAGATCAGCGAGGCAGTGACGGCGCACTGCAGCTCGGTATCGTCGCCGGTGTGCTCGACGTCCACGATCAGCCCGCTCCGGTAGCCGCACGTGACCGAATGCCAGCGCAGCGCGTGCGGTGTGACGCCATAGACGTGCGAGCGCGGACTGTCGAAGCGAATCGGCTCGACCGCGCCGATTCGAGCACGTGCGTCACCGGCGATCCGCAGCGAGCCGTCCCAGATCACGCCCGAGTAGCTCGTCTTGCGGCTGGCGCCCTGCCACAGCAGGCGCACGCG
This sequence comes from Chloroflexota bacterium, assembly GCA_016199265.1. GTDB lineage: Bacteria > Chloroflexota > UBA11872 > UBA12225 > UBA12225 > JACQGX01. Next base: position 27,244 of record JACQGX010000131.1, on the reverse strand, counting down.
GTTGGGTGCCTCGGCCACCTCGATCGGGTGGTGGTAGATCCGGTCGAGGCCGCGGAAGAGCTCGACCGATTCCAGCGGCGCGGTACCGGCGACGAAGACCGAGATGGTAGGTGGGGCCGACGTGCGGTACTCCTCGCCGATGGCGTGGTCGTCGCCGCGCACGTCCACCAGGATGCGCGCGCCGGTCGTGGCGTAGCAGCGGCGGGCGCGGAGCGCCTCGTGAATGGCTTCGAGCGTGAGCTCGCTCGCGTAGAGGCCGGTCAGGCCGCTTTTGGCGAAGCGCCGCTCCTGGTAGCCCGGCGAATCGTGGCCGGTGCGGCCGTCGTGGCTGTCGCTTCCGCCGGCGAACCCCATCCTGTAGCCGCGCTCGAGCGACTCGCGCAAGAACCACTCGAACGAGCCGTGCGTCGACGTCATCTCGAGCGCCGGCTCGAGGCTGGGCTCGTGGTAACGCAGGTCGGCGTGGCCGCCGCCAACGTGCGGTGTGATCGTCACGTCGGCGCCGCGGTAGGCGCGGTGCAGGTCGAGCACGTGCGGCAGGTCGGTATCGGCGTCGGATTTGTTGGGCAGCCCGCGGTGGCTGTTGCGGCGCATCGGCTGGCTGTGCCGCCGGAAGTACACGTTGTGGTGGCCGCCCCTCGCCGGCTCGGCCGACCACTCAAAGCCCGGCAGGGGCACGAAGCGGCCCGGCTGGTGGAACTCGCGCTCGGTCGCCTGCTGAGCGGCCCAGTCTTCGTTGGAGTGGACGTGATCGTTGCGCTGGTAGCCGGCGAACGCGATCCCGGCGACGTCGCGGCCGTAGCCGAAAAAGTCGGGGATCTTGGCCGCGAGCGCTACCTGCCCTCCGTGCGGATCACCCCAGTAGAGCGTGTACGGGCCGGGTTGCGCCGTGCAGCCGATGGGGTTGCTCTGGGTGTGGGCAAGCGTCCCGGACACAGTACCACCGCGGCCGTCGTTCCCCCTCTCCACTCCGGTGGAGAGGGGGCCAGGGGGTGAGGTTCCCCCGGCGAGGGGCGCAGACGGCGAGGTCCGCCGCCCGAACTCATCACCTGAAGCATTCGTCTCGGCGGCGTCGATCCTCAGCACACCGGGCTGCGTTGCAACACAGCCTTCGAGCCAGTACACGCCCTCGTTGGTCGGTCCGAACGTGATCTCGCTCGCCGGCAAGTCGACGCCGTCCGCGTGGAGCGAGACCGTGCCCTGGTGGCCGTGTGCCGGGTTGCCCCAGGCGTCCTCGGCGCGTACGAGCAGCCGGAACGGCTCACCGGCGGCGACGGTCGAGGGAGCGACCACCGCGAGCTTCACCGCCGGGCCGCCGACAATCGAGACGTACGGCGAATCGGGCAGCATGACGAACGTGCCCGTACCGCCGGCGTCGACGTCGACCCAGAAGTAGCGCCGCGCTTCCCGGAACGTCTGCGCGCGCGAACCGGGACCGCCACCGCTGCGGTCGCCGTAGGTGACGACGATCTGCTCATCCGGCCGCAGTGCGCGCCCCTGCACGACGAGCAGCAGAGCCGTCACGCTCTGGACGAGCGCGGTGACGCGTACGCCTGCCGGCGCTTGGAACGTCATGTACTCCGCACCGGCCGGATCGTCGAACTGCGGTACGCCCCAATCGGTATCGGAGTCGGTGTGAATGCGCAGGCGGCCGCCAGGGGCGACGCCCTCTGCGCCGGCGACGTACGTGAGACGCCACGTGCCGTAGCTGCCGGCAATCACATCGCCCGCAGGATCGATACTGGCGCGACCCAACCGTTCATGACGTTGGGACACTTCTGAACGAACCGCGGCGTCGGCGGCGCTATAGGACGGGCTTGGAAGCTGCGTGTCTGCCATAGTGCTGCTGTTGTACCACGCCGTGCCGGCCGAGTGAAATGATTCACTGGCGGTTCAGGCGAACGCTGGCAGGCGCCACGTATGCTGGGTTCTCGCGATCCTCGTCCCACCGCGCGGGGTTCAGTGCGATGTACTCGCGGATACGCATCAACGTGTCCTCATAGCGATCGCCCGGTATCAGTGCTCTCACCCGACTGTGGCAGCCAGCCGTCCCGTCAGCGTTGTATCCTGTTGCACATAGCTTAGGCATGGCTGAATGCACGTGGTTTCGACACCGTGCTGAAAGCTGATCGCTGAAAGCTGACAGCTTCTGAAGAGGTTGCGATGGGTAAGTTCTACGAAGAATCGATCATTCCGGCTGAGTTGCGCCGGAACTACGACGTGTACGATCGGATCAAGCAATTAGGGATCGATCTGGGTACGTTTGAAGAGAACGTGAGTTCGCTCCAGGGGCGGAACATCGCCAGCGTCGTCATTCAGGAGAGTGGTCTGGTGTACCTCTCCGGCGCGGGCGGCGGCCAGCGGCAGATGAGTGACGATCCTGAGCGGGTGAAAGAGGGCCAGAAGGCCGCACAGGACATCGCCGACGGCCACATCCGCACGCTGCACTGGGCGCTCAGTTGCGGTGGAGAGGGCGGCGACCTGAACGACGTGCTCTACACCGTAAAGGCGCTCGGTATGGTCGTCTCAACCGACGTCGACTTCAAGTCCGGGCCGGCGGTGGTCAACGGGTACTCGTACCGCTGGCAGTCGGTCTTCGGCGGCGGCACCGGCGAGTTTGCCGAGAACGGCATCGATCCGGGCGGCTATGCCGGCGTCCACGCGCGCAGCGCCATCGGCGGTTTCACCGGCCGGTTCGCCCTCGAGCCCGAGATCATCATCGCCGTTCCCCCGGCCCTGGCGCAGGCGATCATCCGCAACCGCGGCTGGGTCTTCCCACTACCGCCGGCAATGCACGAGAAGGTCGTCGCGGCGAGGCGGTAGGCGCGGGATTCTGTCGCAACTCCGGCTGGTCTGGTGGTCGGTCGTCGCGACGACCGACCACCAGACCAGCGCAAGGGACGAAGGACAATGGTCCACTGCTCCTTCGTTCCTCGTTCCTCGTTCCTCGTTCCTCGTTCCTCGCTCGGTCCCCCGTCCCCACGGTGTTCGCCCGGCAACTATTCCGTGCCCGCGTGCTCCGTCACGCACTGAATGGCGAGGTGGCCGCGAGACGAGCGGCCGTCTGGAGACGGGTCGACGATGCGGTAGCCGTGCGCCGGCAATGCGGTGCCGTCTTCGAGCTGGTAGGGGAACTCGCCGTAGTTGACGGTGACCTCGACGCCTGACGAGAAGCGCGTACGCTGGACGAGCAAGTCGGGCGTAAGGAGGCGGTGGTCAACCAGCTCGTCATGGGCAACACGCCGGTGGTGCGCCGCCACGATGTCGTTGATGGCTTTGAACGTGCTGCGCCAGGCGCGATACGAGCGATCGGTGAAGACCCAGCTCGGCGGATCGCCGTAGAGCAGGCCGCGCAGGAACTTGGTGAACAGCGTGCCTCGCACGTGGCCATAGTTGTCGAGCCCGTAGTTGTAAGGCATGCCGTGCTGCCAATACAGGACGGCGCATTCGTGGTAGACGAGGTGGTAGAGCGGCACGTCGATGCCTATCCGCACCGGATGCTCTTCGTAGAAGGCGGCGATGGGCAGGTTCCAGTCGCGCGGCTGGCCTTCGGCCCCGAGCACGAGCCCCGCGTCGGTGGCGACGCGCATCAGCGCCCCCTTCTGCTCGCGGTCTTCTGAGCGGGTCAGCGGGTGGCGCCGATCGTAGCACTCGAAGAACGGCAGCCCGCCGACCGTGTCGAGGTAATGGACGTTGGGGCCGAACTCGGCGACAAAGCGCTCCATGTTGCGCCGGAAGAGGTGCACCGCTTCCTGTGTGCAGATCTGCTGCGAGTGTCCGCCTTCGGAAGAGAAGCCGGCGTGCAGCGCGCCGCCGGCCTCGCGGACGATGTAGCGCTCGTCGTAGCTCGGCGAGAGCAGGTCGAGGTTGCGGTAGTTGTCGAACAAGCCGATCAGGTAGCCGGCATCTTTGCCGGCCTGAACAGCGCGGCGCAGTTGCTCGGGGCCGCCGGCCTCCTCGTTGACGGGCAGCGTGTCGATGGGGCGGAAGTTGTCGTACCCGGCCTGCCCCCAGCCGGCCAGGAGCAGGACGGCGCGCTCGATGCCAAGCTCCTGGCGGAGGTCGCGCACCATCGCCTCAACCTGCGGGAACGTCGTGTTGACGTGGTGATAGCCGTCGTAGATCGCGCCGGAGAGGCCCTGGTACTCGGGCTGGCGTGGGTGGTTGGCGACAAGCTGCACTTCCACGTGCGGTGCGCCGATCAGCCGCTCCACCAGCGGGTTCTGCTCGATCTTCCGGCACAGCGTGACAAACCGGCCGGTCTCCCGGGCGTAGCGCCGGTACGTCTTGCACATCTCGACGTACCCGCCGCGCGGCAGAAACGTGTACCGCGCGACCCGCGGGTAGGCCAGTTCGCCTTTCACCGACCGCCAGAGCGGCCAGACCGCCGAGAGCCGTGGGGCGAACAGCGTTGCACCCGGCACCGGTACGGCCGACGGGGCGGCGGGCGGCGCACCGGGCGGCCGGACGTCGTTGCCGATGGCGCCGATCGCCGCGTCGTCCATCGTTTCGAGGATGCACAGGAACGCGCTTTCGCCCTTCTTGGCACCGAACCACGGCATCGACGTGTTGTCGAGCACCGCAGCCTGGCCGGCGACGCGATCCCACACCCAGTTGAGATAGCGGAAGTGACCGACGTCGCCAAAGCGGGAGGGAATGATGAAGCCTTGCTCCTGTGGCACGGCGACGTACCCATCGTCGTCGACGGTGCGGACAGGAAACGTACGGAGCGGCCACTCGAGCGTCTCGAATTGCCAGTATGGCGACGTGTTCTCCAGCCGTTCGATGCGGCAGACGAACTCGGGCCGGTCGGCGGCGAGCCGGATTTGTAGCTCGAGCGTCAGATGTCCTTCGATGCCTCGGTCACGCCGCACCGGGCCGAGACGAGTCCGAAATTGCGAGAGGCCGAGCCGTAGTCCCGCACCGGCGGCTTTGCCGGCCGCACCTTCGCCGGGGGGAAGCGGTTCTATGTGCTTCCGGCGGGCGGCCGCGAGATTGACGACCAGAGAGTCGCCGTCGCGGCTGCGCAGCCGCAGCCGGCCGGCGCTGCCCTCCCAGAGATCGGCCGGCCAGTGCGTGCCGGTGGCGAGTTCCTCCGCCGAGAGCGCGAGGCTGTCCGCCTTGAGCGTCAGGCGTAGGTGGTCGTTCTCCAGGATCCAGTCTTCAATGGCCGGGCGTGCCGCCCGACGGACAGTGGCTGCTGTCATCCGGTTGTCGTTCCTTCCCCTGTTGCTACGGCGCTACCGGTGAGCGGCCCGTGCTTCCGAGCGGCGCGGCTCCTCTGATCCTCACTCTCTGCAGCGCGCTCTCGTAGACCGCGGCCGCCCTCACCCTAGCCCTCTCCCAAAGGGAGAGGGGACGAGGGGGCAGCACCCTACGGTAGAGCCCACTGCCCACTGCCTACTGCCTACTAAAAACTGGCCGGCCGGACGGGCTGGCCGGTGCGGGCGGCGTCGACGGCGGCGAGGCAGGCGGCGACGGTGCGGGCGCCCTCGCGACCATCGGGCTGCGGCGGGCGTCCTTCGACCAAGCACGAGACGAAGTGGTCGATCTGGGCGTGATGCGAGACGCGGTCCTGCTGGACCGGCGGGACTTCGCGCCAGGGCTTGCGGCCGGCGACTTCCATCGCCGGTACGCCGCCGAACCAGTCAAGTGAGAAGAGCTTCTCGTCTTCGATCGAGCCCTTGGTGCCGTGGAGCGTGACGCGCAGGTCGGGCTCGCCGGCGCCGCGGATACTGGCGTACGTCTGCGTCACCTTGCCGATGGCGCCGCCGGCGAGCTTGAACACGCCGACCATGCAGTCGTCGTCGGGGAAGTCAGGCCAGGCGATGTGGTTCGCCGTGCCCCACGCCTCCTCGACCTCGCCGCCGAACCACCGCATGAGATCGACGGCGTGCGCGCCGGTGCCGAGGATGGCAGCGCGGGGGTGCTCGGCGCTCTTGTACCAGGGAGTGTTGTGGAATTGGCGCCCTTTGTGCGTGAAGTAGTCGAGCTCGACGTAGAAGAGCTGCCCCAATAGGCCCTCGTCGAGCACGCGTCTCATCGCGCGGTACCGGGGGTGGAAGCGGCGCTCGTGCGCGGCCATGAGGTAGCGCCCGGAGGCCTCGGCGGCTGCGACGAACCGGCGCGCATCGTCGATCGTCGTCGTCAGCGGCTTGGTAGAGACGACGTGGGCACCGGCCTGAAGCGCCGCGATCCCCATGTCGGCGTGCATCCAGTCCGGGGTACAGATGCTCACCAGGTCGAGTGTTTCGCGCGAGAGCATCTCGCCGAGCTCAGCGTATCCCTTTGCCGACGGATACTGGCGGAGAAAGCTTCCCAGCCGTTCCGGATTGGCGTCGCACAACGCGGCCAGCTCGACGTGCGGGTTAGCGGCGTAGGCTTCGACGTGGAACCGGCCGATTCCCAGGCCGACGACGGCGGCGCGCAAGAGCGTGTTAGGTTGGCTCATGTTGGTCGCCGATCACTTCTTCGAATTCTGCTGAATGATGCCGATCGCCTTCTCGACGGCAGCTTTGACCGCCTCGGCCGGGCTCTTCTCGCCCTTGTAGGCAGCCTGCAGCTCGGCCGCGGTGCTTTCTTCGGTGGGTCGGTAGACGGGGTTGCCCGGCCGAGCCCGCGCCGTCTTGTATTGCTCGACGAACGCCTTGTACTGCGGGATGTCCGAGAAGGGCGGCTTGACCTGGTTGGTGGCGTGGACCGGATCCTGGAACGCCGGCGTGACCAAGCGCAGGTTGATCGCCTCGTCGGTGACCCAGCGGAGATAGCGCCAGCTTTCGTCGAGGTTCTTCGCGCCCTGCGGAATGACGATGAAGGATCCTCCCTGGACACCGTAGCTGGCCTTGCCGCCCGGGCCTACGGGAATGAGCGAGCAACCATAGCGCATGTTCGGTGCGCTCCGTTTGAGGCTGGCAATGTCGCCGCTCTGGGAGACCCACATGCCGACCTTGCCCGACGTGCCGCCGGGGCGGTCCATGCCGGGTCCCGGCGCGGCGTTGTGCTTGCGCATCAGGTCGGTAAGCAATTGCACCGAAGCGATCCCCTTGGCGTCGCCGAAAAGGGGCTTGGTCTCGGTCTTGTCGAAGTAGTCGTTGCCGTTCGACCAGAGCCACGGCAGCCACTCCTTGACGGTGTTCCAGTTTGGCTTGTCGAGATCGCCGCCAACGCGAAAACCCCAGACGTCATTCCCCAGTCGGCGCACTTTGGTAGCGGCGTCGACGAAGCGGTCCCACGTCATCGGCTTGGTCGTCTCCGGCAAGGGGACGCCGGCCTTCTCGAAGAGGTCCTGGTTGTAGTAGAGCGCCAGCATGCCGCCCGACCAGGGCAGGATGTAGAGCTTGCCGTCGACGGTGCCGCGGTCACGCATGCCCTTGTCGAGTACGTTAGCGTCGAACCTGTCCCTCTTGATGAACGGATCGAGCGCGGTGAGTTGCTTCTGGAAGATGATTAGGCGGATGGGGTTGTCCGGCAGGCGGGTGGCGTTGGGCTGCACGCCGCCGGTGATCGAAAGCGTGAGCTTTTCGACGACGGGGTCCCAGCCGCCGGGGATCTGGGCGAACTTGAGCGTCAGGTACGAGTACTTGTCCTGAAACTCGCGGTGAACCTGCTCCTGAACGGCCGTCTGCTCGGCGCTCATGCTCGGTGACCAGATCTCGAGCGTCGCCGGTGTCTTGGCCGATTGCCCTTCGGCGCCGCCGGCCTGTGAACCACCGCAGGCCGCAAGCACCACCCCTGCGACACTGGAAGAAGATGCCAGCAAAGCGAATCGGCGTGTGACGCGGTCGCCAGGTGCGCTTGCTCGAGTGATGCCGGCATCGTGACTTGCGACACGCCGCCGATGACGATCCACGATAGAACCAGAAAGACCAGACATGTGCTTTCTCCTCGCGCGTGCCCCCTCTGTGGATCAGCCGCCATAGTCATCTCTTGTGCCTGGCGACGACTCGCGACGGGCCTGCTCCTTGGCCTATTGACGGTGCTTTCCAATGGTCTGGGCGGTGGTCGAACTCCTCTTGGGCGCCTCCTTTCCCCTGTTCGCCTCGCCTGGCGAGATGACGTGTCAGCAAGAGATCCAGCGCCTACGCGCTGGCCAACTCGACCACGCCGCCGGGGCCTTCGCAAAGCGCCTCATGAACTTTCATGATCTCCAACGCGTCCTCGAGCGTGCCCACCGTCACCGGCTGGCGCTCTTTCACCGCCGCGATGAAGTGGAGCAGGCTCTGCGCATAGCCCTGGATGAAGTTGTGGTTGTTGTAGAGCGTGCCGAGCGAGAGCTCGGGCTCCCAGCGGACCGGCGCATCCGTGAGCTCCGTCAGCATGTCCGTCATGCGGCCGTAAGCGCCGGCAGACGCCTTGCGGTAGTAGGTCACCCGGGCAGCGTTCTCGACGACGGCGTTGGCGCCCTCGCCGACCGCCTCGAGATGCTCCAGCGGGCTGAGCCCCGATTTGGTGCGTGGAAAGTGGAACGCGACGACGGCGCCGCCGCGGAAATGCCCCGCGACGACGCCGTTGCGCGCCCTCTGATCGGCAAACACGTGCACGCGCGCCAGCGGACCGCCGATGCGCAGGGCAGCGCCGGCGGGGTGCCAGACGTGGCCGAGACAGCTCCGCCTGGCCGGATCGGAGAACGGAAGACCGCCGCGGGGAGGCAGGTGCAGCGGGTAGCGCACCGTCAGTGAGACGAGCTCGCCGAAGCCGGCGGCCGGATCGTCGACGATCTGGCGCAGCTTGGTGTGCGTTGGGTAGTGCATCGTCTTCGCGCCGACGGCGACCACCTTGCCCGAGCGGTTGCGTAATCCGATCAGCTCGCGAACCTCGTCGGCAGTAGACGCGATGGGCTTGTCGCAGAAGACGTGGCAGCCGGCGTCCAAACACTCGGCGATTAGCCGCGGCTGGATCGTGCGGCCGTCGGCTTCGAGTTCGTCGGTCGCGATCCACACCGCTTCCGGCTGATGCTCGCGCAGGAGCCGGCCGGCGTCGTCGTACGCGGCGTCGCCGGCGCCGAATTGCCGGGCGAACGCGCGTGCCTTCTCGACGTCCGGGTCCCACTGCGCGACGTACTCGACGGGCAGAAACGGTAGCACCGGAAGGTAGTTGCGAAAGGCGTGGCCGCTCGTCCCGAGCATCGCGACGCGCAGCCGCTCCTTGGCTTCGTGCGCAAAAACGATCTGTTGTCCCATGTGGCGCTTCTCAGCTTCCGTAATTCACGATCTGGCGGTCGGCGACCGAGTAGCAGACGATCATCGTCGCCGGCTCACTGCCGACACAGCGCGCATCATGCTTGACGCCGGCCGGAACACGGATGGCGTCGCCGGGCCCCAGGCGATAGACCTGGCCGTCGAAGCTGTGGTCGAGCTCGCCGGAGATGAGGTACAGCAGCTCCTCGCAGTTGGGATGCGCGTGCAGCGGGTTCTTCTGGTTGGGCTGGATGACGACGTAGCCAAGCGTCTGCTCCGCGCCCGGCGCAGTCTCGCCGCTGAACAGCCACTTGATGGCATAGCCGTTGGCGGCGACGTCCGGTTTGGCTGCCGGCGCGACGCGCGCGACAATGGCGGGACCGGCTTCGGTGGGTTGGGTTGTCATGCGGTCGGGGCTCCTGTTGGATCAGATGATGGGACCGTATCCCAGCGGATGCATTCAGCGTTTGCGGACGGGCATGCTCTTGAACTGGCGCACCGTCTCGGTGATGGCGGTTTCGACGGGGAGGCGTTCCATTGAGGAGGCGCCGATGAAACCGACGGCGTCGGTGCGCTCTTGGACGTAGCGCGCGTCCTCGGGCGTGGCGATTGGGCCGCCGTGCGAGACGAGCAGGACTTCCTTGTTGATCACCCACGCCGCCTCGCCGATCGCCTGCACCTTGGCCGGCGCCTCTTCGAGCTTCATCGCGACGCCGCCCTCGCGGGCGAGACCGATGCTCCCGCCGACGGTGAGGCCCATGTGGGCGATCACCACGTCGGCCCCCGCCTTGGCCATCGCGGCGCTCTCCTCGGGGTTGAAGACGTAGACGATGGTGAAGAAGCCGAGGTCGTGGGCGGCGCGGATCATCGCGACTTCGCGGGAGAAGCCGAGATTGGTCGCCTCGAGCTCGGCGCGGAAGCGGCCGTCGATCAGCCCAACGGTCGGGAAGTTGTTGATCCCGGAGAAGCCGAGCTCGTCCAGCCGCCGCAGGAAGTGCGGCATCTGGCGCAGGGGATCGGTGCCGTTCACCCCGGCAATCACCGGCACCTCCTTCACCACCGGCAGCACCTCGCGCTCGCCCATCTCGTAGACGATCTGGTTGGCGTCGCCGAAGGCCAAGAGTCCGGAGAGCGAGCCGTGGCCGGCCATGCGGTAGCGCCCCGAGTTATAGATGATGATCAGATCGGCGCCGCCGGCCTCGGCAAACTTGGCCGAAATGCCGGTGCCCGCCCCGGCGCCAATAATCGGCTTCCCTTCGCGGATCTGCGCCCGCAGCCGCTCGAGCACCTGTTCGCGTGTATATCTCATATCCTACCTCTTGCCTAATCGGCGTTCATCGGCGTTCATCGGCGGTTTCCATTCTTCGGCCTCTCGCCTCTGCCCGCCTACCGTCCGAGCATCCGCAACAGCGCATCCGTCGTCGCCTTGGTAAACGCGGGATCGTTGATGTTGGCATCCACCTCGTGGACGGGAACGTCCCGACGGACGTGCTGTTTGATGGCGTCGAAGAGCGCGCGGTCGGCTTCGGGCCACCAGAACGGCTGCGGTCCCTCGTCGGTCACGCTGTCGAGAATGGAGACGCCCCGCAGCGGCAGAAAGATCTCGACGGGGCCTTTCGCCGCACTCGCCTTCTCGGCGATGATCGTGCCGAGCTGCGCGTTCTCTTCCGGTGTTGTGCGCATCAGGGTCACCTGCGGGTTCCAAACGTAGAACTTCCGGCTCGGATCGTTCTTGTACTGCGCCGGGACGGTGTCCTCGGCGCCGAAGTTGACCATGTCGAGGCAGCCGGGAGCGATCACCTGGGGGATACCTTTCTCGCCCGCGGCGTCGAGCCGCGTCGGCCCGGCGTCGAAGACGCCGCCGCAGAGTTGATCGGCCCACTCGGTGGTGGTGACGTCGTAGGCGCCGTGGATGAAGCCGTCGCGAATCAGCCCCTCCATCGTCTGGCCGCCGCTGCCGGTGGCGTGAAAGACGAGCACCTCGTAGCCGTGATCTTCGAAGATGGCCCGTGCCGCGTCCACCAGCTTGGTCGTGTTGCCGAACATGCTCGCGGCCAGCAGGGGCTTCTCTTCCCCGGCGGGCTGCGCCGCGAGGTGGGCGGCGGCGTCGACCGCGCCGCAGACGGCGCCGGCGGCATTGGTCAGCACGGCGCGCGAGAGCCGGTTGATCCCGGCAACGTCGACGACCGAGTACATCATCGCCACGTCCTTGGTGCCGACGTACGGCGCCACGTTGCCCGAGGCGACGGTGGACACCAGCACCTTGGGCACGCCGACCGGCAGCGCCCGCATCGCCGCCGAGCCGACAGCAGTGCCGGCCGAGCCCCCCAGCCCGACGATCCCATCTAACCTGCCTTCCTGCTGGAGCCGGGCGGCAATCGCCGCCGCGCCCCTGGCCATCACCGCGATGGCTTCGCCGCGATCGGCGCGCCGGCGCAGCTCGTCGAGCGCGGTGCCACCGGCGCGCGCCACCTCGGCGGCGTCGACGTCCGGCTGGAAGCGCGGCTCGCCGACCACGCCGGTATTGACCACGAGCGGCTGGTGCCCCCGCGCGGCGATGTACTCGCGCACGAGTTGGGCTTCTTCCCCTTTGGTATCAAGCGCCGCGACCAAGACAATCGTCGGCATGGCTCTACCTCCTGTGTATCGTTTCGGTTGTTCTGGCCGGAATGCCTCCCGCCACAGCGCTCAGACAGCCGCCGGTGGGCGGCGGGAGAGCAATTCACTCAGTTCCCGGTGTAGTGACTCCATCGCCGCCTTGGCGCCGATCTCGTTCGCCGTGACCTGCTTGAGGTGCTTCAGCGTGAGCGCCTCGACCTCGTTGAACTCGGGCGGCGACGGCACAGCGCGCGCCCCGCGGTCGAGCATGTCGAAGTAGATGCGGTAGTTCCTCGGGGGATCGCCCGGCTTCACCCACATGTCGTAGGCGACCGACCGCCGTGCCGGCGTCTGTGACACCGTCGCACAGAAAGCAGCGATCGAGTCCTTGCGGATCAAGAACCTGACAAGTTGCCATGACTCGTCGTGGTGCTTGCTGCCCTTCATGATCGGGAAGCCCGTGCCACCGTATTCGTGCGTTTGCGTCCGCCATTTCGGGAAGTACAGGACGTCGAAGTCGCGCATTCCCGCCTGGATCGTGCTCAGCCGGAGGTTGCCTCCCCCATCGGCGCGCATCGCCAGCTTTCCCGTGTTGAAGTCGGCGCCCCCAGCGTTGGGCGGCGCCACCCGATGCTTGACGCTGAGCTCCTGGTAAAACTGAACCGCCTCGATCGTCTTCGGATCGTTCGCGCGGGACTGCTTCCAGTCGTCGGTGAGGAGGTCGCCTCCCGCGAGGAAGAGCCACGGAATCACACCGCCCCAGTAGCCATTCGGAGTCCTAATGCCCCACACGTCATCGCGCGTGAGGCGGCGGGCGATGTCGAGGAAGTTGTCGAGTGTCCAGTCGTCCTTTGGGCGAGCGATGCCGGCCCGCTCGAAGAGCGTGGTGTTGTAGTGAATGACCGGGCCGTTCCAGGTGAATGGCAACTGGTACTGTTTGCCCTGGTACGCCATCGACTTGAGCATGTTCTGGTTGACGTCCGGGAAGTAGTCTTTGAGCTGCCCCTGATCGCGCTTGATGAACGGATCGAGGGCGAGCGCCATGCCTTTGTGGGCGACGAGCTGCACACCTTCGATCGCCACGCGAGCAACATCGGGCGGCGCGCCACCGGCGGCCATGACCGCCACCTTCTCGAAGTAGCCGCCCCAGCTACCACCCTCAACGCCACTGAACTCGACGGTGATCGACGGGTGCTCACGCGTGAAGGCCTCGCCAAGGTCGCGCCAGCCTTGAGGAATGGCGCCTGAGTTGACCATTAACAGCGTGACCGGCTGCTTGTTGCTCGCCTTCGGTTCGCCGCCGCCGGCACTGCCGCAGGCGGCCAGGATGCCGGCGACAGGAGCGGCGATGCCGGCGCCGACGATGCGCCGGCGGGTCATGCCTCCTCTACGGTTACGGTGCATTTGCTGCCTCCTTCTCCAGTCGTGCTCTATTGGTGCGTAATGCCCGCTATCCTGCTGCCGCCGCGGCCACATAGTCGCGCAGCTTCCGGGCAAAGTGCGGGAGGGCGACCTCCGGATCGGCGATCTCGGGGTGCCACTGCTTCTCCCAGTCGACCGAAACGCAGCCGTCGAAGCCGCGATGGGCGAGCAGCGCCATCGCCCGGCGGACGTGTGGTGCCAGCTCGCCTTCGCCGAGCAGCACGAAGTGCCACTTGTCTTCGCCGGCCGCGGCCCGCACGCAGTCCTTGACGTGCACGTGCGCGACGCGCCGGCCAATCGCCGCGTCGACCTGCTCCGGCGTCTCGCCCATGCGGTACGGGTGATGGACGTCCCAGAGCGCGGCGAAAGCCGGCGAAACGACGCGATCGAGAATGGCCTTCACGTGTCCCGAGGGCGAAAAGCCGTCGTGCGTTTCCAGGAGCAGACGCACGCCGAGCGCTTCACCGCGGCGGGCGATGCGGCCGACGTGCTCGGCGACGTAGTCGAAGACGGTCTCCGGCGGAATGTCCTTCGGCAGCGCGCCGCCGAAGGTCTTGACCTGCGGGCTGCCGAGCTCGGCCGCAAGCTCGAGGGCACGCGTCACCTGGCGCTCCATCGCCGCCCGCGCCTTCGGGTCGGCCATGCTGAACTGTCCCCAACTGTTGAGCGAACAGATCGGCACGCCTGCCTCTCGGAACGTCCGGCGTAATTCGGGCAAACGCTGTTCAAGTATCGGCACCGTCAGGCGCTCGCCCTCCAGCGCGTAGAGCTCGACGGCATCGTAGCCGTACGCCTTGGCAGCGCGGCACATCTGCTCGGCGTCGTAGGACGGACACGAGATCGTGCTGAATGCAATCTTCATCGTTCCCTCTGTCGCCTCTCCTTCACTCACCACTCATCACGGAACTCACGCGGGCTCTGCGATCTCCACCACTTCGCCGGCTGGGCGCTGGTACGCCTCGTACCAACGCATCATCGCCAGTGTGTCGTCCAGGTTGGCGTACGCCGGGCGCTCGCCCGCCAGAACACGCTCGCTGAAGTAGCTCACTTCTGGCGCGTACCCGAGCAGGAACAGGTTCTTGTTGTAGAGCTGGCCCAACGAGAACTCCGGTTCCCAGACGAGCGGCGCGTGCTCGTCTGGGCCGATGTAGCTGGCGGCGCGGCCGTAGCCGCCCGGTCCCCGCGTGCCTCGACGGTAGTAGGTCAGCTTCGCACCGTTCTCGACCACGACGTTGCAGCCCCGACCGATCACCTCCAGCCGCTCCAACGGGCTCGTTCCCGCCTGCCCGGCCACGAGGTGCATCACCCCAATGGCGCCATTAGCGAAGCCGAGCGTGGAAATGCTGCCGCCGTTCTGTGGCTCCCACTGATAGCTGACGGTCTTCACCGGCCCCATCAGTCGCTGCACGATCGAGGCCGGGTGAAAGAAGTGATCCAGGAAGCTGCGCATCCGGTGGGCATCGCGGCGTTGCTCCGGCGGCGGAAGCGTCTGAGGGTAGCGCACGTAGATCTGCGCCGGCTCACCGAACTCCTCGGTCCGGGATATGATCTCTTTCGCTTTGGCGATGGCGGTGAAGAACATCTTTTTGTAGCCCACCTGGACGAAGCGGCCCGTTTCCCGCTCCGCCGTCAGCATCTCCTGGACCTCTTGCACGGTGGCCGCCGGCGGCTTCTCGATCCAGACGTGCGCCCCGGCGCGCATCGCGTCGATCGCGATGTGCGGATAGCGCGGATGACCCCGCTCGTCGTAGTTGGTGACGACGAAGACCGCGTCCAGGCGCTCCCGCTCCAGCATCTCGGAGTGGCTGGCATAGTGCGCCGGCACGCCAAACTGCTTGGCGTACGCGCGCGCGCGCGCCTCGTTCAGGTCGGCGACGGCCACGAGGTCCACGGGCGCGTACTGGAACGTCGGGTAAACGTTGCGCCAGGAGTGGCTACCGCACCCGACGAAGCCGGCGCGCAGCCGCCGTTCGTATTCGAAGGTGTAGGTGACGCGCCCATAGTGCCAAGCCGAAGCAGTCATCGTGTGATCTCCGTCATGCCGGTCATGCTCATAGTCACGTGGGCATTGGACTTTCCGGCCATTATTCGGTTGGTATTTTCACTGCTTGCCCGCCGGCCTCGGCGGACTGCTTGATCGCTTCGTAGAGCAGCATCGTCCGGTAGCTGCTGGCGATGGCGGAGGGTGGTTCGAGAGCATCCCCTCCGCCGCGGCAGGCGGCAACGAAGGCCGCCAACTCGCCCTGGAAGCCGGTCTCGATCAGCGAGTCGCCGCCGGCGGTGGAAAAGCTCGGCGAATGCCAGGCCTTGACCTGCCGGTCCTGCCAGTAGGTGAGCTCGACCGAATTGGCGAGCGTCATCATCCGCCCCTGGCCGCCGGTGAGCTCCACTTTCTCGGTGGAGACGGCGTAGTCACGGTGGCTGGTCAGCGCGAGCGTACCGACGGCGCCGTTGGCGAAGCGCAGGCTGACGGCGTACGCGGTCTGCTCGCGCTCCCAGGCGAAGACCTCGGCGACTTCGCCGAAGAGGAAGCGCGTCAGATCGATGATGTGCAGCGCGAAATCGAGCAAGAACCACCGGCGCGGATTGGCCGGATCGTTGTTGTAGGGGCCCGAAGCGTAGTCGATAGACAGCAGATGCGGCGGCCCGAAGTCCAGACCGTCGACGATCGCCTTGGCCTTGACGTAGGCGGGGGCGTACCGCTTCTTGAAGGCGGTCATGCACAGGCGGCCGGTGCGGCGGCTGGTGTCCAGCATGCGCCGGGCGCCCGCGGCGGTGACCGCCGGTGGCTTCTCGGTATAGACGGGCAGGCCCGCCTCCATCACCTCGACGGCGAGCGCTTCGTGCGCCCGCGGATCGACGCAGACGACGACGCCGTCGAGGTCTGCCTCCGCCAGCATGCGCCGGAAATCCGTGTAGACGCGCTCGCCGCCGAACTTCTGGGCGTTGCGCCGCGCCTTCTCTTCGTCGAGATCGCACACCGCGGCCAGCACGAGGTTGTCGATGGAGTGCAGACACGGGTAGATGCGCCGGGAAGAGAGGTTTCCGGCGCCGATAATGCCCAGCCGCAACGGTGCGCTCACACTTCTCCTCCACGTGTTATTGCTGGTCGAGTTTGAGGGCCTACTTTGCGTGCTCGGTCAATTGCTGGAGGGCGATGCGGCGCACAGAATCGATGTGCCCCTCGAGCAGGCGCGCCGCCGCGTCGCCGTCGCGGCGCTCGAGCGCTTCGAGGATCAGCACGCGCTCCTTCGCCGCGCGTCCGCGCAGCCCGGGATCGCGGTTGGCCAGGTCGCGCAGCACCTGCACGCGCAGCCGGAGGCTCTCGAGCGTCTCCACCAGCGTGGGGTTGCCGGACGCATCGGCCAATGCCCGGTGGAAGCGGGCGTCGGCTTCGCCATACGCGGCGAAGTCGCCGTTCTCGAGCGCAGCCTGGCACTCGTCGAGGATAGCCCTGATCGGGTCGAGCTCGGATGCGGTGAGCCTGGCGGCTGCCTTACGGGCGGCGAGGCCTTCGAGAACGGCACGGACCTCGTAGAGACCGTCGATTTCCTCGCGCGAGAACTGGCGCACGAATGCGCCGCGATAGGGCAGGTTGACCACCAACCCTTCCTGTGTCAACCGGGCGATGGCCGCCCGCAGCGGCGTACGGCTGATCCCGAGGCGGGCCGCCAGCGACTGCTCATCGAGTTGGGTTCCCGGCGGCAATATGCCCTCGGCGATCAGTCGCAGCAACGCTTCGTAGCCCCGCTGGTGAAGCGTCTTGCGCTCGATGCGATCAATCTGATCGACGTATTCGATCAGACTGGCTGAGTCAGTTACTGAGGCCATCTCTTCTCGTCGTGCTCTGTATGCAAGACACAGTTCAGTGCATGCGAGCACTGCGGCGATTACGGCCGAAGTGCCCTGCTGAGGCGATGCGCTATGGCTTTGGCGTTCGGCCCTCGCTCTTGGCCGTCTCCCACTCCCGCTGAAGTCGGCCGGCCCACTCCTTGGGCGTGAGCGTGCCCTTGAGGATGTCGACCAGGCCGTCCCAGTAGACGTCGACGAACTTGGCCGGCACGACCACCGAGATGTTGTAGCCCATCTCCTGGCCGCTGGCGATGGTCTTCAGTGCGCCAGCCATGCCCTCGGGCACTTTGTACTCCTCGGGCTTGAACGGCACCGGCGCCACCTGGAACCGAATCTCAATCCAATGCTTCTGAGAGATCGGGCTCATCAAGAAGTCGGCGAACGTGATGGTAGATTGGCGGTCCTTCGTCTCCGACCATACCGAGAACCCGCCGCCGAGGCCACCGGCGATGGTCGGCTTGATCTTGGAATTCTCGGATGGCGGGACAAAGAAGCTGTACTCGAACCCTGGCGTTTCACGCTTCCGCTGCTCAAAGCCAGAGACAGACCACGTACCCGTGCCCCACATGGCCAAGGTGGCGTTCTGGAAATCGTTATTGAGGTCGTACGACCCAGTCTGATTGTCTGCGGGGATCCATCCCTGTTTCACAAAGTCCAAGAGCGTCTGGGCAGCGCGAATGACCCCTTCGTTTTGATCCCAGCGCTTGTCGCGGTAGAGTAGGTCCTCGAAGCCATCCTTGCCAATCACTCCCATCAGATAAATGCTGTAGTTGTGGCCAGGATTGGTCCTGCCTTTGGCGATGTTCATCGGCTGGACTCCCGAGGCCTTGAGAGTCTGATTCAGCTTGAGAAACTGCTCCCAGGTCTTGGGATGTTCCTTGATGCCCGCCTTTTGAAAGACATTCTTGTTGTAGAAGATGGGGATAAACTCCACTTCGTGTGGCACGCCCCACGTCTTGCCGAAGAGCTTGCTGCGGGCACGGGCCCAAGGCAGTACCCGTTTGAGGTTGGGCATCGTGGCGTAGTATTCGTCCAGCGCGAGTACGGCCTTTCTATCGACCAGGGGCTGTTGATAGCTGGGCGGAATATCGCGTTGCCACACATCCCAAGCGGCGCCGGCGCTCAGCGCCGCGAAGAGCTTGTCGTCACGCGATTGCCCCTGCGGCACCGGTGACCGGTCGAAGGTCAGCTCGATGTTGGGATAGGCCTCTTTGAAGGAGGCGCTGATCGCGTCCCACGTCTGTAGTGCGACTTCATTCGAGCTCTCCATCCAGAAGAGTACCTTCCCAGAACGCGACGCCTTCGGCGCAGCATCTCCGGCGCCGCCCGGCGCGGCGCAGGCGGCGAGCAGGGCACCACCCAACACGCCGGAAACGCCCGCGGCCCTACCGGCCGACCAGAAGAAGGTGCGCCGAGTAACCCCAGGCGCTTGGTTGCCCTCCTTCCCCGATCTCTTTAACGCCATCAGTGTGCCTCCTTCTTTCCGACGGGGCATATGGAGCGAGGCCCCGACGAAGCAATTAACGACTTGTATACAAAATCCTGTGCCCACGAGCCGCACAGACAGTATACTCTGCCGAATGCGTGAGGGCAAACTGCCGGTTTGGGGCTTTGGGGCGGGTGCCGAGGAAAGGAAGGGGCGACCAATGGATATCCGGTTTCGACATGAGTACGACCGGCGCCTGCGCGTGGCGCTTGCGGGCTGCGGCGGGCACGCCTACCGCAATATCCTGCCCGCGCTCAACTATCTGCCGGTGGAGTTGGTAGCAACGTGCGACCTCGATGAGGCGCGCGCCAACGCGTACGCGCGGACATTTGGCGCCGAGCGCGCCTTCATGGACTATCACCAACTCCTCGGATGGGCGCCTGAAGCTGGCATCGAAGCGGTGCTGCTGGTGCTGGGCTTCCGCGATGGCCTGCCGCAGTACCGCGACTTCGCCATCGGCGCGATGGAGCAGGGGCTCCACGTTTGGATGGAGAAGCCACCGGCGTCGACTGCGGTCGAAGTGGAGCAGATGCTCGCCGCGCAACGAGCGACCGGTCGCACCGTGCAGGTGGGCTACAAGCACTACTTCTTCCCGGCGCTGGTGAAGGCGCGTGAGCTGATCGAAACGGCGGAATTCGGCCCGGTCACCTCGATGAATTGCACGTATCCGTTACGCATCGCCGCCGCTGCTCAGCGACACGACCCACCGAAACAGCCGATCAACCTCGACCTGTGCCATCCCGCGTCGGCGATCCACCTGCTGCTGGGCGACGTCGAGTCGATCTGGTTCGATCGCGCCTCATCCGGCAACGGCGGAGGGATCATCGCTCTGCGCTTCGTCAGCGGGGCGGTAGGCGTCCTGCACTGCACCACGGGCAAATCCGGCACGTCGGCCAACGAGCGGTTCGAGGTGATCGGGAGCGGCGCCAGTGTCGTGGTGGACAACGTGACGAAGCTGACGTACTACCGGCCCGGCAAGCGCGGCCGGCTGGGAGATGGCTATGGCCGGACGCCGGACTTCTTCGGGCCGGACACGCAGGCGCCGATCCATTGGGAGCCGGAGTTCAACCTCGGCCAGTTGTACAACATGACGTCGTTTCTGCAGGGCTACGTGCAGGAGTTGTCCCACTTCGTCGAGTGCGTGTGGCAGGGGCGGCAGCCCCAGCACGCGGGTCTACGCGACGCGCTCCACCTCACGCATTTGTATGAGGCGTTTCGCGCAGACGAGCGCACGGTGGTGGCGCTGCCGCAGATCGCGCCATAGGGCCCGATTGCTTGCCCAATAGCAAAGCCAGCATGGGACCCGCAGGCCGCCTCACTTTGCACTTTGCATTTTGCACTTGCTTTAGGTGGAGAAGCACGGTTCCAGACAGAGACCGCGCCGGCACACGTCCTTCGGCAGCGCAGCCGGTGAAGTAAGTTACCCGCTGGCAGGGTCCTCGCGCAGGCCGCGGCCGGCGGCGAGGGTGAACGGGACGATCAGAGCCGTGAAGCCGGCCATTGTCAGGAAGGTTGTCGCGAGGCCGGCACGGTCGGCGAGCAGGCCGTACGCGATAGGCGCCAGGGCAGAGGCGAGCTGGCTGGCGGTGTAGTAGAGGCCGTAGCCGCGGGCGCGCCGGCTGGCGTCGACGAGCGACGCGACGCTGGCGTAGAGCACCGACGACGTGCCGTTGAGCACGAAGCCAAGCGGCAGGAGCGCGGCCAGTACCCATCCCGCGCTGACGCCGATGAGCGCAACGAGCGCGCCGGCGGTGACGAGCTCGGTAATGGCGATGACGGCGACGTTGCCGAAGCGGTCGCCGAGGGGACCGCAGATGAACTTGCCCGCGGCCCCGGCGGCGAAGAGCGCCGTGAAATAGAAGCTCATCGACGCGGCGTCGAGGCCCTTTTCCTCGAGGAGGAAAGGAACAAAGGTGAGCGACGCACCCCGTGCGGCCGAGTCGAGCATGCCGATCACCACGAGCACGGCGAACAGGCCCGGCCGCCGGATGCCCCAGCCGCCGAGGGGCGGCGGCGCGGCTGCTCTCACCCTGGCCGTGTCAGGCGTCCTCTTGTAGGCCGCGGCCGCCCTCACCCTAGCCCTCTCCCAAAGGGAGAGGGAACCAGGGGGCACCTCTTTGCCGCTTTGCCCATTCTCCCGCGCGCCCGCGCGCCCGCGCGCCCGCGCGCCCACTCGCTTACCTGCCGGCTCGGGTGGCTGCGCCGAGGCAGGCGCCGCCGAGGCCGGCATCGCAAGCAGGTAGAGCGCGGCGAAGACGGCACCGGCCAGGCCGAGCGCCAGGAAGCCGCCGCGCCAGCCGTAGCCGACGGCGACGACGCCGACGAGCAGCGGCGCCAGGACTTTGCCGATATCGCCGGCAAAGTTCAGCGTGCCAATGGCGGTAGCGCGCCGGTTGCTGTCGAAGAGGCGCGAGACGACCGACGTGGCGACGGGGTGCTGGATGTTGCCGCCAAGCCCGGCTGCCAGTGCGAGCGCGAGCAGGGGGACAAAGCCGGCGGCGAAGGCCATGCCGATCAGCCCTACGCCGACCCAGCCGGTGCCGAGCGCCAGCAGCAGGTGCTCGCCGGCACGCTCGGCGGCGATGCCGGCTGGCACCTGAAAGACCGCCGAGATGCCGGAGTAGACCGTCTTGATCGCGCCCGACTGGGCGTACGAGAGTCCGATGTCGCCGGCAACGAGCGGCAGCAACGGATACAACCCGGCAAAAAGCGCGTCGTTGACGACGTGCACACTGCTACACGCCGCAAGCTGCCACCCCGGCCTGGCCCGGCGGGTTAGGACGGCTTCCATGCGCTTCCGATAGAGGGTACGGGATGAAACCGCCGATGAACGCCAAAGATCACGTTGGGGGGCTGACCTCCTGCGGTCGAGGGTGCTGAAGTGTCAGGCATCCGGTAATCTCCGTATCAAGTTCGTACGCTGCAGTACGAGCAGGGCAGCAAGTGAGTAAGGAAGAGCAATGGTTGCTTCGCTGGGATGTCTGATTCTCCACGGCTTCACGGCCAACGTCGACAACGTACGGGCGCTGGCGTCGATGGCCGAGCGATTGGGCATGCCGTACCGAACCCCGCTGCTGCGGGGGCATGGCACGCGGCCGGACGATTTACGAGGTGTTACGTGGCAGGACTGGTACGACGACGCAGCCGCGGCGCTGCGTGACCTACGCACCGAAGCCGAGCGAGTGGTGCTCTGCGGCCACTCCACGGGCGGGCTCGTCGCGCTGCACCTAGCCGCCGAGCGCCCGGACGACATCGCCGAGGTCGTGACCATCGCGGCGGCGCTGCGAATCGCCAGTCCGCTGATCCACTTCAGCCCCATCTTGTGCCGCTTCATCAGAGTGTGGCGAGGTGATCTGTCGGGCGGCTTCGCCGATCCAACCCTGGCTACGCGCTGCACGAATTACGAGTGGTTCCCGACCGATGCGGTGGTATCGCTCTACCGATACGGTAGGTACGTAGAGCGATTGCTGCCGAGAGTGCAAGCGCCGCTCCTCGTCACTCACAGCCATAGCGATCGGGTCATTGCCCCCCGCTCGGCGGAGATCATCTACGAGCGGACAGGATCGACCAAGAAGCAGCTTCAGTGGTTCGATCGCTCCGGCCACGAGATGCTGCTCGACCGTGCGGCGGACGAAGTCGTGGACGCAATTGAGGCATCTCTTCGTGCGCGTATTGAGGCTGAACTCGTCCAAGGAGGCAGTAGAAGATGAGCTTTACGGGCGCGTGGCGGGTGGTATCCAGCCCCGACTTTGACGACGACTACCTTTCTTCGGAGGGGCCGCTCTACGTACGGCTGCGGCAGGATGGCAACCGCGTTGAGGGCGAGTATCAGATCGGGATAATGGCAGGTGACATCGACGGCCGTCTCGAGAGCGAAAATCGCGTTACGTTCAGCTTCGAGGGAATGGACGAACTGGACGAAGTGAACGGCGCGGGCACGGCCACTCTGGAGGGTGATCGCTTGATCTTCAAGCTGATGTACCACCAGGGCGACGACTATACGTTTGAATGCACCCGTATGTAAGCGTGCCGGAAGCTTACAACTGAACCGGCACTTTCTGCCCGCTCTGTGTCGAGCGCAGTGCAGCGTCGTAGGCGCGCATCGTGGCGAGCGCTTGCGGCCAGCCGGCGAGTGGAAGCGTGGTGCCGGCGACGCAGTCGAGGAAATGCCGGGTGGCGTTGACGGGCCAGGCGCCGTTGGGGATGGGCACTTCGACGCCCGGCTCGGGTCTGCCGGCGCCCTGGGCACCTGGGAAGAACCGGAGCTGCGGCTTGGGCTGCCAGTTGCCGATCAGTGTGCCGCGCTCGCCGTAGATCTCCAGCGGCCGGGTGCCGCCCATCGGGCCGGCGGCGCTGAAGCTGCCCTCGACGATGCTGCCGCCTCGCTCGTGTTCGAGGACGATCAGGCCGGTGTCGTCGGCGCAGTCCGGACGGGCAAAACGTTGCCGCAGGCCAAACGCCGTCGTGGCTGGGCCCATGAAGTGCAGCGCGGTATAGAGTGGATGGTACCCGATGTCGAGGAACGCGCCGGTAGCCTGGATGCCCGGCGCGAGCGGCAGCGCGTGTGCGCTCCGCTGGCGGAACCAGTGCAGCGGACCGAGCTCACTCACGACTTCGCGGGCGGCGATGACGAGTGGCTCGAACAAGTAGCGGTGCTCGCAGAGGTAGACCCGGTCGGGATGGGCGCGGCAGGCAGCGGCGATCCCCTCCGCTTCGGCGAGCGTATCGGCCATCGGCTTCTCGCAGAGCACGTGTTTGCCGGCTTCGAGGCAGGCGATGACCTGCGCCGCGTGGAGGGCAGACGGCGTGCAAATGTCGACGAGCTCGCAGTCGCTTGCCAGCACGTCCTCCAACCGGGTGACGGCGCGTGCGCCGTCGAGGCCGTGCCGGGCGCGCGTTTCCTCGGCGGCCTCTGCGCGGACGTCGCAGAGCAGGGCCAGCTCCGCGTCGGCATGCGCCAGCCAGCCGCGGATGTGCGCTTGGGCGATACCGCCGGTGCCGACCAGGGCCACCATTCTCTTGTTCATGATCTCTATCACTCGCTTTGCACGGCATTAGGATACGCGTCCCACGGCACGCCAGTCACTTTTCGGAGGTGCGCTGTATCGTGGACGACGGCAAGTAGGCAAGCGCCCAAGACATCGGCCACCGCGGCCGCGCGCTACACTCTCCATCGCTGGCAAGCTCCTTTCGGTCTGATCTGCGACACCAGACCTGAGCTTGCCATCTCCCTTTCACCCACCGCCACCTGCGTGCTGCCTTCCCCCCGCGCCTCCTCCGCCTCCGCAACGTTTACGCGAACCCTCCTGGACCAACCGAGTTGCGCCCATTATGGGCGCCTGATAGAGTCACGAGGTGCGGATCATCTCCCGGCGGACGTTACGTGAGTTCGTCGCGCGGCGTGCCGGACACAAGGACCAGGCGGCACTGAAAGCGGCTCTTGACGCCTGGTTCGACGAAGGTCGCCGGGCGCGGTGGGCCGGTACAGCCGACGTCAAGCGGCTCTACGCTTCGGCCAGCATCGTGAGCGCCGACAGGATTGTCTTCAACATCAAGGGAAACGACTACCGGCTCGTCGTCGCCGTGGACTTCGAGAAGGGCATCGTCTGGATCAAGTGGATCGGCACGCATGCAGACTACGACCGAATCGACGTTAGGCAGGTGGAATATGGGTAAGCTGAAGGAGATAAGACCGATCAGGAACGAGGCAGACCATGCCGATGCCTTGGCCGAGATCGAGCGACGGTGGGGTGCTCCTGCCGGCACATCCGAGGGAGACCGCCTGGACGTGCTCGCCACACTGGTCGATGCGTACGAGAGCGAACATGACCCGATGGACCCGCCTGATCCGATCGAGGCCATCAAATTCCGCATGGAACAGCAGGGGCTCACCAGACGGGATCTCGAGGGCGTCATTGGGACGCGCACGCGAGTGGCCGAGGTGCTGAACCGGCGGCGCAACCTTTCGATCAGCATGATCCGCCGCCTGCACGACAAGCTCGGTATTCCCGCGGACATTCTGATACGACCGACGCGCCACACCGAGGCCGCGTAGCGGGCGATCCGGTCTCCGGCAAGCGATCGGCGCGGCCAGGGTGCAGGCATAGCATCCAGAAGCCTCCCCCGCTCAGGTGCGTTTCCTGAGCGGGATCTGGTCTCCGTGCATGAGGAGGGGAGTCATACGGCGCGGCCGCCCTCAGCCTGGCCCGGGGTCCCCGCCAGCAGCGGGGCGACCAGAGGGAGAGGGGGCGAGGGGGCGCCGCTCTCGCGGCTCCGCAGCGGAGTCTTCCGTCGCCACGGGGAGAGGGAGTTTACACCGCCGCAACGGCGCTGATCTCGACGAGCCAGTCGTCGGAGGCGAGCCGGCTGACCTCTCGTACGAGACCCGCCGATCGCAAGGGCAAGATTGGGTTTACCGCAGAGACGCAGAGACGCAGAGCAGGCGCAGAGATAGCGCAGAGAAAGAGAGATTTCTAGCCACAAAGTACACAGAGAGCACAGAGCAGTTACCTGCAAATGGCGTTCTTTACTCTGTGCACTTCATGTACTCTCTTTTCTCTGTGGCTAAGACTCAAACCTCTCTGCGCCTGCTCTGCGTCTCTCTGCGTCTCTGCGGTGAATACCAGATCCCAACGTCGCCTACACGCTGCGCCCGGCGCTCGAGTCCCGGCGCTCTCGGGTCTGCGCTAAACCGAGTGCAGAGGGCAAAGTGAGGGGTTGCGGGTTCCACCCTAAGCGTTAGTTTGGGCCGGCTCGAGACTGGCGCTCGCGCGGTCTCTGGTGGCGTCACCATAGTGGTGGGTCGAGCCCCCATGGCGAACGAGGTAGACCAGCAGGCCGACGCTGCCCCCTGCCGCGGTGAGTAGCGCGTAGGGCAGGGGGGCGATGCCCTTGGCTCGGGCATCTTGCCACATCCACCGCACCCCGATGATCAGGGCAAGCAGCAGATCCACGGTTGCCAGCATCCCCCAGGGACCGAGGTGCTGCAGGTAGGCCAGCAGGCCGGCGAGGTCGCTCGCCGCAAACGCGTAGACGTGGACCGCAGCAAAGCCGATGAGCAGGGTGCCCCACACCACTTGCATCCGCATGACATCCTCCTTGAGATGCTATTCTCCTTGGGCGTGCCTCCAGTCTACGCACGACCGGGAATGGCCGCAATTCCCGAAAAGGTAATTACCCCGAAGCGGATGCCGCGGCGCGATGACGAGGGAGGAGGCACCATGCGCCCTGCGACGCCCCGCCGAGCGACGGCCTTTGGTCGCCACTTGCAGCAGTGGCGGCGACAACGCGGGCTCAGCCAGTTGGAGCTGGCGCTTCGCGCCGACGTGTCCCAACGCCACATCTCCTTCCTCGAAACCGGTCGCGCCAGGCCCAGGGAGGCGGTCGTCCACAAGGTGGCCGAGGCGCTGGCGATTCCGCTCCGAGAGCGGAACATGCTGCTGGCGGCCGCGGGTTTGGCGCCCGGCTACCCGGAGGTGCCGCTCTCGGACGGGGCGGTGGCGCCGTTCCGCCACGCCATTCAGCGCATGCTCGCCGCGCACGAGCCCTATCCCGCCTACGTCGTCAACCGGTGGTGGGAGGTGGTCGACGCCAACGCCGCGGGTCGACGGCTGTTCCCGCAAGCCGGTGCCGGCCCCATCACTGCGGTGAATGCCTTCTTGGGGCCGGGCCCGTTGCGGGAATCAATCGACAACTTCCCGGAGGTGGCCTGGACGTTTCTACGCCGTCTGCGAAGCGAAGTGGCCAGCGCGGGGCCGGACGAGCGGCTGCGCGCGTTGCTGGAGCGCGCCGAAACCTACATGCAGGGCGTCCCGCCCGGTGATGCCGGTGATGCGGACCTCGGCGCTGAGCTGGCAGTGTGCCCTCGTCTCAAGATTGGCGACCAAGTGATCAGGACCGTCTCCATGGTGGCGCGGTTCGGGGGCGCGCGCGAGGTGACACTCGACGAGCTCCGCGTGGAGCTGGTGTTTCCGGGGGATGCCGAGGCCGAGGCCTTCTTCAGACGCAGCGCGCAGGTGGCGCACGACGCCTTGGGGTAGGGCCGCAAGGCACAAGCCTTCGTGCACCAGTTCCGGGCCCTCGGTCTCCACCGGGCCGCACGGGTGAGCGGCCGTCCAATACCGCCGCTCCCGCTGCATGCGGAGGTACGTCTGGCTGTGGGAGCGCGCCCACAGCCGCCCCTGCTCGCGCAGCCGGTGGCGCGGTCCTCGGCGCGCGCGGGGCGGAGTGTGACATCCGAACGGCTCATCGCGTCTCCCCATCGTGGTCGGATCAGTTTCGCCTCCTCTTGTAATGGGAGTGGTCAGAACAGCCTCCCTATGCGACAGCGATGCTTTTGCGCCCGGATTCGCTGCGCTCCAATGACGGACGGGTCGATGCCGGATGAGGCACTCGACCCCGTACGCCGTCGCGGTGTAATCTATCGCGCGACCGGGAGAGGTGGACCGTTGCGGGTAGGCCGAGACCGGCTCTGGAACCATCTGAAGACGCTGTGCGAGGAGATCGGGCCCCGCCTGAGCGGCACGGCCGGCGATGCACGCGCGGTCGAGTACATCGTCGCGCACTTCCGCGGAACCTGTCAATAGGAATGAGACACGTTGCGCACGAATTTAGTGACTCACCTCCTGTGTTGATGTTGTTGTTTTCGTTGGTGCTGGCGGCGGGGGATTGATCCACGCCGCGGTGGGGAGGGGTGGCGGTTCGGGCACGT
>JACQGX010000126.1 GCA_016199265.1 Chloroflexota bacterium | reverse complement strand
GTGCCTGGAATCCCTTGCGCCAGGACGCGCACCGCAGGCACGGCAAGTGCGGCAGCGGCGGCACCCACCACCATCTGCTGTCGTCGGTTCAGACGTAGCTCGTTCATCAGCAATCCCTTCACAATGTATCGCCAGAGCACTCACCGGCGCCGCAACACGGTCGTAAGGCCCACTGGCTGCGCCCGGCAGCATGCAGTATACAGCCGCCTGCGGCGCGCGTGCCAGGACTCAGTTAGGCGAAAGCTAGACTTTTCTCGGATCAGCACCGGCTACAGCCGAATGCGGGGATCCAGATAGGCCAGCAGAATGTCCGAGAGCAGCGTCCCGAGGACGACGAGCACCGCCAATAGCATGACGAGCGAACCGGCGAGATACGTGTCCTGACGCATGAGCGCCTGGAGCAGCAGCGTGCCGACGGTCGGCAAACCCAACACGATGGCGACAAGCGCTTCACCAGATACAACTGCCGCCAGCACCCACCCTGCGGTGCTCAGCAGCGGGTTCATGGCCACACGGGCAGGATACCTCCAGATGAGCCGCTGTCGCGGCAGGCCTCTCGCTTGTGCCGCTGCCACGTAGTCTTTGGGCAACTCGTCGAGCAGGTTCGCGCGCATGGTGCGCATCACGGCGCACACCTGCGTCACGCCGACAACCACAATCGGGATCCATAGGTGTTGAATGAGGTCGAGCATCCTGGCGAGGCTCCACGGAGCTTCCACCATTGCCGGAGAGAAAACCCCGCCGGGGATCGTGCCAAAGGAGATGTACATCGCATGCATCAGCAGGAGTGCCAACACGAAGTTGGGAATCCCGAGGCCAACCGATCCAACGAATGTGAGCAGGTAATCCCACAGTGAGTGCCGGCGAACGGCGGACAGCACGCCTAGGGGCACGCCGATGGCATAGGTCAAGAAGACTGCCGCAAGAGAGATCACGACCGTCAGCGGGAGACGACTCTCGAGTAACCGGCGCACCGGCATATGCCAAGCGAACGAGTAACCCAGGTCGCCCTGCAATAGCCTGGAGATCCAGTGCAGATATTGACGGAAGAAAGGGCCGTGCGGCAGACGGAACGCCGCGCCCTGGAATTCTCCCGGTGGTGATTGTATGATCCAGAACGAGACGAGCGACACCACGAATAGCGTGGGAACCGTCCACAAGACCCGCAGAACAACGAAGCGCAACATACTAACCGGGAGCCTGGAACCAGAGTCAAGCACGCCGTCGAACTCGCCGGGCGAGCCGAACCAGTGACCTTCACCGATGGCCAATATGGTACTGGTCGCTGCGCCCTATACGCGCACCTTCGGTCGGATCAGTAGCATCCGCATCGATACTGTGCTATTCGGGACTCAAGGAGCCATCGTTGAGGTTGACGTTGAGGTAACGCCGTTACTGTGGAGGCCGTTGGGCAGCAGATTGCCCCAAAAGGAACTTGGCGCGCACCAATGATGACCCTTCAGCCGGTGGCGATACGCCGAATGTTTTTCGCGCAGCCGACGGAGGAGCAGCACTTCGACGGCCTTCTGGCGAACGCGAACTGTACTGTGGTCGCCGCGGGCTGGTACCCGTGCCAGCCAGAGTGGGTGCTGCCCAAGAAGGCGCAGCCTTTCTATACGTTGTTCGCCTGCGTCGGCGGCAGCGCCGACTTCGTGGTAGGTGGCAGGTCATACAAGCTGCACCGAGACAGTGTGCTCCTTTGTCCACCTCGCATTCCCCGGGTAGCCCGCCATGACCCAGCCGATCCACTGCATGTCTATGTGGTCTGGTTTCACGCCCAACTCTACGGCGTGCTCGACTTACTGACTGTCTATCGCTTCCCTGTCGCGTGGCAACCGACACCCGATCGCATGACGCAGATCATCCGAGCCATCCAGCACATTATTGCCGAGTTGGCAGCCCAAGAGCCCGGCTATGTGCTCGCGACCAACGGACAATGCGCTCAGTTG
The DNA here is from genome assembly GCA_016199265.1 of Chloroflexota bacterium. Classification (GTDB taxonomy): domain Bacteria; phylum Chloroflexota; class UBA11872; order UBA12225; family UBA12225; genus JACQGX01. The sequence goes on along the minus strand of JACQGX010000126.1, from coordinate 4,845 downwards.
CTCGCCGTGCTGTATCGTGACGCGGCCGCATGGGCGAGGGACGACTCGGGAGATGATATCTTGGCAGCGGTTGACGTATATCGTCTCGCACCGGCGTTCCAATTGATCCAACGGCACTATGGCGAGCGCCTCTCGCTGGACGAATTGGCGAGTGCCGTCCACTTGCACCCAACCTACTTTTCCAGCGTGTTCAGGAGGGCCACCGGACTACCGCCGCATCGCTATCTCTCCCGGTACCGTCTTGAACGCGCACGGGAGCTGCTGCTTTCTACCGACCTGCCGGTGACGCAGATCGCGAAGATCACCGGCTTCCGAGACCCTTTCTACCTCAGCCGCACCTTTCATCACACCGTTGGCGTCTCGCCGAGTGCCTATCGCAAGGCTGCGAGGAACACCGAACTGCTGTAACCGGCGCGAGTGGCGCCGACCATGGGCCCCCATCAACGGGCCCCCATCACCAAAGGCTCGATCGTCGGGCTCTCGCTCAACGGCCAGCCGATCGACTATCCCGGCCGCGAGCTGGAAGTATCAGGCGCAGGCGGCCGCGGTTGATTACGCACGCCACGTCTCGTGGCGTGCGAGGCGTATCCGGCGGCGGACGCACCTACCGAGCCGCTTTCCGAGCCGCTTTTCCGTCACTCGGAGGGGACGCACCCGCCTGAACGGCCAGGCCGTCCTGCTCGGGCGTTCCGCCTCATTCGGCGTGCCCTCGAGGTAGCCAAGCTCCACGATATCCATCGTGCCTATCCTCCACGAATAGTCTACGCAGAACTTGTGCCATCTGTTTCACGCTACGGCTCCAATTACGCGCACGTTTTGTAACATTTGCTGCAGCGGGCGCAACACGACTGCTGCGCCTGCTGTGACGCGTCGGCGCACCTGCGTGGCAGCACTTGGGCACGTTGAGGTTGGCGTTGAGGTTACCACGCTACGCTGCTGCTGAAGTGACCTTGGAGTGACGTATGGCGCTGGCGCAGCCGACGATTCCTTCACCAAACAGGCTCCTGCCCTACCTCCTGCCGGCGAACATCGCCCACCGGCTTTCTGGCGCCGCTCCGCCGGCCGCCCGATGGCTCCGGTGGGCAATCACCCGTCCGGCGTGGGGGGACGCAGGCGCGCTGGGGGTGGTGGTGGGGATGGCGGTGGCGCTGCTGTGGGAGGGCGTGGCGCACGGGGCGGTGCGGTGGCAGGACGACACGAAGTACTTCTACTACCCCCTCCTGGCGCAGGTGGCGCAGGCGCTCCGGGCAGGGCGCCTGCCGCTGTGGGAACCGGGGCTGTTCGGCGGCTACCCGCTGTTCGCCGACGGCGAGAGCGGCATGCTCTATCCCCTGCACTTGCTGGTGCTGCCGTGGCTCTCCCCCGCCCCGGCGCTCGTGCTGCTGCGCCTGCTGCGCTTGTCCCTGGCGGGGGCGTTCACCTACGCCTTCGGCCGGGCGCTCGGGCTGGGGCGTACCGGCGCGCTGGTGGGGGCGCTCGCCTTCGAGGGCTCGGGATTCCTGCTCGGCCAGACCGTCCACGAGAACCTCGCCGACGGCATGGTCTGGCTCCCGCCGGCGTTGTACTTCGTCGAGCGGGCGGCGCGGGCGCCGGCGTTCGCCCGCCAGGCGCGGCTCGCCGCCGGCACCGGCGTCGCGCTGGCCGTCCAGGCGCTGGCCGTCCACGTGCAGGTCTGCGTCCTCTCGGCGCTGGTCGTCGCTCCGTACCTCACCTGGCGCGGGCTGTTCCCCCCTACGCCCCCCCTCTCGACTGGGGCGCCGAGGCGCGGAGGCCTCCCCGGGCGGCTGGGCCGCGTGGCGGCGCTGGGGCTAGTGGTGGGACTGGTGGCGGCGGGCCTCGCGGCGGTGCAGATGCTGCCGCTGCTCGAGCTCGCCGGCCGCTCGGCGCGCGGCCACGGCATCAGCCTCGACGCCGCGACGATCAACAGCGTCACCCCCTTCCGGCTGCTGACGGTCTTCTTCCCGCATCTGCTCCAGCAGCCGAACGGCGCGAGCTTCGGCCATTGGGTCGATTGGGAGGTGACGATCTACGTTGGCGTGCCGGCGCTCTTCCTGGCGATCGTCGCCTGCGCGATGGCCGGCCTGCACCTTTTCGGCAGCCGGTCTCGCGCCCACCATCTCCCATCCGGCCGCGTCGTGCTCTTCTTTGCGCTCGTCGCGGGGTTCTCGCTCGTCCTCTCCACCGGGCGCTACGGCCCAGACTGGGTCGTCACCATCGTCCAGGACCTGCTGGGCGAGCGCGGCCTACGCTCCCCCGGCCGGTTCGCCTTCCTCTGGAGCTTCGCCGCCGCCGTGCTCGCCGCCGCCGGCGTCGATTGGCTCGACCGGCGCGCAAGCGCGCCGGGGCCGGAGGCCGGAGGCCGGGGTGAGGGCTTCGCTCGCCTCTGGTTCGCCGCCGTCTGCGCCCTGCTCAGCGGCGTGTCCGCCGGACTTTTGCTCGCGACGCGAGCGGCGTATGAGTGGATAACGGCGCATCCCGACGCTACCCGTCGGTGGCTCGAGCGACGCTACTTCGCGTTCGATCCCGAGGCGGGACCGAAGACGAAGGTCGAGGCGGCGTATCAAGGGCTCGTGGCGGCGCTCGATCCGAGCAATCCACAGACGGTAGTGTGGGTGGTGAGCGTCGTCGCCGGGTACGCACTGCTCGTCGCCTGGTTCATCGCCGGCCGCACTCGCGGCGCCGAGCACCGGCGCTGGGGTTCGGCGTGGACGGACCGTTCCCTCGTGCGACCCGCGCTGCGCGTGCTGACCGTCGTCGTCGTGGCGGCGCCACTCATCATAGCCGCCGCGCGATTGCACCCAACCGACGCCATCGCGGCGATCGAGCCCAACTCGGGTGCCGCCCGCTATCTCCAAAGCCAGCTTGCGCCTCCCGGCACCGCCGAGAACGGGCGGCCGCTCTATCGCGTCTACGCCTCGCAACCGGTGTACCTGTACCAGTCCGACGTCGAGCCGAACGCGCTGCTGCCGCTGGGGATTCAGGAGGCAGGCGGGTACAGCTCGTTGAGTACGTCGGTGAACCTGGGATATGGCTGGGCGGCGGAGCTCAGCCAGGGACGGATGCTCGACGTCTGGAACGTGCGCTACTACCTCTGGCCCAACAAACCCGAGCAACTGCCCTCGTTCGAGCTCACGTCGTTCCACCCCCAGCGCCCCCTCGTCAGCGGCTCGGGCGCCAACACCGGAGCCGCCGCTGCGTTCCGCGTCCCGGCGGCTGTGGGCGAAAACGTACGGGTGATCGCCGCGCTGCGCGACGCCTGGGCGGTGCCCGATGGGGCGGTCGTCGCCTGGATCACCGCGACCGACGACCAAGGAGCGACTCACCGCTGGCCGTTGCGCGCCGGCGTCGACCTGCTCGAGGCGACCGCGGCACCGCCCGTCCCGCTCGGCACGCCGGCCGCCGACCGGCATGCCGGCCTGCCCCTGCCGGTGTTCTCGTGGGAAGAGACCGGGCCGGGAGGCAAACCGGTGCCGGTCTACCTGTATTATGCGAAGCTGCCGCTCGAGGAAACGCGCGCAATTGTGCGTTTGGGCGTGCTGCCGGTGCTCGTGCCGGCTGCGTCGGAAGCGATCGTGCGCGTCTATGGCCTCGGCGTCGGCCAGCCCGACTGGTGGGTGCACAACGTCTCGTGGGCCGATCGCGAGCGGTTCACGTTGGTGTATCAGGACGAGGAAACGCTGGTGTATCGCAATGAGCGGGCGCTGCCGCGCGCGTACCTGGTTCCGGTGGCGGTGCCGGCGCCGCGTGAGCTCCATCTCAAGGAGATGGCCGAGCGGGGCTTCGATCCTGAGCGGATGCTGCTGGTGAACGCGGCGCTTGACGCCGTACCGGAGGGGCCGACAGAACCGTACGGCGCCTACAGTTGGGCGGTTCGTCAAGCCGAAGGACGAAGGACGGAGGACGAAGAGGACGAAGAGGACGAAGCGGCCGTACCGGTGGCGACAGAGGTAGCGCAGCGACCGGTCATGATCGAGGATGATCTCGGGCGGAAGATCACATCGCTCGCCGGCGAAGCGACCGTGAGGGAATACACCGGCGACCGCATTACCATCGCCGTCGACGCGCATGATGCTTCGTGGCTGTTCCTGGGCGACACGTTCCATCCGGCGTGGCGTGCGCACGTCGACGGCGTGCCGCGGCGGGTGTACGAGGCCAACGCCATGTTCCGCGCGGTCGCCGTGCCCGCCGGCAAGCACGAGGTCGTCTTCCGCTATGAGCCGGCATCGCTCCAATGGGGTGCGCTGATCACACTCACCACCGGCGTCGCCATACTGTTGTTCGCCGGCAGTCTGGCGCTCCACACTGTCTGGAGCGGGACCGCGCGGCGGAAGGATCCGGCGAATCCGGCACACCGGACGGCACCAGCTCAGGAATCGTGAGCGGCATGACGCTTCTTGAGGCGCGCAGCGAGATGTCCGTTGAGGTTGGCGTTGAGGTTGGCGCCCTATAACGAAGGCGGGCGCGCGGCAGCGCAACGACTTTGCTGCCGGGGGCGCCCTAAACCAAGTGCAAAGTGCAAAGTGCACAATGCAAAGTGAGGCGGCCTACGGGTTCCACCGTGGCGTTGGTATACGAGAGGCAACTATGGTCGCAACAGAGGACACGGTAGAGGCAGGACAGGTATCTGAGGCAACGCAGACGGCGGTCCAACTGGGTACACCGTCAGAGCAGAAGCAGACACCGCAGACGGCGAGTGACGAACGCCGGCGGATCTCGGCGTTCTTCCCGTGCTTCAACGACGCGGGGACGATCGCGTCGATGGTGCTGGAGGCGCTGGTCGTCCTGCGCGAGCTGGCCGGCGAGTACGAGGTGATCGTGATCGAGAACGGGAGCACCGACTACGCC
>JACQGX010000022.1 GCA_016199265.1 Chloroflexota bacterium | reverse complement strand
TCGGGGCTGTGCAGACGGGCGCCAGATGGCTCCGTGGGCACCTCGGGGCGGCGGTCAGCCTGGTCGTGTGCGCAGCAGCCGTTGGTGCGGCGCTCCCGACCGGATCGGCCGCGGGGTCTACCACAGGCGGGGTAGCCGGCGGTGTCGAGGCGCTATCCGCGGCCTCGACCGCACTGATAGGACAGGTGGCGCTGGCCCTACCACTGGGCTACGCCTTTGGCGCCGGCATGGTTGCCGCGGTGAACCCCTGCGGCTTTGCGCTGCTGCCGGCCTATCTGGGCCTGTACCTCGGCGGTGGCGACGACCCGGGCGCCCATCGCCACCCCCACCGGCGATTCCTGCAGGCCGTCCGGGTAAGCGTGATGGTGAGCGCCAGCTTCGTGTTGCTCTTCGGGGCCGTCGGGCTGATCCTGGGCGTGGTGAGCTCGGCGGCCGCCCGGTATTTCCCCTGGGTGGGCCTGGCGGTGGGCGTCCTGCTGGTCTTCACCGGAGGCCGGATGCTCGGCGGAGGCACGCTCTACTCCAGCATTGGCGAGCGAATGGCCGACCGTGTAGGAGCGAGCGCGCGGCAGAACAGCTACCGGGGCTACTTCGCTTACGGGCTTGCCTACGGCTCCGCCTCCCTCGGTTGCACGCTTCCGATCTTCCTCACGGTCGTGGGGACGACGCTCACCGCGAGCGGTTTCCTTTCCGCCGCGTTGCAGTTCGTTCTCTATGGCCTGGGCATGGGTTTCGTGATCACCGTGCTGACGGTGAGCACCGCCTTCTTCAAACACGCGGCCATTGCCCGGGCACGCCGGACGGTTCGCTACGTCCGGCTCGCCGGCTCTGCCCTGTTGCTTGTCGCGGGCGCGTACATCATCTACTACTGGCTGACGCTGGGGGGCTTGCTCTTTCGCATCCCGCTGTCCTGACGGCAAGCTGGCCCGGGAATAAGCGGAGGGGTGACGCGGTTAGAGATTATGACACCTGGCGCGACTGCGCCAGAGAACGATCTTCGATATAGGTAGTAGGAGGGAATTCACATGCGCATCCTTCACGTCATCTGGGCGCTGAGCCTGGCGCTGGTGGTCGCCTGCACTCCGGCCGTGCCACCCAGCCCCACGCCAGCCCCACCCAAGGCTGCCCCGACGGCTGCGCCAGCAGTGCAGCCCAGCCCCACCGTCGCTCCGGCCGCCCCGACGGCGGCGCCCAAGCCCACAACGGCCCCACAGCCCACTGCGGCGCCAAAACCGGCTGCACCGTCCCCGACTGCGCCCACCAAGCCAGCGGGTCAGCAGTCGCTGACCATCCAGGTCGAGCCGCCGATGGGCCCGGTGCCCTCCGAGTTTCCGGCCAAGATCACCCTGACGGCGCTCAACCCGAAGGGGCTGCCGATCGGTCACGTCGACTTCGACGTCAGTGTGAAGGACGCCGCCGGCAACGCGGTCTTCGGTGGGGCCTCGCTCCACGAGCACCTCGGCCAGCACGAGTTCTGGGTCGGGCCGCTGAAGCCCGGCAAGTACACGGTCGATGCCGCCGTCCAGGCGACTATGGACACCCCGAAGGACGACGCCTTTCAGGGGTCCGTCAAGAACAGCTTCGCGCTCGAGGCCAAGCCCGGTGGTTTCACCGAGAAGGTGGACGTCAGTCTGTCGATCGGCGCCTCGCCCAGGGCCGGCGAGCCGACGAAGATCACCTTCGCCCTGAAGAATCCGGCCGACGGCAAGCCAGTGGTGCACAGCGACAACTACCTTCAGATCTACCGCGCGGGAGTTCTCGTCTACCAGTCGACGAACCTCCACTCCCACATGGGCACCCAGGCCTTCGACTACACCTTCGCCGATCCGGGTGAGTACCAGCTCACCGTGAGCAGCTTCCCGACCCCGATGCGGGCCAGCGTGCCGTTCAAGCCGGTCATCAAGAGCCTGACGGCCCGCGTTGCCGCCGGCAGCGCAGCGGCCGCCAGGCCAGCCGCCGCCGGCCAGATGGCGGCGCCGGTGATGCCGGAGCCCGGCAAGCCCGCGGCGGTGATTATGGTCGAGCCGCCCATGGGGCCGGTGCCGACCGAGTTCCCGACGAAGGTCGTGGTCAAGGCGCTCAACGCCAGGCTCCAGCCGATTGGCCACGTCGATTTCACTGTCCGCGTCACCGCTCTTACGGGCGACGCGGCCGGTAACGTGGTCTTCAGCGGCAGCTCGCTCCACGAGCACCTCGGCGTACACCAGTTCTGGGTGGGCCCGCTCAAGCCAGGCAGCTACACCGTCGACGCCAGAGCCGAGGCGACGATGGACACGCCGAAGGAAGACGCCGAAGCGATCAAGAGCGGACTGACGGCGGGGTTCCAGTTCGAGGCCAGGGCCGGTGGTTTCGCCGAGAAGGCCGAGCTGGGCCTGTCGGTGGGGCCGGATCCGCGGGCCGGCAAGCTCACCAGGATCGAGTTTGGCCTGAAGAACCCGGCCGACGGGAAGCCGGTGGTACACACCGACAACTACCTCAACATCTACAAGGACGGGCTGCTCGTCTACCAGGCCACCAACCTCCACTCCCACATGGGGAACCAGGTGATCGACTACACCTTCGCCGAGCCAGGCGAGTACCAGCTCGCGCTGAGCAGCTTCCCGACGCCGATGCGGGCCAGCGTGCCATTCCAACCGCTCGGCAAGAGCCTGACCGTGAAGGTCGGCTCGGGAGCAGCGTCGGGCTCGACCGGTCAGACGGGAACGACCACGGCCAAACCGGCGGCCCCGGCGGCCGCGGCCGGTGGAACGGCGCGCCTGGCCGGGGACGGCAGCCTCACGGTGACGGCGAAGGAGATGGAGTTCAACGTCACGACCATCGAGGTCGCCAGGGGCGCGAAGGTGGCGATCACCTTCCAGAACGCTGGTCGCATTCCCCACAACCTGACGATCGCCGGTCTGAACCTGGCGACGGCCACGATCGAGGGAGGCCAGCAGGCGAAGCTGGAGTTCACAGCCGACAGGCCGGGCGAGTACGAGTTCTTCTGCTCGGTGACGGGCCACAAAGAGGCCGGCATGGTCGGCAAGCTCATCGTCAGGTAGGTCGCGCGAACTCACCCTCGTGACGGAATGTGCCGCTACCCCCTCTCCGACGCGGAGAAGGGGAGCGGCTACCCCCTCCCCGACACGGGGAGGGGGAAAGGGCTTACAGGGGTAGGTGTCGGCGGGGAGGGTGCTCGGCGACTAATGAATCTTAACATATTAATCCGGTGTAAGTAGGCCGACGTATCGCAGGAGGTCGAGCGAGCCGAAGGCGTATTGGTTGAGGAACTTGACGACTTCGGCGCGCAGTTCGTCGAGCTTGTCCGCCAGGCGGTGCAAGTGGAGCAACTCCTGCTTGAGCTTTCGCCAGACCTTCTCGATTGGATTGAGCCAGGAGGCGTAGGTGGGCAGCCTGACCAACTGGATCGGCAGGTGGAGGTCTCCCCACTTCCGCTTAGCCTCCTGGCTCGGCTCGGTCGGCCAGTGCTTGGGACGGTGCTCCGGCCAGCGCGACAAGTGCTCCTGCTCCTCAAGGGCCACGAGCACGTCGGGATGGAAGTGCACCGGCCAGTTGTCCTGGACGGCGTAGATTCGCTCGGCGGGGCCATAGGCTGGACGCAGGTCATCCCGATAGAACCCCACCAGATCGAGCACTCCGATCTTGCTGCGCTGGCGATGGACGACTTGGCCGGTGACCAGATCGAGCGAAGCGACGACCCGGGTGGCGGTGTCGGACCGATAGCTGCGCTCGGCCAGAGCCTGCTTGCCGAACTGCTCCCAGGCGTTGGCCAGAGTGGGCTGTCGGTAGTAGGTGACCTCGTCCAGGTAGACCAACGCCAGGCGGCCATTCGAGGCTCGGACCTTGTCGCGCAGGCCGAAGATGGCCTCCAGCTTGGCCTCGTCGTCGGGATCCGGACGGTGAACGTGCTCGCGGGAGCGCTTCCAACTGATTTCGAGGCGGTCGAGCAACTGTGAGAGGCCACTCTGGCTGATGTTGCCGAGGAAGTCACAGACCCGCTTGATGGCATCGAGGCTCCAGCGCGTGCCCTCGATGCCAAACAGGCGAGGGTCGCGGCGGACCACGTTGAGGATCGCGGTCTTCGCCTGCTCGGCGTCCTGGTGCTGAGGGGGAAAAAGCGGGCTTGCGCCCGCGACCCTTCAGAATGGAGAGCCCGCTGACCCCGCGCTCCTCGAAGCGGTCAAGCCACTCGCCAACCGTTTCGTAGTCGCGCGGTCGCAGGAGTCCGTGCTGGGCTACTGCGGTCAGAGCCAGACCATCGGCGACCTTGAGGATGGCCGCCGAGCGCTCGCGCAGGTAGGGCTTGGCGCCCTTGTCCCGCAGCAGGCGCAGCTCCACCCGCTGCTCGTCGGTCACGGCAATCGTCCGTCGCTGGCGTATCACAGGCTCCTCCTGGTAGCCGCCTACCAGGTAGGCAGCCTAAACTCGCATCAACCTATTATACCGGATTAATATGTTAACGTTCATTAGTCGCCGGGCACCCGCGCCCCGCCGCGATACCTACCCCTGTGAGCGGCCCCTCTCCCCGTGGGAGAGGGGCCGGGGGTGAGGGCGGCGTCCCGTGCCACTGACGAACAGTATTGTACCTGAATGACCCCTTGACGAGTACCTGGTCGATAGCCTACTGTAAGGGCAATCTGAGGG
>JACQGX010000154.1 GCA_016199265.1 Chloroflexota bacterium | reverse complement strand
GCCAATCTGGTCGTGGTCGGCAATCGCCAGCACGTCCAAATCGGTGTGCGCCTCCGCGAATTCCATGATCTCGCGCACCGAAGCCATGCCATCGCTCCAGGCGCTGTGTACGTGCAAATCGGCAGATCCCATTAGCCCTGAAAGTGTGACAGATGCAGCATTATCGATACGCCTGCATACGTTCCCAGGTCGGTCGCCAGTGCACGCGATGTGTGGAATGCATGGCTGCCGTGGTCGGCGCTGCTCGTCACAGCACATGGGAGCACCTTCGTGCTCATCTCCCATCGTCTCGGCTCGTGCCGCATCGCGGGCCGTATCGTCGTGCTCCGCGACGGCCGGCTCGTCGAGCAGGGCACCCACGCCGAACTGCTCGCCGGCGACGGCGAATACGCCGAGCTCTACCGGCCCGACCTTTCTCGCCAACGCCGCCCGCCTGATCGTCTCGACAAACCCATCGAACGCCGCTCCGGCGACCAGCTCGAACGCGCCGCCGAAGAGCAGCGCGAAGAGAACGGCGTACCAGCCGGCGCGCCGACCCTCGCGCAGAAGGGTGTGCGCGACCACCGACAAGAGCACGGCGACGACGAGGGCATTGATGCCTGCCATGAAGAAGTGAATCCTGGCGTGCGGGATCAACGTCAGTTGCCGCGCCTCGGGCGCCAGGCTCTCGAACGGCACGGTGAAGGAGATGGCGAACTGAGGATGCTCGCCCACCATCACCAGCGCGCCCCAGGTGACCAGCCAAGCGGCCGCGTTCAGCACGCCCAGGCGGCGGCGCGCCAGAACGAGGCACACGACTACCGCCAAGGCAACGGCGCCGCCGACGAGTGCGCCGAACTGAGCCTGCTGAGCGGCCATTGTTTGAGGACTACTGGTCGGGTTAGTGCGCTCGGGCAGCGCCGCCGGCTTCCGCGAACCAGCCGTTGACGCCTGGCGACGCGCCGGCTTGCAGGCGGGGCAGGTAGTGCTGAAAGAACACCTGGCCAACCAGTTCGCGGCGGCTCCGCACCCCCGTCTTGGCGAAGATCGCTTTCAAGTGGTCCTGCACCGTATGCGGCGTGATGTGCAGCGTGCGCGCGATGGCGTCGGTCGACTCGCCGGCCATCACCAGTTGCGCCACCTGCTGCTCCCGTTCGGAGAGGTCGTACGCCTGCACAATCAGCGGTGCAATGTCGGCCGGCTGCGCGCGCTCGATGATCACCGCCGTCTGCCCTGCCTGGGCGCCAGGCCCAGTCAACTGCGAGCCGTGCAACACCAGCCACGCGCCCGACCGCGTCCGCACGCGAAGTCGCGCCGTGCGCGCCGGTGCGCGCTGCCCATTCACTGGATGGGCTCCCGCACCCTGCGCCAGCGAGCGCGCGTGGGCGGCCACCGCGTACACCGCATGTGGCAGCGGCGCACCGGTCGGAGAGACCGGTGCGCCGGTCCGACCCAGTTTGACCAGATGCCGTTTCCTGCGCGAATCAGATTCCTCCGGGCTGGCGCCGTCGAACAGCGCCGCCAGCCACCGCGCGGCCGCGGGCGGCGAGGAGGCCACGGCGTTGTCGCGGTCGAGCACCAACAACCCGGGTCCGTTGTCGAGTTCCTCCACGTCGATGGCCGTGACGAGCAGCGCCCGGCGCAGCCTTTCGGCCACATGCTCGGCGACGGCGGCGATGAGCGCCGCCTCGGCCGGGCTGAAGTCGGGTCCCTCTGGCCGTCGATAGAACGCCGCGGCGCCCCAACACGCGTCATCGACGACGAAGGCAGCGCGCAGCTCCGCGGCCAGCCCCAGCGGCGCGAGGATCTCGCCGTACCGGCGGCTGCGTGCCAGTGCGCCTTTTGTCACCTCGCCCAGGACGCCAACCGGCGGCTGGCGCTTGGAAAGGTCGGAGAACTTATTAAAGTCGTCCTGGAGGTACTCGTTCTCGAACATCGGGGCGCAGTCCCGTGCGGGCAGGTCGACCAGAACGGCGCTGGTGGGGAGCAGCGTGGCGGGGTCAAGCGTCACCCATGCGGCGGCGTCAAACGGCACGGCGCGCCGCAGGCACCGGGCGAGCTCGCGGCGCAGCGCGGCCGAGTCGAGGCCGCGGTAGCACAGCGCGATCAGGTCCTGCTGGGCGCGATGGAATGGCCCTTCGGTCATCAGTATGCCTCCTAAACCACGTGCAAAGTGCAAAGTGCAAAGTGCAAAGTGAGAATGCCTGCGGGTTCCACCTTGGCTTTGGTTTGGTCTGAGCGCTGGCCAGTGCCAGAACAATCCCAGGTTTCTGGGATTGCTTTCTGGTACGGCGAGTCCTACGCTGAGATGGAACCGCAGGCCAGAGAGGAGGCACCGACGCCGATGAGCGAAACTCGTTCTCCCAGGGCGCTCGCGTGGTGGATGCGAATCGTGGGCGCGTTCTACGTGCTGCTCACCATTCGGCTGATCCCGGCCATCAACGGATCGCAGCTCACGCTGGTCACGCCGGGGTTGGACGCGAGGCCGGATAGCGTCGCCTTCCGCATGCTCCTGGATTGGATGTTCCTCTTCGGACTGGAGACCGGCGTCGTCGGCGCCACGCTGTTGGTGGCGGCCCGCCGACCGGTGCAGAACCTGGTGCTCGCCTACACCGTGCTCGCGCTCGAGCTCATTCGCGGTGCTGAGTTTGACGTGTACTACGTCACGCGTGGCTACGTCGATCCCGCCTTCTATCTCGGGTTCAGCGCCGTGCACCTCGTGATCACCGCAAGCGGCACATGGGCGGTGTGGCGCGCTCGCGCGGCCAGCGCAGCGCCAGCCGGCGTCTCGCCAATGGGTGCGGCGCCGGCGACGGCGTAGCGCTCAGAAACACTGCTGGTACAAGACGGGAAGGGAAAGACCGTGACCACGACCGAAATTGGAGAACGAGAAGGCAACGCGTCCGTCAAGACGATTGAGTTCCTTGGGAATCGGTTACGGGTGCTGGCGACGGGACTGGAAACTGGCGGCGCGTACACGCTCATCGAATACACGGCGGGGCAGGGAGTTCAAGGCCCTCCGCCGCACATCCACGCTGCCCAGGACGAGCTGACATTTGTGCTGGAAGGGGAGCTGGAGGTCCGCGTTGGAGAGCGCGCTATCACGGCGTCTGCCGGCTCGCACGTGGTCAAGCCCAGGGGCGTTCCCCATAGCTTCTCCAATCCCGGCTCTGCTCCGGCGAGGTTTCTCGAGATCACGTCGCCAGCAGGGATCGAGCGCTACTTCGAGGAGGTCGCCGCACTCTTGGCGGCGCCCTCTGCCGGTCCAGCCGACGTGGCAGTTCTGCTGCCCCGGATCGCGGAGGTGGCGAGGAGGCACGGCATCCAAATGGGCGGTGCACCGCGCGAATGAGCGGGTGGACGCATGGTTAGACTGTCCGGCGCCGGCGCGACCTACGTGAGGCCCGCCGCTTCCTTAACCCCCGTGGCAACCGTCGCGGGAGCAGCAGTAGCCGCCGGGAGGGCCGCCGCCTCGACGAGCAACTCCGCGACCTCCCGAGGCATGGTCCACACGGCGGTGTGCCCTGTGGGTAGCTCTCGGTAGCGCCAACCCTGCTCCTGGGCGCGCGCCGCCGCGGCGCGGATGGCGGCGTCGATCGGGCCCTCACCCTTCCTGGTGCACAGGATGAAGGTGCGCGGCAGCCGCGCGGCGTCCGCGTTGGTCAGCGAGAGCGGCTGCTTGCACGGCGCTACCAGCAGGGCAGTGCGCGGCCGACCGTCATTGACGTTGGGGTCTATAAACGGCACGCGCCAACCCTCTCCGTACGCCTGCGCCGCGGCGTCGAAGCGGGCGTTAACGGCCGGGTCGAACAGGTCTTGGAACGCCTGGCCGTGTTGGGGGATGAACGAGTCGAGATAGACCAGGTGGGCCAGGCGCTCGGCCGCGCGCTCAGCCGCGGCCGTGGGCGCGACGCCACCGTAGCTCCAACCGACGAGAATGGTGTCGCGCACGTCCTCGTACACGAGCACGTTGACGATTCGCACACCGTCTCCCAGGTCATCGCCGTGCCGTAGCCGCGCCGGCGATACGCTTCCAGCGTCACCACGCCGTTGATGTCCGCCACGCGCAGCGGCGGCTCGCCCATACACGCCACGCGCGACGTAGCGACCACGTGCCCGTCCACCTCGCCCAGAAAAACGGCCACTCCAGGGGCCGTGGCTGCCGTGACTGAGGGGACCCACCGTGGGCCGGTCCGGCTGACCGTGCGCCACACCGCCAATTCCTCTTCGGTGGTTACGCGACGGATCGTCAGCTCAGCGGGCGGCTGGGGGATGTTGTCCGGCAGCGGCGCCATCACCAGAGCCGGCTCCTCTTCCTCCAGCCGCCAACCCAGCGCGCGCAGCGCCGCCTCCACTTCTGTCGCTGTCTCCGCCTTCAGTTCCACGCCGAATGCCGACGCGTTGAGAACGTGCGCCGGTGGCAGGTGGAAGAACTCCGCCGCCAGTGTGAAGACGCGCTGCGCCGGCTCGGCGCCGAGCACCGATACCACGTTGTAGTCAGGCCCAGGCTGCTCGCCGGCAATGAACACGACGTTTCCATCCACCGCGCGGCGCGGCCGGTGCGTCTGGAACGGTGTCAGCGGCGAGGTGGCCAGCAGCGTCTGATGCACAAAGGCGCGCAATCCCTCCAGGTGATCGACTGCGGTAGCTTGTCCAAGCATCCTGTGGTGGTGCAAGGTAACACACCGCGGCGAGCGTGCTGGGGACCGGCCTGTACCGGCGCCACAACGGGACCTACACATCTTGCTCCGCGGCCGATTAGACGACTTAGACGACGCGCGCGCGGGGGGTACTCCCGGCCGGCGCACCAGCCGCCGGCGTCGACGCGCGCGATCTAGACGAAGCCGGCGACGAGAATCGGTGCTCAACCTGGCCATAAAGCGTCTCGACGCCAAGACACGCACCCAGCTCGACGCTGCTCTCGTGGAGCCTGGGCCTGGCCGCCGGACTCTGGCCCCGCGCCGAAGGCCCTATCGTCGCGCTGGCCGACCTCCTCCTCGCGCTGCCAATCGTGCTACTTGCTATGTTGGTGCTCTTGCTCGCCGGCCCGAGCGCGAGCGCCGTTACCGCCACCCTCGTGGCCTTGAGCTGGCCGGCGTTCGCTCGTATTGTGTGCGCGCAGGTCCTCGCGGTACGCCATGCGCCGCACGTCGAAGCGGCGCGCGCGCTGGGCGCCACCGAATGGCACGTCGCGCGCCGCCACATCCTCCCGGCGACGTACACGCTCATGCCGGCCAAGTTCGTCCTTACCGTACGCCTCGCCCTCTTCACCGAAGCCACACTCGCCTTTCTTGGACTGGGCGATCCCGCCACCAAGAGCTGGGGCGCGATGCTCGGCTGGGCATTCAATGACCCGCTCCTCTTCACTCGCGGCGCCTGGCTCTGGTGCGTCCTCCCACCTGCGCTGTCCATCAGCCTGGCAGTCCTGGCGACGAGCTGGCTAGCATCAGCCCTCGATGACACCACACGAGCATGGCGCATTGGCTGCGACGTGCGGGCGATTCGGACAGAACGATGGTGGCACGATGCAACCACCGGATTCGAGCCTCCCGGCCGGCTACAGCGACCCGTCGAGCAGCCGGAGATCGTAGACGAGATCGTTGCCCCGCGCCTCGCTGCGAATCTGCACCGTCTGGACGCTCGGGCGCAGGTAGGCCATGAGATATTCGGTACCTACCGGAGCATCTAGTGGCCGCACGCTGAGCTCTCCGCTCTTGACGACCCGTTCGGTCGACCGGCTCATCGGATGGATGATGCCGAGATCGCGGAATCGCAGGTAGACGCGCCAGGCGACGAACGTCTGGTTATCGATCACCAGCTCCTCGTCGTTGGTCGGCGCCGCGTTCCGCGTGCGGCCGCGTGGCCAGGGACGCCGCGTGATCCACTTCGACCGCTCGCGCTGCGGTTCGGTTGCCGTCTCCAGTTCTGCCGAGGCGGGTTGCTCAGGCGCGGCGATACTCACTCGCATGCAACGTATCTCCTATGGCACTCCGCACTATCCGCACTACTCCGCCTTGCGCTGCCGCTCGGCGAGCGCGGCACGCAATCGCTCGACCTCGGCCGCCAACTCAGCAGCGCGCGCTTCGGCCTGCTGCCGCGCGGCGGCCTCGGCGGCGGCTTGCCGCTCGGCCTCTTGGCGGGCAGCACCTTCCTCCGCCGGCGTCGGCAGCCAGCGGCCTGCACGCGGATCGAAGAGGCGCAGTTCCCCATCGCGCAGGTGCAGCTCGAGCCCAAGCACCTGGCTCACCAGTGCGCCGTTCGATGCGGGCGTGATGGGTTCGAAGCGACCTTCGACGAGCCGATAGCCCCGCAGCGGCGGCGAGAGGTACTCGGCGAGCGGATCGTACAGAAAGTATTCCTGCACGCCCAGCCACTCGTACAGCCCCCGCTTGGCCCCCAAGTCTTCCCCGCGCGTGCTGCGTGAGGTGACCTCCAGTACAAACTGTGGCACCCGGCCCTCTTCCCACAGCTTGTACACACGCCGCAGCCCCTTAGGGACACCCTGTACGACGAGGATATCCGGTGCGACACAGAGTCGTGGCTCCCCTTCTTCGTAGTACAGCAATAGGTTGCCGCTCATGTACACGGCTGGCTCGTCCGCAAAGTAGCGTTCGAGCATGTGGCGCACGTCGACGATGCGCCGGTAGTGGACGTCGGACTCGGCCATCGGGCGCCCATCAGACTCCGGATACTCGACCTCGACGGGCGCTCCCGGCGGTACTGCCAGTGCTGGCGTAGCCATCGGCAATCTCCCTCCCTGTACTCGACCTGTCGATACTGCGCATCTTCTATCGGTCCAGTGCTGCCGTTAGTTTCCGCAAGTATAGCGCCGCGTGCCTCCACCGAACCCCATGCGCCCGAGGGTGCTGCTAGAGTTCCGCCACACCGCCACGCTACCGAGAGCGCGCGCTTCGCTGCTCCCATGGCGCTACGCCGCCAGCAGCAACCTCATCGTGTCCTGTCACCTCCACCGCCGAGGCGCAGATACAACTGCACGTCGCCTGCCCGCAACCGGCCGGCGGTCCAGCCCGGCACGACGTGAGCCCGCTGACATACGTCGAGAGACGTGCGGGCGCTTAGCCGGCGGGCCGAGCGGCCGGCTCGAAGAGCTCGACCACCTCACCGTCCTCGTCCACCCACCGGCCGCAGGGACCGCCGCGCTCGCTGATGCCCAGGTCCACCACGCTGCCGTCCATGCGCAGCACGGGGTGGTAGAACTTGGACACCTGCTCCGCCTCGCCGGCGATGTAGTGGCCGATGAGCGAGCGGCGGAAGCGATTCGTGCTGCGGTTGGGCCGGCTGCCGTGGATGAGTGAGCCGTTGAAGAAGAAGACGTCCCCCGGCTCCATCACCACCGGCACGATCTTCTTGCCCGGCGGGATGGGGACAGTGGTGTCCGTGAAGCTGTCGAGGGTGTTGGCCCGCTCGGTGCACAGGACGGGTAGGTCCTGGGTGCCGGGCACCACCTGCATGCAGCCGTTCTCCTCGTCGCAGTCGTCCAGCGCCATCCAGGCGGCCATGCAGGTGCCGGGTTGGACGCGCAGGTAGAACTGGTCCTGGTGCATCGCCTGGCCGCGGGCGCCCGCCGGCTTGAAGTACAGCATCGTCTGCACAGCGTAGGGCTCCTCGCCGAGTAGCTGCCGCAGCACGACACGGAGGCGCGGGTCGAGCATCCAGCGCAGGCTGGTCTCGTCCCAGCGGTGCATGTGGATCATGCGCGGGTACTTCTTGAGCGGATCGGGCACGTCGTCCGGCACGCCGTCGCGCTTGACTCCGGCGAAGTCGCCGGCGTAGCTGCCACGCTCGCGCAGCCGCATGTAGTAGTCGCGCAGCGCCGCTGCTTCGCCATCGGAGAACAGCTTGCGCGCGACGATGTACCCGTCGTTCGCGTACTGCGCAAGCTGCGCCTCAGCAAAGACGCGCTCGACGCCTCGGGGCGGAGCCAGGCGGGCGTCCGCCGGTCCTTCGGTCGTCATCGTGGTCATCGACTCATCTCCTCCTCGGTACCAGATGGTGCTGTATTAGATGGTCCTGCCGCCATGTCACGCATGCCGCGCATACCACCCGCACGGCGAGCTGGACGGAGACCCTGCAACCTACTTGCCGCCCTACCTGGCCCAATACTCGTCTAAGAGCCCCTGGATCTTGGGCGGCGCGACGGCGAGCGCCTCCTTGGCGGTGGCTTTGCCGTCCATGATGC
>JACQGX010000004.1 GCA_016199265.1 Chloroflexota bacterium | reverse complement strand
TCTGCGTCTCTGCGTCTCTGCGGTTAACGTTCCTCATCCCTCTCCTCGCGTCTTTGTGGTAGGGGGATGATCTTGCGCTCGCTGGCGCGGCGCTCGGGCGAGACGTTGGCCGTCGCTTCGGCGTGGTCGAGCACGGCACGCGCACGGGCGAGCTGCCGCGCTCTGAGCTCCGCCGGGCTCAGGACCGCCGGGCTCAGGACCTCGGCCGGCCCCTCCGACTCGGCCGGCAGCTCCGGCTCCGGAGACGCTTCCTCGATCGCCTCGGGCGGCGCTTGAGTCGCCCGCGCCGGCGCACTCGCCGCTGGCGCACTCGTCGCCGGTGCGGACGGACGCGCGGCGGAACGCGCCGGCGGCTCGGACCGGCGGTTGGCGGGCGCCGATTCGTCGAGGACAAGGAGGAAGCGCGTTGCGCTCGGCTCGAGCAGGAATTCCTGGCCGGCGCTGCCAATGCTGTCCTTGGGCACACGCGCCAGATGCTCGCGCAGGCGCCGCTCCAAGTGCTCCATCTCGGCGTACGACTCGAACGTGAACTCGACTTCCAGATCCGGCTCCCCAGGCGCCTTCGTCTCGACGAAGAGGTAGCGCCCCCGCGGCCAGCCGGCCTCGGCGGCGATGGCGTCGACACGCTGCAGCGCGGCGAGCAGCTCGCGCCGCTTTCCCGGCAGGCACCGATATCCCTTACGAACGACGACTCTTGGCATGTTGTGTCTCCCACATGATCGCGCGCATTCGCTCTTTGTGCAAGTCGTGGCGGCATCGCTCTTGCCTCGTGCAGTGGAGGCGATAGGCCACGACGTTGACGTTACAGATACCACGAAAGGTACGCCAGCCATGGTTCAGATCGGTTACTCCCTCTCGAGCGAAGAGCACGCCCCCAACGACCTCGTGCGCTACGCCAGGCTCGCCGAAGAGGCGGGCTTCCCGTATGCGCTCATCTCCGACCACTACCATCCCTGGGTGCCACAGCAGGGACACAGTCCGTTCGTCTGGAGCGTGATCGGCGGCATCGCCCAGGCGACCGAACGCCTGCACCTCGGCACCGGAGTGACGTGCCCGACGATGCGCATCCACCCGGCGATTATCGCCCAAGCAGCGGCGACGGCGGCGGCGATGATGCCCGGCCGCTTCTTCCTCGGCGTCGGGTCGGGCGAACGCCTCAACGAGCACATCTTGGGCTTTCACTGGCCGAGTCCGCCGGTGCGGCTGGAGATGCTGGAGGAGGCGATCGGGATCATCCGCCTCTTGTGGGAAGGCGGCACCAAGAGCCACAGCGGGTTCTACTTCGACGTCGAAGAGGCCTGCATCTTCACCCTACCCGAACAACTCCCGCCTATCATGATCGCCGCCAGCGGCCCCAAGTCGGCCGAAGTCGCCGGCCGGGTCGGCGACGGCCTGATCACCACCTCACCCAACGCCAAGCTGATCGAGAAGTTCGAAGCGGCCGGCGGGAAGAGCAAGCCGAAATACGGCCAGGTGACCGTCTGCTGGGCACCGGACGAGGCGCAGGCGAGGAAGACGGCGCACAGATGGTGGCCAAACGCGGGCCTCAAGGGGCCGCTCGGCACCGAGCTGGCCCCGCCGGAGCACTTCAAGGCCGCCGTGGCGATGGTGACCGAAGAGCAGATCGCCACAGAAATCGTCTGCGGCCCCGATCCCCGGCAACACGTCGACAAGATTCAGAAGTATGTCGACGCGGGCTTCGACTACGTCTACGTCCACCAAGTCGGCCCGGACCAGGAAGGCTTCATGCGCTTCTACCAGCGGGAGGTCCTGCCGCAGTTCCACCAGGCCGCTGGACAGGTACGGCGGGCGGCCTGACTTGGTACGTTGAACCAAGCCGAGGAACCTGTCCACCGTCTACGGTGACGGCAGGCAGCGCATCAGCCTGATGCGCTGTCGAGTGCCGCTGCCAAGTGCCCCGGTTCGCTGGTTCGGAACAAGCTCCAGCCACTCTGGTATGCTGGCCCCTGATGACGTCGACTGCGGACCGGCCACCACTGACCTATCTCGACACAGGAGTGTGGTTCCGGCCGTTCGACGACATGCGTATCGCCCGCAATGCGCACGAGGCCCAGGCGTTCGCCGAAATCTTGGAAGTGGCAGAGCGTGGTGGCCTAACACTGTGCTATTCGCGGGCGTTGCGCCACGAGGTTCGTCGCACTCCTGACCAAGCGCTTCGTCACGCTGTGGCGAGATTCTTTCAGGTCTGCCGCCGCCGGGCTCAGCTTGATCAGCAATCGGCCAACCTAGCGCAACTACTGCGACGCGAGTTGGACCTGACGTTCTGGGACACTGTGCATTTGGCGCTCGGCGCCGCAACTGGGGCGGCATACTTTGTGACGACGGATGACCGATTGCTGAGGCGGGCCCGCGACATTGAGAACATCCTGCAAAGAGCTGTCCAAGCCCGGATGCGGATTCTGGGTCCCCAGGAACTACTGGAGGAAATACGTGGCGACAACGAAAGAGCATCAGATTAGTGATCAGGAGTTGCTACTCGAGGGGATCCGCGCTATCCACGGAAAATTCGGTGCGGCCGCGGCGGCGCGGTACGCTGCGCTGACCTACCGGGGCACCAAGGACCATACGCAGACTATCAGGGAGTTGCGTGAGTCCGAGGCGCGCGACTCTGTTGCTTTGCTGGCCGAACTGCTAGGGCTGGAGAGCGCGCAGGAAGAAGAACCTCTCGACTCGTGAAGCCATGGATGGCCTACGCAGGGGGCCGTGCGCACCGGATGTTATGCGAGCCCCTTGGCGTAGCTCAAGTACAGCCTCTGGCTTAGAACTGATCGCCCGAGCCGGTGTAGCGCTCGGGATCGATGAATGGGGCCGGCGCGGACGAGTGGAACGTCTCAACATCCACGATTCGCAGGCCGGCATCGAGCAAGGCGATAAGGGCTGGATGAGGTCCAGGTATGGCCAACCGCACCATCACCGCGCGTGTCCGTGCGAACTCAGCCGCGGCGCAGACGCAGTCCCGCGCGTCGCCGGGCGAGACAGCGCCGGCCGGCCCGACCGTGGTCGTGTCTGGAGACCAGAGCGAGCCGGAGCGTGGCCGGACGTAACCGTACCCAGTGCGGCGGCCGCCGCGTTCGAACCAGAGCGGGATGCCGCCCTGGCCAGTCCAGTAGGCGTGATCGGCGGGACGGTACCGGCCGCTCGCAGTCGCATCCCAGCGCGCCAACTCAGGATCGCCCGGCTCTGCTTGTACGACGAGGAGATCGCCGTGATCGAGCCGGCGCATCTCCGAAGTGTCTGCCCGAAGCCAGAGATTCGTCCACTGCGGCCGCATGCCGGCGCGGGTGTAGAGCGCGACTGCGCGCGGATCGCGCGAGCTCAAGGTGCAGCAGACACGGCCGTCCTTCGGCAAGATGCGGTTGAGCAGTGCGCGACCGACGCCGGTGGACTGCTGATCTGGATGCACGAACAGCTCGGCGAGGTACGCAATCGCGCCACGGGCTAGCAGCGCAGCGAACCCGACGACGCGGCCGCCTCGCTCGGCCACCCACATCTCGCCGGTCGCGAGCTCGTGTTTGAGGAACAACGGCACATTGCCGGGAGGCGGTGGATTGGGCTCGCCGCGGACCTCGTTCTCGTAGAAGACGACGTAGATGGCCGGTAAATCTACCGCCGTGGCGCGCCTGAGGGTGAGCGCAGAAAGCTCGGTCATGATCTATTCACTTATGTCTCGGAGTGCCCGTCTTCGGGCCCGTACTTGGCGGCTGTCGGGACGGAGCGCCATCCGATGCTTCGGTGAGATCAGGAAACCGCCGTAGCCTGTCCGCTTCACCCGGTTGACGTGCCTTGTGGCTCACGTAGCACCTTGACGTACGTGAGCTCGAGCGGGCCGGGGATGTAGCCGAGCTTGCGGTTGATGGCCAGGATGGGCGCGTTGTTGAGCCGGTTGGCGGTGAGCATGATCCGGCAGCCGCGGGCGCGGAGCAGCTCGATCGAGCGCAGCTTGAGCGCCGTGCCGATGCCTCGGTTCCGGTACTCGGGCAGCGTCGCCGCGTGCCTCGTGCGCCAGACGCCGGCCTGCAGGTTATGCGGAGCTACCTGTGTGAAGCCGACCCAGATCCCGTCTGCTTCGGCCACGACCAGCGATTGCCGTGCCCATTCCCAGCGGTTGGGCTCTATCCCCCACGTCTCGAAGGACGTTCGCCGGGGCACCATCTCGGCTGCGACGAACAGGTCGAAGAGCCGGCGCCGGTGCTCGACGGTGTCGGGGAGATCGGCGCAGGCGAGGATGCGTATGCCCTGCGCCTCCACGCGCGCGATCGCACCGGCGAAGCAGGCGGCGTCGAAGGTGGACAGATCGAGGTGCGAGGTTTGGCGCCGCTCGTATTCGACTTCGGCGAAGCCGCGATAGCGCAGGAAGACGGCTGGCGGCTCGCTTTCGGAAGCTGTGGCGGCGTTGAACCGGCACTGCAGCATGGCGGTTTGGCGTTCCTGAGCAAATGCCAGGGCATGCTGGTACAGCAGACCGCCGATACCGCGCCGTCGATGCCTGCGCTCGACGATCAGGCACAGGCTACACCGGACCTTGTCGCGCGGGATGTTTGGGTAGTCCACGACCTCGAGGAAACTGGCGGCAGGATCGCCGGCCACCAGCCGCAGCGCCACCCGGTCCGACGCAGGGGCAAAGTCGCGCCGTAGATCGGCGACGGTCGTGTGACGCTCGGGAGGCAACTCCTGGTTCTCGATCGCCACGATGGCGGGCAGATCCTCATCGTGCAAGGAGCGGATGCTAGGAACATCTCCTGCTGCTGTTTGGCTCAGTCGCGGCTCTGTTGCCGCATTTAGCGCCTCCATGGTACTCATGCGACTACTCCTCGTAGACTTTCGACCACAGCACGAACGGTGTCCGCCACCAATGCGGGCTGATCGACGTGGATGTAGTGGCCGCTGCGATCGGCGACGACGAACCGAACGTCGGCACCGTAGCGGCGAATCGCCTTCGCTTCCTCTTCGCGCAGGTCTCTTGCGCGCTGGGCGTGCTGCGCAGTTTGCTCCGGCTGATAGTTCGAGCCAATCCACATCGACCGGATGTGTACGATTGGTACGGGAGGGAGCGGCCCCGCGTCCCGTAGCTGGCGCATGCTCTCACCCAGGTCCACGTGCTCGCTCGGGTTGCCGCCGGCGAACCATCTGGTCCCGGCATCCCGCCGCTCTGGAGGCAGTTGGGCGTTACGCCGTTCTCCTTCCTCGAGCGAGTCCTCGTGGGTGCCGTCTAGCAGTACCAGCCCCGCGACCTCGTCGCGGTACTGGATGACGTAGTACTGGACCGGCAGGCAACCGAACGAATGCCCCACCAGCACGTAGGGCGGCCCGAATCCGTCGTCGGCCAGCTCGGAGAGTAACGCGTGCAGGTCATCGGCGATCAGGCGGCTGGTGCGGGGCAGCGGCCCCGGATCGCTCGGGGGAAGGCCGGCACGGCTGTAGGCCACGACAGGCGCGAACGCAGCGATCAGCGGCAGCACACGCTGCCACTGCCCCCAGCTATCGCCGAGCCCGGACTCCAAGACCACCGTAGGGATGCTGCCGCCACGCCCTTTAGTGAGCCCGGTCGCCTCTTCACCGGAGGGATATTCGCATCGCGCGTAGAGCCGGGGCACTCCGATGTCCACGAGCTTGCCGAGCCAGGAGGGCCGGTCCAGGCCCAGCGCGGCGGCGTGCAGGCGTGTGGCCTTTACCGGCCGGCCCTCGGCGGCGGCGATCCCGGCCAGACGCTTGATCGACGAGGTGGCCGCCCACCAGTGATCGAGTTGCCGGGCGACGTGTAGAACCTCGCGGTAGAGCGGACGTGCCACCACCAGGTCGTGCTGCTGGATGGCTACGTCTGCCACACCCAGGAGCGCGAACAGGACCCGCAACTCGTTCTCGAGTTCCCGAGCGAGTTGGAGGCCCCGCTCGTGGAATGCTCGTGCCGCCGCGTGATCGTGGTCCAGTAGGGCCAGTTGCCCCAGATTGCGCAGCGCATTCTGCTGGATAGTGAGCCCCCACTGCCTCGTCCGCGCACTGAGCCCGTCGTGTTGCGCGCTGCCCAGCCGTGCGCTGTCTTCCCAAAAGGCGCACTCGGCACGGTGATCTCTGGTGCCGCTCATACAAGTTCGCCCCACATGTAGCGCAGCCACAAGTCGTCGGCGAGCTCGTAGGGATCGGCTGCCACGCCGTAGCGCGCAAAGTAGCCACAGACGTTTTGGAGGTCGCGCACGAGGAGCGATCGGGCGTGAGGATTGAAGCGCGGATCGACCGACTGCGGGAAGTCGATGGCCTTGAGCGCGCCCTGCCAGTACAGGACGTTGTAGGCCGAGAGGTCGGCGTGGACGCGGTGGCAGGCGAGCCAACGGCCGACGTTCCACAGGAGACGTTCAAACAGCGGTCGCGCCTCCTCGCGTGCCAGCGACGTCTTGCTGAGCATCTGGGCCGGGCCAGAATGGTCGCCGACGTATTCGAGGAGCAGCGCGAAGCCGGACCGGGCGACCGGCCGGGGTACGTCGGCGCCGGCGGCGTGCAGCAGGCAGAGCGTCTCGTACTCGTAGCCGGCCCACGAGGTGTTCTGGGCCTCGCGCCCTTTCTTCGATTTCTTCTCGAAGGCGCGCTGCAGCCGCGTCTCGCGGAGCACGCGGCCCTCGGTGTAGAGCGCAGCGCGTTTGAACCGGCGAACGCGGATCTTTCGTTCGAATGTGTGGCGTAGCGCCGCTTCCTGGTAGACCTCCTGCGTATTCGACCGGCCAAAGCCAAGGGGGTGGTAGACCTTGGCGGCCAGCAGGTCGACACCTGTCGACGGATGGGCCTGGCAGCAGTAGACCGTCGCCTCCTTGCCGCTCTTGACCATTAACAGGACGTCGGTGATCCAGCCTTTGCCGGTGGCCGGATCGTAGTAGAAGGGTGCCAGCCCT
Organism: Chloroflexota bacterium; assembly: GCA_016199265.1. GTDB lineage: Bacteria > Chloroflexota > UBA11872 > UBA12225 > UBA12225 > JACQGX01. The sequence goes on along the minus strand of JACQGX010000004.1, from coordinate 4,581 downwards.
GGGAGTTTGGTCGTGGTTTCGAGGAAATCCGACATGAACCTCTCCTGACGCGCCACGCATCGTGGCGCGCACGATGTACAACAGGCGGATGTACAACAGACGTGCGAACTTGAAACCGTGACATGTCCAACCTCCTTATCAGCTCAATCAACTCGGGTGAATCCGAAGAGCCGCTATTCGGCTCCAATCTTCGACGTGGGAGTTAGCTGGCTTCGTCCAGGCTTTCGAGCGACAATGCGGTGCGCCCTCCCCGGCGAATGCGGCAGTAGCTGTCGTAGCGCTCGGCGTCGATCCGTCCCAGGCGGAGGGCAGTCCGCACGGCGCAGTTGGGCTCGTGCAGATGAGTGCAATCGGAGAGCGGACAACCGTCGAGGTAGGGGCGGAATTCGGGGAAATACGAGGCGAGCTCGTCCAGGTCTACCCGCGCCAGGCCGAGCGCGCGCAGTCCGGCGGTGTCGGCGATGTACCCGCCGTCGGGACCATCGAGCGGCCACAGGCGTGTGCCGGTGGTCGTGTGGCGGCCTTTATGCGTCGCCGTGCTGACGTCGCCGACGCGTAGGTCGAGGCGAGGATAGAGGGCATTGAGCAGGCTCGACTTGCCGACGCCCGAGGGCCCCAGGAACGCCGAGGTGCGGCCGCCCAGATAGCGGCGCAGCACCTCCAGCCCCTCACCGGTGGCGGCGCTCGTACGCAGCACGGGATAGCCGATCGATTCGTAGACGCGCAGCCGCACCTCGAGCCAGGGCTCGACTCCTCGATCGACCTTGTTGAGGCAGATCACGGCCGCGAGGCTCTGCGCCTCGGCGGTGACGAGGAAGCGATCGAGCATGCGCAGGTGGGGGCTCGGGTCCCGCGCGGCGAACACGGCGATGAGTTGATCGAGCCCGGCAATTGAAGTCAGCTCACCTTTCTGCGGATCGCGCCGCGTAAACGCACCGCCGGTGCGAGCGACCACTTCCTCGACGATGCCGGTGCCTTCGCCGGTGAGGCGCACACGCACTCGATCGCCGGCGCTTACCGGATCGCGTTCGCGGACGCCGGCCTGCCGCACGTTGCGTCGGGCGTTCGCGCTGTGCGCGTACACCAGCTCTTTGCGCAGGCGGCCGCGCAGCGTGCAGCGCAGTAATCCACCAGCCACCGGGGCGACCTGCACCTGGTAGAGCCCGCGGCTCGCTTCGAGGACGAGCCCTTCGATGAGACGTATCGGAGCCGGGCCGGCGATCGCGCGTCGATCGCCGCCGTCTTTCTGTGGAATGCTACTGCCCTCTGAGGAGGGGTGCTTCGTGTTGTTTCCCACCGCCATTCGCTCCTGGATCTGCATTGGCCCAGCGTCCCGAAGCGCCGCCGCGCGGCGTGCGTCGTACGCACGACACGACGGCGCGCTGAATCAGGGACGACGACTAACCGCACCAATTCGGAAACCGGTCAGGGTCGTGCCCGCCGGTGGTGGGCACGTAGCGCGGCGTTGGGAACCGATTACTGCGCCGGAGCCATGAGGTGGCCGCAGTGTGGGCGGAAAGCAGGTTGGCAACGCCGGCTACGTATCACTCGTGCGAGCACAGTCATCGTCGTTGCCTCCTTTCCGCCACTGCGCAGGAACGGTGTCGTCACTGCGCAGCGCCCTTGGGTCATTGCTAGCAGCCCGAGCAGGCGGGCTGCCTAGGCATCAGTGTAGTCCGGCGCGCGCGAGGTTGTCAATCTTCGTGGAGACGATTTCCCAGCAATCCCAATGCGCTACCATGTGTCTGAAGGACACGCGGCATGGCCACGACGCTACGGTGGACGGTTGCCGACCTGGAGGCGCTACCGGAGCCACTCGACGATAAGCGCTACGAAATCATCGACGGAGAGCTATACGTGTCGACGCAGCCGAGCTATCAGCACCAACTCGTCTGTACGAGGGTGACGTTAGCGCTTAGCCAATGGAGCGACCAGACCGGCGAGGGCGAAGCGGTCTTTGCGCCAGGTGTCGTCTTTGCCGTGGAGGAGGCGGTGGCGCCGGATGTGGTGTGGACGAGAAAGGAACGCCTTCCACTCGTCTTGGGCGACGACGGAAAGTTTCACCTCGCGCCCGATCTCGTCGTCGAGGTACTCTCGCCTGGACCGAGCAACGAGCAACGAGACAGGGAGATCAAGCTCAGGCTCTATTCCCGCCGGGGCGTTCAGGAGTACTGGCTGGTCGATTGGCGGCAGCGGTTGGTCGAGGTATACCGGCGAGGTGCCGGCGATACCTTGGAGCGGGTGGCCATACGTACCGTCCGCGACGCTCTCGAGTCGCCGCTACTGCCCGGCTTCTCCTATCCGGTAGCGCGGCTGTTTGCTGGTCTCCCTTAGCCGTTACGCCTCGGACCGGCCTGACCACCGGCGTTTTCGTCCATCTTCGTCCTTCGTCCCTCTTCGTCCTTCGTCCTTTGTTTCGTTCAACCGCGCTTCCTGCAAACGTTTGGTGCGTTGATGCTGTCGGGAGGAGAAGCATGGCGAGAACACAGCGGAACACAGGTGTGAGCGACGAGGCGGTGCGGGCGAAGACGGGGAAGACCTGGCCGGAGTGGTTCGAGGCGCTAGACGGGGCCGGCGCGCAGCAACTCGACCACAGGGGGATCGTCGCCTATCTGCACCAGCAGCATCCGGAGCTCGGCGGCTGGTGGGAGCAGATGGTGACGGTCACGTACGAGCAGGCGCGCGGGCTGCGAGAGAAGCACGAGATGGTCGACGGATACGCCGTCAGCGTGAGCAAGACGGTGCCGGTCCCCGCCTCGGCGCTGTTCGACGCCTGGCACGACGACGCAGCGCGCGCCCGCTGGCTCGATGCGCCGCTCACGATTCGCAAGGCGACGTCGCCCAAGTCGCTACGGATCACGTGGGGTGACGGAAGGACAAATGTCGACGTGCACCTCTACAACAAGGGCGCCGACAAAGCCCAAGTAAGCGTGCAGCACAGCAAGCTGGCGGACGCCGGCGAGGCAGTGCGGATGAAGCGTTATTGGGCGGCGGCGCTGGAGCGGCTTAGGGCAATCGCTACCGAAACGTAGCTCTGTTCATCCGGCCCGCCGGGACCGCACATGATTTAGTGAGCTTCACCTTGTTCGAGTAACGGTCGTGCCGATGCGGTCTTCCTGGTACGTAACCGTGGAAGTGTTACCTGACTTACGTGAAGCACATCAGTCGCCGTTTGATCGTCCCGACTCGCGGGCTCCAGCAGATGGATCGAACAGAGAGCGCAACACTGGACCGCCTGTGGAACCTAGCACAGAGCGAACGCGACTCGTCGGAACAAGATCGCGATCCTGCCGCACGAGACCTCCTTGCAGGTCAGCGGCGCTGAGTTCGCTGGGCATCGGTGCGTAGTCGGTGAAAAAGTGAGCCACCCGTCGGCGGAAGGCAACGAGCGCCGGTTGGCTCAGGCGGGCCAGCCGGCTCTTGCGGCTGAGGTACGCCGCGTCAACCGTGGTCATGAACCGAAAGTTGACGAACATATCGTCGAGGTCACGGTTTGGGCTTTCCCATGAGGGGAGAAAGAACGTGTGGTTGTAGCCGTTGCCAGATCGGAGGATGGCCGGCTCTCCAACGCCGGAGCCTACGATCCGCTGGATTCGGGCAACCAACCGCGCACGGTTGGCTCGTCCCTTTTCAGGTCCATAGAAGTCACACGTATGCGGCATGACGATCACGGGATCGCGATGAAGGCCCACGCCGCTGAGCACACGCGAGATGGGCGGGCACTCGAGATCTTCGGCTTGTGGCAGATCACGAAGCGGCTGCTGGAAAGCATCCGCGAGGTCAGGATGGCGTGCCACAAGCGTGGGTACACCCCAGAAGATATCTCCCTGCTCGATCTCGTCGTGCTCACTGCAGGCGGCATAGTAGTGGCTGCGTTTGGGATACCAGGCCACAGCAGTTGCTCGATGGGCTAGCGAGGCGAATGAGACCGGGCCCCGGCCTCTGGCCAGCTAGAAGGAGCGTAGAAGTCCTGTACCTGCGCCTCGGTATCGGCAGGTGTCGGGCGGGTGATAAAGAGACGTTCGCTCGGTTCGATGCCGCTCTCCCGAAGCTCTTCAAGGCGCTGCTTCAATGGCACGCCAAACGTGTAGAGCAACGTCCGTGTGAGTTCGGTGAAACTACCGTGAGACAGCTCCGCGGCCAGGTCATCGACTAGTTCTGCATCCGCAGGCGCAAGCGATGCACTTCGCACCACTGCAGTACGTGCCATCTGCCACCTCCATTGCGCAAGCTGAACGCCACACGCATAGCGTGCCTTGTTCATAACGGTTTATAACACTCGAAGTGCCGATCACACAATCTGGGCAGCGGTCACGCGCCGTCGTTCACACGTCCATGCGCGTGTGGACGGTCGAGGCGACACGCTGCTCGCGGCGAGGGGCGCCGGCGGCCATCGGGTCCATCGCGTCCATGCCGGCGGGAGGCGCCGGCTTCTTATCCAGGCCGTGCTCGCGGTACCAGGCACGCAGCGGCACGTCTTCGTCCTTGGGGAGCGAGAAGGCCATATCGGTCGCCCACGCGCCGAGGAGCTGCCAGCGGATAGGGTTATCCTTGACCTTCTCCAAGAGTTCGGGTGGTTGG
>JACQGX010000139.1 GCA_016199265.1 Chloroflexota bacterium | reverse complement strand
GGCCCGACGGCTCGCCACGGCGCCCCACGCCACCACGGCGCCCGTCCGGCTGCGACTCTTGCCTCATCCCGATGGGCAGCGTCCACCACGCTACACCGCCCGCGCGGGCTAGCCGTTAGAGAAATAGCCCTGGGGCAACCTGCTCTCCAACGCCGCCAGGTACGGCGACCCCGACACGGAAATCCTGGTCGAGGTGGCGCCGCGGACCGAGGAGGTGCAGGTCGCGGTGACGAACCGGGGGAGGGGCATCCCACCCAAGGAGCTGCCTCAGCTCTTCACGCGCTACCATCGGGCACGGTGGCCGCATGCGGAGCGGGTGGCCGGCCTAGGCCTGGGGCTGTACATCACGAAGGGGCTGGTGGAGGCCCACGGCGGCCGCATCTGGGCCGAGAGCATACCCAACGAGACCACCACGTTCCGTTTCACGCTGCCGATCGCCGCAGTCGCCGGCTGACTGTGCCCGCCCGCTCTACACCAAGTGCAAAGTGAGGATCCCTGCGGGTTCTACCGTGGCTTTAGTCTAAACCAAGTCCACAGTCCCAGGTCCAAAGTCCAAAGTCGACCGCCAGATGCCACGTTCTTTGGACCTTGGACTTTCGACTTTGGACTTGGTTTAGGTTCCCTTGACTTAGATCCGGGAGGTACGGGCGGCCTGATCGGCGGCGGCTCGCGCTTGCCTGAGCCGCGTCATCAGCCCGTACACCGCCTCGGCCGGATGGATCTCGCCCAACAGGCGCTCGACGCCGCGCTGTAGCAGATCCAGGTCACGCCGGCTCAGCGCGAGGGCGACGCGTGGCCCCTCTTCCTCCTGTGCCTCTCGTGACACTCCTGGCGCCGCCGAAGCGATCGCCGCTGCCGGCTCCGGCACGCGCTCCGCCGGCCGTACCTCGCGCTGTGCCTCCAACTGACGCACCGCCGTGGGGCGAACCAGCAGGAGGGGGATGTTCGAGCGCTGGAGCGTTCCGGTGGCCACTTTCCCCATGACCGACTCGGCCGTGACGCCGCGCCCGTGGGTGGTCATGGCAATCACGCCCGCGCCTCGCTTGCGAGCCACTCCGGCAATGGTCGCCGCCGGCGGACCGGCCATCACCTGGACTTCCACCGCTTGAGTACCGGTACGCAGCCGGCCGGCGATGCGCTCTAGATAGCGCTGCGCCTCGTTCCGCTGGGCCGTAAACGCGGCTTCCACGTCCTCGGCCTCCTGGATGTCGGCAGCGGCACCGGAGGTGGCGCCCGCCGCGCCATCGCTCGCCCACGACGAGTCGAGATCGGGTGGTGCGACGGTGTGGGTGGCCAGCGCCTGGACGAGCAGCAGCCCGGCACCAAAGAGGCCGGCCAGCGCAGTGGCCGGACCGAGGGCCTCTTCGGCCAGGCGCGACCCGTCGAGGGGGACGACAATTCGATCCGGCCGGTCCGGCCACGGGTGGTCGCACGTGGCCGGCACCAGCAGCACGGGTGCGGCGGCGTGCCGCACGACCCGGTCGGTAACGCTCCCGTACAGCCAGCGGCCGATGCCGCTGTGGCCGTGGCTGGACAGCGCGATCAGGTCGGCCCGCCAGGCGGCCGCCGCGTCGAGAATGAGCTGTACGGCATCGCCGTGGCGCACGGACGATTCCACCGGCAGGCCGGCTGTGCGCACCCGCTCGGCGACGGCGCGGAGCTCCCGCTCGGCGCGGGGCACAAAGGCCACCTCCGGCACCGCTTGAAAGAGCACCAACCGGCCGCCGGCAGCGCGCGCGATCGTTTCCGCAAAGGGCAATGTGCGCTCGGCAAGGCGCGACCCATCCAATGGGACTAACGTCGTTTGATACATACTGCATCTCCTCAGGCGGCTGCCTTGTTTCGCGTCTTCTCCAAGTGCCGGCGTATGCGCTCGAATTCTTCCGGCGTTATCTCGACCTCCTCTGGCGCGTGATGGCTGTGACTGCCACGACAGAGGCAGACCTACACCCAGCGTACACAACCGAGGTAACAACGCGGGTTGCCGCCGGTAAACATGAGGTAAACCTACTCGCTCTGCCTCACCCCGCTCCGTCTCGGTGAGAGAAACGCGGCCAACCGTAACCAGATTGGTACCCGGCCCCGCCAATTTCGACATGGCCCGGCTACCGCCGCGTAGCACACGCTTGCTACACTGCCCGTGCCGTCACAAGACAGACACTGCTTGAGCAAGTAGCGTGCACGCGAGCGGAGGAGGCTTTGCCATGGCAGATCGTCGCACCATCCTCGTGGTCGATGACGACTCGCTGCTGATCGACGCGCTGCTGATCGCGCTGGAGCTCGACGGTTTCTCGGTGGCAACCGCTACCGATGGTGAAGCCGCGCTGGCGTGCGTTGCCTCTTTGGCATCCGAGCAGCTTGCGCTGATCGTGATCGACGTACGGATGCCCCAGATGGATGGAGTGGCGTTCATTTGCGAGTTCCGGCGGCAGCTTTCCCCTCGAGTACCGGTGATCGCTATGGCGGCGCTCCCCGACGATCTGGCAGCGGCACAAGCTGCAGGTGCCGATGCTCTCCTGCAGAAGCCGTTTCCCATAGGCGATTTCCTCGCGCTCGTGCGCCGCATGAGCGGCGAGCCAGCCGGTGTCTGAGGCAGTCGGCGGTTCGAACGAGTTACGCCGTTGACCTACCGTTGACCTACCGCAACCATGCCGGCAACCTTGGCGCGCTAGGCTGAAGTTGTCTGGGACGCCAGACGACGACGCTGCCCCGGCAACGTGGCTGGGTCGCTGTGCCCCGACTCCGGGCGTTCTGTCTGGCTCGAGTCGGTCGGTGGGTGCGCTACGGGTGCGCGGCGGGTTTGGCTCACCAGATAGCCGCTTTCGTGACGTGGCACGACGACAGGCACCTGATGCAGGAACAAGAACGGAGGACAACCATGCAGACAACAGCAGTAAAAGAACGTGTTTCCATGCAGGTCAAACCGGTCGAACAGACAGTTGTCGGCGACAAGGGGCACGAACACTTCCATCCACCGATCGTCCACACCCACGATCACTACCACGTGTCGCACGTGCACGCCGGCGACGAGTCGGGTGACCGGTTCGAGCACCGCGTGTCCTATCACAGTCACGAGCACAACCACAGCGGTCTCGTCCATGCCCACAGGAGCTGGGATGAGGAGACCGAGCGCCGCGAGCACGAGCGGACGGCGCACATCCACGACCACGCGCCCGACGGAGTCGATCCCGTAGCCACGCGCTCCAAAGGAAACGTGACGTTTGCCAAACGCTGACGCTGCGCAACCTTCCCCGCAACCAAGCTGTGGAAAGATGCGTGGTGGGGATCTACTCGCGAGTGGCCTTACCTACCCCATCAAGAAAGGAGAGAGCAACGCGCCGAAGACGATACCTTCTTTATTCAGCACCCAGGAACTCGTGAACCCATGAAGACCATAGAGGTACTAGGAGACAACGAGGCGATGACGACCACGCCTACCACGGAGAAAGCTGGAATGCCAGCAAGAACTGACGGGCGAGGGCTCGCCCGGTGGGACCCGTTCGAGTTGTTTGACACGATGCAACAGGATATGGCCCGGTTCTGGAGCGACGTGTGGCCGATCCGCTTCGCCGGCCGGGAGTGGCCCCTGCACCGGCTGGCGCAGGTGCCGGCGGCATGGGCACCGCGCGTCGACGCCTACGAAAAGGAGGGCCGGCTGATTGTCCAGGCGGAGTTGCCGGGCATGAAGAAGGAGGACATTCAGGTCGCCCTTGACCAGAATGACCTGATCATCAAGGGAGAGCACAAGACCGAAAGCGAGGTCAAGGCCGAAGACTACTACCGGTGCGAGCGCAGCTACGGGAGCTTCTTCCGCCGCATGCCCCTGCCGTTTACGGCGAAGGCCGAGAACATCAAGGCCAAGTACACCGACGGCGTGCTACAGATCACTATTCCCAAGCCAACGCCCGAACGGGAAGAGGTCAAGTCGCAGCAGATCCCAATCGCCGCCTAGCTCCGTGTGCGGAGTCTGATAGAGTCACCGCACGACGGCGAGGGCCGGCCCAGTGTGCGGCACCCGCTGACGGCATCTGAGGCGGGGCGGTGCGTCTGGGCCGGCCCTGCCTGACTCTGACTGATCCCCGAAGGCCAGGGCCGGCTTCTACGGTTCTGAAGACCAAGTGAAGTTGCGGCAACCTTGCCGCAACCTTGCGCAACCATGCTCGTAACGTTCGCCTGGCATGCTGAGAGTGCGGCGGATTGGCGCAGGCTATTGGTCGAAAAGGAGGTCCCTGATGGAGATTGGGACGTTGCTCTTCATGGTCGCACTTTCGTACGCGCTCGGCTTACTCTGTCGTTCGCCGCGATCATTAGGCCAGGGGACCGCCACCATCATTAGGCCACCCGTTGGCCGGAGAGAGTGTAGCGCAGCGCACCGTCAGGTGCTGGTTGGTGAGGGGCACACCTCCTTTCCGAAT
>JACQGX010000127.1 GCA_016199265.1 Chloroflexota bacterium | reverse complement strand
GCATCATGGACGGCAAAGCCACCGCCAAGGAGGCGCTCGCCGTCGCGCCGCCCAAGATCCAGGGGCTCTTAGACGAGTATTGGGCCAGGTAGGGCGGCAAGTAGGTTGCAGGGTCTCCGTCCAGCTCGCCGTGCGGGTGGTGTGCGCGGCATGCGTGACATGGCGGCAGGACCATCTAATACAGCACCATCTGGTACCGAGGAGGAGATGAGTCGATGACCACGATGACGACCGAAGGACCGGCGGACGCCCGCCTGACTCCGCCCCGAGGCGTCGAGCACGTGTTTGACGAGGCGCAGCCGGCCTGCGGCGACACGCGAAGCGTAACCGCTGCTGCCATCGCGATCGCGGGCGCGCGTCGGTGCCCAACGGCATAGACGAAAGTCGTGCGTTCGACCAACGCGTCGGGCCCCTTGAGCGCCCGCGGGGTGCAGGCAAGCCTCCGGAGTGGCTCCGCTCACCCTGAGCGTGTCGAAGGGCCTGGCTGTTCGCCCTTCGACACGCTCAGGGTGAGCGGAGGATGCCGCCGGTACTTCTGCGTGCACCCCGCCTGCACCTGGGCAAATCGCTTCGTTCTGCGCTGCCAACAGTTTCGTGTCCTGCTTCGTCTTACCTAACGAAGGCGACGAGCACCTGGGCAACATGCCCGGCGCCGCTTTCTTGTATGGCCGATAGAGAAAGGACACACCTGTGATGGACGGCACGAACGATAATCAACCGGGCAGCCAACCGCCAAGCAGCGGCACCGTCAGCAGCGTTGGCAGCGCGGTGGGCGGCGTCGGAGAGATCAAGAACCTCGGCGTGCTCGATTTGACGGCGATGCGCTCGCCGGAGGAGCTGGACCGCATCACGGCGATTCGCAATGTCGGCGTGGTGCTGGTGCCGGAGTCGCTCGCGGGAAAGCTCGCCACCATTCCGATATCGAGCACCGGAGCGACCGTCGCCATCCCCGAAGGCCAACACGTTCGCCTGCTGACGGGCCAGACGCTCATGGGCGGCGAGGCGCTGGCCAACCCGGCGGGCGAGGAGAGCAATGTGCTGGTGGTGGTGGGGCAGCTCGTGCTCACCTCGCCGGTGGAACGGGTCGGCTACCGGCAACTCATCGCCATCGGGCAGGTAGTCGCGCCACGGGGCAGCGAGGGGCCGCTCGGAGCAGGCATGACCCGGCTAATAGGCCAGGCCCTGTACTACCCCTACGTAGCGGGTGCCGAGGTGAAGGTGGTGACCGGCGGAAACAGGATGAGCGGCGAGGCCCTGGCCAACCAGGGCGGCCGAGAAGACGACATTTTGCTCACCACTGGACGCCTGGTGGTCACTTCGCCGGTAGAGCGGGTGGGCTACCGGCACATCGTGGCCCTGGGCGATCTCTTTGCGCCCAAAGACAGCGAGGCCACCCTCAGCCCGTACGTGACGACGCTGTCTGGTCGGGCGATGTACTATTCCGGGCGGCCGCGCTTCTTCGAGGGTAAGGACCGGTTCGCACGGGCATTCTTCGAGCTCCTGGAGGGGCAGACCACGCTCGTGCTCATCGGCAAGTTCGTCGTCGAGCCCGACGTCCCGCCCGAACTGCTCCGGCAGAAGATATCGGAGATCGTGCTGGCCGGCAGCTTGCGCGCGCCCAAGGGTTTGATCCCGGTTATTCAAGTATTGACGACCGAAAAGCTGGGCACCATCGCCGCGCTCGAGGAGAACGATCAGAACGGAGAAGCCGGGGTTGAGAAGTAGCAGCGCATAGCGCCGAGCGGGCGATGCGGCATGGGAGAGAACGACTGCGAAGGCAGCGCCTCAGTTGATCCTTCGGGTGATCCGGAGCGCTGCTTCAGCTGGCTGTACGAGGTGCACCATCGCGCCATTTACGCGTACCTCTTCGGCCGCACCGGCAATCGGGAGACTGCGCTGGACCTCTTGCAGGACACCTTCGTACGGGTGTGGTGTAACCTCTCGCAGATCTGCAACGTTGCGCCACACCGGCAGCGCGCCTGGATCTTCGCCGTCGCCCGGAATCTGGTCACCGATGCGTACCGGCGCAACGCCGCGCAGGCGGCGGCCTACCAGGCGTTCGCCCAGCACGCGGAGTGGGAGGTCGATCCGCGCGACGAGCCGGCGATGCGTCTGGAAGAAGAGGAGCAACTGCAGATGCTGGACCGGGCAATTCGGCGTTTACCCGAGGAGCATCGCACGGTGTTGCTGCTCCAGGCGCTCGGCGGGTTGTCGAGCGCGGAGATCGGCGAGTTGCTCGGCCGGCCGGCGGGGACCGTCCGTTACCAGCTCGCCCGGGCCCGCCGGCAGTTGGCCGCAACCGTCCGGCTGATCTGAAGCGGCAGCCTCAGTACGATTAACGGTAGGGAAGAGCACCGCAATGAGCAGCAGCGACCGCGACCCCACACTTCCACCAGAGGTGGACGCCGCGCTGAGCCACCTGATCGAGCGGTGGGCTGCCCGCCGCCAGATCACGCACGCCGAGGCAGCGGCCGTTCACCAGGCCGTCGTGCGCACACCGCGGGACGTGTCGCTCGGGATACCCGCCAGCCTCCCGGCCACCAGTGCCACGACGACGCCCATCGAGTTTGGCTACGTCTGGTGGCAGGAACGGCTGGCCCCGCTCGGCACCGCCCTCGCCCAAGTGCGCGCAGGGTCTGGCGCAGCCGCCGACACGCTCGAGCAGCTCGAGGAGCGCTTGGCGGATGTCGTCCCCGGCTGGGCTACGACCCAGCCGGGAACGGGTGCCGTTCAGCTCCATCTGCGCCTCGGATAAGCGTCTCCGCAATCTTGCACTGCAGCAGAGCTTGCCGAACTGACAGCCGAATCACTTCCGTCCTCAACTCCTGGGATTTCACACTGGGCGTCTGGCGCTGGTGCGGCGCTTCCGCCGCGCTCGGAGGCCTTGGTCGGACAGGTGGCCGGCTCGCTTGAGCTGGCTACGGCGTGGCTGCTGAGGCGCTTGCGATGCGCAGCGTGGAGATTTGCGGCAATAGCGTCGGTAGTGAGTGGCTGTACCAGCTCCGGCTGGTGCCGGCCCAGCAGCGATCGGAGAATCTGCCGGAGTGGGAGGTCAGGGAGCCCTGATTCGAGCCATGATCGAGCGTCTGCAGCGCATGCGCCGTCCACGAGAGGCAGATTCTGCCGTTCCTACCGTGCGCGTGAGCCATCTGCTTGCCTTGCTGTGGCCGTATTGGCCAGGCCTAGCGGCCGCCGGCTGTCTGCTGCTGATCGCGACCGGTGCGGAGTTGGTCTTTCCTCTCGGCATCCGGCAGATGATTGATTCCGTCTTTGTCGCCGGGGACGCACAGCAGCTCAACCTGGTAGCGCTGGTACTGGTGGCGATCTTCGCCGTTCAGGCGCTGGCGCGGTACGCACAGAGCCTTCTCGTCTCCGGCGTTGGGGAGCGGCTGGTGATGGATCTGCGCGAGCGAGTGGCGGCGCATGTGCTCGGGCTCTCCATGCGCTTCTTCGACACGCGCAAGTCCGGTGAGCTGATGTCCATCCTGGGTAACGACATCGGCCAGGTGCGCCAGGGCACACTCGATTCTGTCCTGCAGTTGGTGCCCCAACTGGCCACCCTGGTGGGCAGCATTGTCCTGGCGGCGACCCTAAACTGGCGCCTGACGCTGATCGTGCTTGCCGTCGGTCCGATCACGGCCGGGCTCACTGTGCTCGTCGGACGTCGCATTCGCGCCATTACCACACAGTCACTCGAACAGCTTGGTCGGGCAACAGCGGTGCTCAACGAGGCGCTCAGCTCGCCGCGCGTCGTCAAGGCGTTCGCGCGCGAGCGCTACGAGATCGAGCGGTACCGATCGGGCCTCCGGGAGGTGCTGGCGGCGAGTCTGCGGCGTGCCCGGGCACAGTCGGCCCTGGGGCCGGCCAACGGGCTGTTCTTCTTTCTGTCGTTTACGGCGGTGCTCTGGTTTGGCGGCCGGGAGGTGCTGGCGGGCCGGTTGACGCCGGGCGAGCTCGTAGCCTTTCTCATCTACCTCGGGATGGTGACGAACCCGATCAACCGGCTGAGCAACCTGTACGCGCAATTGCAGCAGTCTCTGGGGGCAGCGCAGCGCGTCTTTGCCCTGCTCGTGGAGCGGCCGCACGTGGCCGACAGGCCGGGCGCGTCGCCGCTGGTGATCGGGGAAGGGGGCATTGCGTTCGAGCACGTCGCCTTTACGTACGGAGACGATCGGCCGGTTCTGGACGACGTCTCTCTTGTAGTAGAGGCGGGACAGACGGTGGCGTTGGTCGGGCCCTCAGGCGCAGGGAAGACGACGGCGATCGCGCTGCTGCTGCGGCTCTACGACGTGACTGGCGGCCGAATCATGGTGGACGGGCAGGATATCCGGGAGGTGACTCAAGAGTCGCTCCGGGCGCAGATGGCGTTGGTGCCGCAGGAACCGGTGCTGTTCGGAGCGACCGTGGCGGAAAACATTCGCTACGGTCGCTTGGATGCCCGACCGGAGGAAATCGAGGCCGCGGCACGGGCAGCCAACGCGCACGAATTCATCGCCGCGCTGCCGCGGGGATATGAGACGCAGGTGGGTGAGCGCGGCGTGCAACTCTCGGTCGGACAGCGCCAGCGCATCACCATCGCCCGTGCCGTCCTGCGCGACCCGCGTATCCTGCTACTGGACGAGGCGACGGCGTCGCTGGATAACGAATCGGAGCACCTAGTGCAGGAAGCGCTCGAACGGCTGATGGCGGAGCGTACCACACTGGTGATTGCCCACCGGCTGACAACGGTGGAGCACGCCGACCGAATCGTCGTGCTCGCCGGCGGGCGGGTGGTCGAGCAGGGCACGCCGGCCGAACTGACCACTGCGGGTGGCCTGTACCACCGCCTGCTGACGCGCCGCTTTGCAGAGGACGGCCGCGAAAGTGCCCACACTCGCGTAGGGGTGCCGACAGCAGATGCGGCGCGCCTCCGCCTTCAGCCTCACCAGGGAGGGCGAACGCGTCACCCTACCCCACCAATGTGAGGAGACTGTGCTTGGTTCCGTGCTAAGATGTGGGAGCACGCTGGCTACCGCACAGGGAGAATGATCGTGGCTGCAAAGTACGAGCTTGCCGAAGAACCGCTACCAATCGCCCAACTTGGGCGGGGATCAGAAGTCGTGCGGCGGGTAGCGGAAACGGGTCGTCCCCGCGTCGTGACTGAAGACGGCGTCGAGGTGGCCGTGATCCTCGACATCGCTGCGTACTACGAGATGCAGCGCGGGAACGGCGTGAGCGATCTCCGTCGTGCTCTGCTTGAGGCCAGCGCCGAGGTAGACGCTGGCAAGGTTGTCGATGACGAAGCGGTGCGTGCCGACCTGCACGCCCGCTTCGTGGGTCGCGTCCCTCCAGAACTCCTGGAAGAACTGGACCGCGAGTAGGTGGCGCGCTTCCGGTGGTCCGCTGCCGCTCGACACCAGTTGGACGCGCTACTCGATTGGCATGAGCGGCAACGAGGGCCCGAACAGGCGGCGCGGCTCGCGGCGGATATTCGTCAAGCGGTTCGGCGGGCAGCGGCGAGGCCCGAACTGTACCCATGGGTTGGCAGCATCCACGCTGAACTCTCCAGCTTGCCGCGCTCGATTCGCCGTGTCCTGACGCGACCCTCCCACCACGCTATCTACTACCGCTACGACGCCGCCGATGGCTGGATTAGCATCCTGCAGATTCGGGGGAGCAGACAGCTTCCGCCATCGGCGGATGAACTGATCTAGACCACAACGGATGACCTCACGTGAACACCAACAAGGGAAAGCGCTTGCCGAGGCCTTTGCCTTGGGCCGATGGCTCGAGCATCAACGCGTGCAGATACCAGTGCGGAGCGGGCAGCGTGTGCAGTCCCAATGCGACGAGCGGCAGCGCAGCGTAGGCAGCGGCAGGATCGACGAGCACACTGCCCAGCCGGCTCGCGGGAGTCTGGAGCAGGTACGCATGCCCGGCCTGCACGGCGGCCTCGACCATAGCAGGAGGAAGTGGACCAATCCGTTGCAGGCTCCCGGCCGCCGTCAGCGCGGCCTGCACGCGGCAAGAGAGGTCAACTATCCAGTCGATATCGCCCGCCGTTGCTCGCCGTACCGTCAAATCTTCCATGAGGCGCCGTCCGAGCCGTCTACGCCATCGCCGAGGCAGAGCGAGCCGATCGCCCGTACCTTAAAGCCACGACGGACTCTGTATCTTACACCGCGCGGTAGCGAACCGCCCCGCAAAAGCCCGCGCCTTCAAACGTCAATACTTGCATAGCCGATCAGACGGTCACTGGATGAGCGCTCGACGGTGCCAGGTGAGATCAGAAGTTCCAGATACCTGGACGAGCGCGCTCCTTCGACTATGCTCAAGGCGAGCGGCCGAACATTCGGATCAACTGGTTACATCCGGCACACACGTGGCCTGGTAGAAGCGCTTGTGCCCACAGAGTCGGCGCCACCACGGATTCTCGCTACCTACGAGCACCAGGGCGAACCGGCCGACTTCTCCACGCAGAGCAAATCTGTAGTGCCGTCGGGACGGTGCCCGGTAAAGCCAAGCGTGTGCCCCAAGCATGTGCCCCATGGCGCTACGGCTCGTCAGCGTTGTAGCATCAGCACACGTTGCACCCACGAGAGTGCGTGGTGCGGCGCCGGGAGGATGACGTATGCCGATCTTCGGCGCGTGCACGGTGATTGTTCGGCACGGGCACGTGTTGCTCGTCCAGCGCCAAGACACCGGCATCTGGTGCCTGCCGGCCGCCGGCCGCCGGCGCGGGCCTGATCGACGTCGAAGTGCCGAGCGGCGGATCGTCGCTTCCTCCGTTGGTAGCCGCCCCGCCTGCGGAGAGCAGTTGCCCCTGAGTTGCACACCTACCCCTGATGCGGCCTTGCGCTCTGCACCAGCAACCGCTTGAGGCGTGCCGCCGCCTCATCCCTGTGCTCCTATGTCCCAGATGTGCCGCTCTCGCCGATCAGGCGGTCAATACGGTCCAGTACTCATCTTTGGCCTTGACGCCTTCAGATCAGCCGCCACCTCCACCTCCCCAACCACCTTCCACCACAGCGGCCGCGCCTCCTCCGCTGACGCCCACCCCCGCTCCTGCGCCACGGCCAGCGCCCGCGCCACCTGTTCCGCTCCCTACTCTCTGTCAGGGGCGACACCGCCTCGTTGCGTGCGTTCTTCCTCGGTCCGCCGCGTGCTGGTCTCGTGTGATCTCGGCGTTATACTGGAGTTGAGAGGCGAGACGCAGATGGCGCGTACGCAAGCTGAGGCTGACACTCACGCGGGGCGGGAGACTCCGTCTCTGTCGCCCGTGAACGGGACTGCGGGGTCTACGGCTGTTCACACGCGGCCGAACAACGCCTTCAGGTTGGCTAACGCACGCGGCCAGATCGCCTACGTCTGGTGGGAGGAGACTGGCCCCGTTGTCGAGTGCGATAACCACGCATTCCGCCGTCGCATCCTGCGTGCCCTCAAGAAACCCATCTGGTCTACGGAAGACGAAAAGGACGAATACGGCGTGCCATGGTCCACGCGGGTCCTGCTGCAGCCGGAGGACCCGCGCTATCCCAGCCGCCTTGTGTGGCGGTGGGACCAGGTGGGTCTAAGCGATCTCGTTTCAGTTGGCCTGGTGCGGCGCCATAATCGCCAGCCGATCCAGACCTTGTGGAGCACGGACGACTCGGCCGACTGATCCGCAGGTCATTGTCTCCACAGGTCCAAGCCAAAGGCCGCTATCCTTCGGCGAGATGCGCCTGCGCTCCGCGGGGGCCTGCCGTAGCCGAGCAGCGCGGACACGAGGAAGTCGATGAAAAGGTGCTGTGTGCCCTGGTCTGAGGGTTCGCCGGCGGGCACAGAGACGCCCGCATCGAGTGTCTCCAGGTAATCGCTCATCACGATATCCTGCTGGCTGGCGGAGAGCGCCGTCTCAAAGATCGCGTGTCCGATCTCGTGCAGCGTCGTCGTCGTAAACAGTGAAAACCGGTTTCCGTACTCAGCGTCAGGCCTCCGCACATCGGCCTCCAACGCACTCAACCGCACGATGCCGTTGAGGAAACCGCCGAGGCGCGCGGTACCGCGCGTCGGTAGCACGACGATGCGGTCAATAGGGCGCAGAAGCCCGTAAGGGCACGATCTGAAGTACCCGGTCGAGGCGCACCGCCTCTGGTGGCTCTGGCGGCCTCGCGATTGCGAGGCGCTGCCTGTTAGAGAGCGGCAACGCGTCCAGGCCCTCTGTGTCCACGCGGATGCCGAATGCTTTCAGGAAGTAGGGCACAATCTGCTCAAGGCCGGGAGGATAGGACAGCCGAGATGGCGGCAGCGTGTCGTCAGCCGGCATGGTGCGGCTATGATGTTACCGGCCGCTGCAAGAACGCGATCGACGTTCTTGAGCAGCCGCTTCGTCGGACGCGTCCGACGACAAACCCTAGCCGGTGCAGGTCATTCACACAACAAGGCACTGCCCGGAGAAACCCGACCCGGACAACCTGGCCTACCTCTTCCGCTACTTTGAGGAAGACATCGAACGCTGACCGGCACGTGAAGGCGGACCAGAGTTGGGGGCGTTGCTGACCAAGCCGACGTCTGCCGCCTTGGGGCCTTAGGGCATCGTCGCCAGAGTCTTGGCGGGCGGCGTCTCGTCCTGAGATGCCCACTCTCGCTCCTGCGCCACCACTAAGGTTCGGGCCGCTTGTTCGGCCGCGTCGATTGCCCTCTTCACCGGAGATAGCCTCAGGTCCTGTAGGCGCGTGCCTGCAGCTCGTACAACTCGGCATAGAGCCCACACTGCGCCATCAGATCGGTGTGGCTGCCGGTAGCTGCCACGCGTCCACCTTCCACCACCACGATCAGGTCCGCCATCCGCACCGTACTGAAGCGGTGCGAGACCAGCACCGTGATCAGTCGAGGCAGAACCGGCATCAGGGAGGCTGGGCAAGGGCGAGCCAGCGGGTTTCGAGCGCGGCGAGAGAGGCGTCGCGGTGGAGGCGGAAGCGCCGCATCTTGGTCTGGCGCTCCTGGTTGGCGCGCAGCGTGACCCGCTCCTGCTGCCACTGGTCCGCCGGCACGGCGCTCAGGTGCTCCAGGAG
>JACQGX010000130.1 GCA_016199265.1 Chloroflexota bacterium | reverse complement strand
GTCGGGTCCGAGGTGCCCACCGGCTCGCTGGTAGACAAGGTGCTGACCCAGGCCGCGGCCGGCGATCCCCCCGACCTCACCCACACGCACCCGCGCGACTACCACGCCTGGGTGAACGCCGGCGCCCTGCTGGGGCTGGACACGTACCTCAAGAAGGACCGGCAGAACGCGCCGGACATCCTGCCCACGGCGCTCGACTACTGGCAGCGCGACGGCCAGCGCTGGGCCATGCCGAACAACCTGTCCGTGCAGAACGTCTATTTCAACAAGGTGCTCTTCGACCGGCAGGGGCTGAGGACGCCGGACCAGTACGAGCGGGAGGGGAAGTGGACGTTCGACGTCTACCTCGACCTCGCCCGCCGGCTGACGACCGGCAGCGGCGACAGCAAGATCTTCGGCGCCACCTGGAACAAAGAAGTCCTGGACATTCAGCTCGGCTTTATCTGGCCGTTCGGCGGCGACCTGTGGGACAAGGACGCCAAGCAGACGGTGTTGGACCGCAAGGAGGCGATCGAGGCGATCCAGTTCCAGGCCGACCTCACCGCCAAATACGGCATCTCTCCCACCGACCAGGAGTGGCAGCAGTTTTCGTCGGCGCCTTCCTCATCGTGGGGCGCGGCGTTCGGCGCCGGCCGGTGCGCCATCGAGCTCCAGCCAAACGATTCGCTCGGCCCCCACGTCGTCCCCGCTCCCTTCGAAAAGGGGAACGTACCGATGCCTAAAGGGCGGGCCGGCCGAATCGTCCGGGGGTTGGCGGTCGGCGTGCACATCCTGAAGGGCTCGCGTCACCAGGATGCGGCCTGGGAGTTCGCCAACTTTCAGGCCGGCAAGGAGAGCGAGAAGATCATGCTCGGCACGCACGTCTCCCTCCCCTGGCACAAGTCGACGCTCGCCGACATGGAAAAGGCGATGCCACTCTTACCCTGGGAGAACGGCGCGTTCTACGCCGAGGGGGTGCGCCGCCTGCGGGTTACACCGTACGTCAGCAAGTTCACGGACATCACCCGCGCCTACGCCGACGCCTACAACACCGTGCGTAACGGCCAGAAGACCGCCGCCCAGATGATCGCCGAGCTCAAGCCGAAGATCAACGAGTTCTTGCGCAGCTAAGGCGTCCCGCTTGAAGTAGGACGGCCTCAGCACGCCAAGCGTAACGCCCAGACGACTACACCGAGCATCCACACCATTCGCTCGCGACGGCGCTGCGGCCGGTGCCGGAAGGGGCGGAATTCGCGGGTTCGGCGCCATCGGCCGCCGCGATGGCGGCCGATGGCGCCCCAGGTTAGCGACGGGCTTGCTGCCCCCTCTCGGCCTGGCCGGGTTGGCCGGCTTGGCCGGCTTGGTGATGCGTGCGCCGGTTCAGAATCTGGCTCTCTACCTCGGTGACGAACCCGAGGAACTCATCCCGGACACCCGCGTAGTCCTGCGAATCGAGGATCCGTTGGAGGCTCGCCATGTCCTCGACCTCGATCATGATGGTGCGTTCCGGATACCCCAGGAGCACATCCCCGTAGACCTGGAAGGATTTGACGCCCGGCTGGTTGGTCCAGAACGGGGTCGCCCGCTCGTTGAGCCAGCGGTCCAGGTCATTGAGCTTCCCTGGAACGGCTTCGCAGCGAATCGTGAAAAACATCCTTCACACCTCCATGTAACTGGATGTAACTGGCGACGTGTCGCTTGTATCGCTTGCACCCACGTCTGGGACAGAACCGGCAGCGTCCTGGTGAAAGTCGCCCGCCAGAAGAGTGGCAACAATGGACGCCCCGTTGTCGGATGGTCGGGGCTGCAGCTAGGTAGGCGATGCGTGCGTTGCGCCAGGTACGCAACGTGTACCACCGGCGTCCCGAGCCGCTCGGTGGCCGCTGGGTCTACTTGAGTTGCTGGAGCTGCTTGAGTTGCTGGAGCAGTCCAGCCCTTCCTGCTGCTCAAACACATAGAACGTCTGGCGACGAGCCGGCGACCGTAGACCAGTCACGCTGCCGATTCAACTCTACCACCCAGCAGCGCTCATGTGAAGGGGTTTCGGGCGATTCCCAAGGTCCCAAGGCCTTTCCGTCACCTTGAGACCGGAGCAGGTCACTCAATCGATGTGCACGCCGCCAGTCATCGCAGCCGCACGACGTAAGGGCCCTCGAACGGGGGCACGAGCGAAAAGCGCGGCCGCACTTGGACCTGCGTCTGGGCGCGCCGGCCGGTGAGCGGTTGGAGCCAGTCGGCGGCGAGCACTGCCCCTGGAGGAAGTCCGGGCAGCGTAATCATGGCCTGCGTTCGCTCGTCGAAGTGACGCTGAGGGCCGTGCTCTGCCCGGTTGAAGATCAGGTACTCCCTCCCAACCTTGGCCAGGCAGCGGGCGGTGGAGCGCTCAACCACCTCCGGGTGCGGCTCTAGCTCCCACCACGCGGTTGCCTTCATGAAGCCAGCCAGCCGTTTGTGCAGCGCGTAGCCGGGCGGCAGGTCGTCCGGCCGCACCACGTCCCAGGCGGTGTAGAGATAGTAGTAGCCGGGGTAGCCGCCGCCGAAGACCACTTCCCACGAGCGGAGCACGTGCTCCTCCGGCGTGTGCCGCACGCGCGGGTGGTACGAGAGATCCTCCACGCCGCCGGGGCCACACTCGTAGGCGAACTCCTCGTTGATCACCGGGCACGGCCGGAGTTGGCGCCGGAGCTGGATGACCCGCTCGGCAAAGTGGTCGTGCTTCTGGTCGGTGACGAAATCGAGGGCGCCGCCGAAGCGCTGGTCAAAGTGCAGCGCCCAGTCGTCGTGCGCGGTCACCAGCCGCCGGTAGCCGTCGTGCGCCTTGATAAAGCTGAGGCGGTTCTCGCAGTACGCCTTGTCGGTCTCGTTGTACGACTCCTTGGAGAAGTCCCAGACGACGTTCGAGTAGCCCTGGTAGCGCGCGACCACATACCGAAAGAAGAGATCGTCCGCCAGCGAGCGCGCCCTCGGCCAGTTGACCTCCTTGTTATAGACTTTGAGGTACAGGTGCGCCGTCAGGCCGTGGTCGATGAGCGCGCGCATCATCACGTCGAAGTTCCGCCAGTAGGCAACGTTGAGGCGCAGGTGGTCCGGCGCCTCGTTCGTGCCTCCCCAGGCGTACATGGGGGGCGGACCATAGTCTTCGGCATGGCTCTTCCCAGGGGCCCATCGGGTGTCGTGGGCGTACGTGTTGACGAAGATGTGGTTGTAGCCGTATGAGGCGATCCGCTCACAGAAGCGCCGCAACTGGGCTTCGCCGTCCTCCAGGAAACCGAGCGCCCACAGCCAGTTGGCCTCGTAGCCGAGCACAAACGGCCAGGTGCCGTCCTCATACAGGAAGTGGTGCGGGTGCGCCGGGTCGACCAGGAGCGCGCCATGCACGCGCGGGTTGGCGTTGGCGATGCACTGGACTTCGCCGTCGTGTCCGGCGAGCGCCGGGTCGGTCGACTCCGTCTCGTAGCGCCAGGCGCCGAACGCGCTGGGGCAGAAGCGCACCACCCAGGTACCGTCGCCGTCGTAGAACCCGGGCACGGTGGTCGACCAGCCGTGGGGACCGGTGATGCGGGCGCGCAGGTCGACGAGAAACGGGTTGGCATGGGAGGCCTCGCTGCGCACAATGACGTCGTGCGGGTGGTACTGAGGGCACGTCTGCAGGCTCATTGGATGTTCCTTCAAGGGCGCACGTCGGGATGCGTTCGGCGCTCGGTGTCGACGGCGTCGAACCAACTGTCGTGGGCGCGCGTTAGACGCTCGACGAGTGCGGGCTCGGCGGCGGCGCGGTTCTCTCGCTCGTACGGATCGTCGGCCAGGTTGAAGAGTTGCGCGCGAGCGCCGAACGAGGCGGCCAGCGCGTGGCGATCCGGCTCGGGCAGGGTCAGGGTCATCGCCTGCGCGTAGGTCAGTTGGTCGGTCTCGACCAGCTTGAGTCGGCGTCCCTCCTCGGGGTCGATGTCGTCCACACCGGGGACGGCGGGGAAGACCAATTTCCAGTCCCCCTCACGCACGGCGGTGTTATAGCGGCGGATGGGATGGTAGCGGTTCCACTGCCAGAAGCGGGGACGGTCATCGGTGCTCGCCTCACCGCGCAGGGCGGCAAGAACGCTCGCGCCGTCGAGCGGCTTCACCGGGCGATCGACGATGCCGGCGGCGTCGAGTAGCGTGGGGAACCAGTCGGCGAAATGCACCAACTCGCCGCTCGTGGCGCCGCGTGGCAGACCGGCCGGCCAGCGGACGATGGCGGGGACACGGATGCCGCCTTCGTAGACCAGGTATTTGTGGCCACGCAAGCCGGCGTTGAAGCGAGGTGGGCCAAACTCGGGGCCATCGCCGTGGGTATGGCCGGTGTGAAACGGCGCGGGACCGTTGTCGCTCGAGACGACGACGATCGTGTTCTCGGCCAGACCCTGTCGCTCCAGTTCGTCGAGGACTGCGCCGATGCCACGGTCCATGCGGGCGTTCATGCCGTAAATGGTGGCGACGCGCTCGTCGAACGTGCCCGTTTCGCGGAAGGGCCGGATCTCCCCTTCCGGCGCTTGCAGGGGGCCGTGAGGTGCGTTGTACGCGAGGTACAGAAAGAACGGCGGTGTACTCCCCACCCCTGCCGCTCCACCCCTGCCGTGACGCCGGATGAACGCAACGGCCTCGTCGGTGAAGACGTCGGTGACGTAGCGGCCGTCGGCCGGCACGGTGACGCCGTTCCGGTCGAGCTTCCACTGGTAGTAGTCGATCAGCGCGTAGTGAAAGCCGATGAACTCCTGAAAACCGCGGCGGTTAGGGTGGTAGCGCGGATCAAAGGCGCCGAGATGCCATTTGCCGACCAGCCCAGTGGCGTAGCCGTTGGCGCCGAGCACGTCGGCCAGCGTGGTTTCGTCCAGCGCGAGACGGTCTCGCCCGTACGTCCACAGCAGGTCAATCGCCCCAGTGCGGTGTGGATAGCGTCCGGTCATCAGGCACGCACGGGCAGGGGCGCAGACGGCGGAGCCCGAGTAGTGCTGCGTTAGGCGGATGCCTTCCTCGGCCAGCCGGTCGAGCGACGGCGTGCGGGCGTCGGCGTTGCCAAAGCAGCCGAGGTCGCCGTAGCCGAGGTCGTCCGCGAGAATCAAGAGAATGTTAGGCCGCATGCGCCGACATTATGCCATATGCCCTAACGCATGTGTTGTTGCATTGTTTCTCCCTTCGATCTATAATGGCAACACGGTGCATGCGCCCGTGCTGGTGGAATCGAAACGAGGGGCACGTGAGGCACCACAGGGAGCCCCTAAACCGAAGCCACGGTGGAGCCCGCAGGAATCCTCACTTTGCATTTTGCACTTTTCACTTTGCACTTGGTTTAGAGCGAACCCGTCCAGGAGCAGTCTGATGGCAATACGGATGACACGGCAACGGGTACTCCAGTCGGCCGCCGCCACGGCAGGCATGACCCTGGCGGCAGCGTGCGGCGCCGGCCGTGGAGGAAGTACCGGCACCGCGGGGAGTGGCGCTGAAGCGCCGAAGGCTGGACGCAAGGCAGTGACGCTCCAGTACTGGTCGCGTATGGGGGCTGGCGCGAGCCGGCCATATGTCGAGACGGGCGAGTTCGAGGACCAGCGCCTTCCCGTTTTCATGGAGAAGCACGCTCCGGTCAAGGTCGAGCGCACCATCATCTCCAACCATGGCGAGTTGCTGCAAAAGCTGACCGTGGGCTTCGTCTCTGGCCAGGGCCCGGACGTGTTCAACGTCGGGAGCCCGGGCGTGTCGCAAATGGCGGGTCCCGGCTTTGTGCTGCCGCTCGACTCTTACTCACGAGTCAAGAAGGAGGCGAGCGACTTCTTCCAGTCCGGCCTGAACATCGGCACGTACAAGAACAAGCTCTACGGCCTCACCTACTACGCCGACATGCGCATCATGCTCTACCGCAAGGACCGCCTGGCCGAGGCCGGCCTGCCTACCGACCGCAAGAGCCTACCCAAGACGTGGGACCAGTTCCGCGAGGTGACAAAGAAGCTGGCGCGCTGGGATGGCGGGCAACTGGCGCGCATCGGATTCGACGTCCCGAAGAATGACGACAGTTTTTTCCTGTTGATGGTGCGCCAGTTGGGCAAGGACTCGTTCAACGCCGATCTGACGAAGGCGCAGTTCGACGGCGCCGAAGGTGAGCGGGCGCTGCAGACGATCGTCGACTTCCTCCATCGCGACCGAATCGATGCGTTTGAGCGGCCGTCCATTCCCAGGGGCGTGCCGCCCATTGCCAGCGACGTGGTCGGCAGCGTCTTCCGCAACACGCAGGAAATCGGCAACGTGCGCGCGGTAGACCTCGATCCACAGAGGCTCCTGGCGCCGGAGTTCACGCCGGAGTTCGGCGGGCAGACGACGGCCACCGGCTACCTCGGTGGCACGTGGGTGCTGGCCGGCAAGCAGAACCGAGATCTGGACGCAACGCTGGACCTGCTGCTCTTCCTTGGGGGATACGATCAGGTGCTCGGCGTCGCGGAGCGCTTCACCGCCGTTCCGCCACGCAAGTCGGCGGACAAGTCCGTTCAGGACCCGCTGCTGCGGCCCTTCTATGAGGCGCAAGACAAGGCGTGGTCGGTACCGGGTCACCCGAAGTACGAGCAGATCCGCGTCAAGATCCGCGAGGTGATGCCGCAGGTGCTGAAACGAGAGAAGAGCGTCAAGGAAGCGCTCTCGGAGATGGCGGCGTTCACGAACACGACGCTGAACAGCGCGTAGACCGCCCCTCGGGCTAGTCCGAAACAGTAAGGGGATCGACCGAGGTGGTAGCCACAGCAGACGCGGCGGCAATCCTGGGAGCATATGCGGCCGCCGCCTGTGAAGATGAGCGCCTGCCGCAGCGGGCCTACCTGGCGCTGCGCCGGGCTATTCGCGAGCTGCGCCTGCCGCCGGGACAGATGGTGCTGGAGAAAGAGGTCGCCGAGGCCCTGGGGATCAGCCGTACCCCGGTGCGCGAGGCCCTGGTGCGGCTCGAGTCGGAAGGGCTGCTCCGGCTGGTACCGCGGCACGGGTTCCTAGTGGCGCCGCTGGATCCGCAAGGGCTGCAGGAGATCTACGAGCTTCTGGAGGGCTTGGAGGCCGTCGCGGTCGACCTGGCGGCGACACGTGCTACGCCGGAGCAGCTCGACCGGCTCGACGAGTCGATCGCCGAGCAAGCGCGCGCGCTGGCCGGGGACGACCTGCCGGCCTGGTTGGCGGCAGACGACAGCTTCCACGCGCTCATCCTCGAGATGAGCGGCAACACCCGGCTGCGCCGCGTCGCCGAGAGCTTCAATGACCAGGTGTACCGCGCCCGGCTCTTCACCCACCGCTTGCGCCCCAAGCCAACGCGATCGACCGAGGACCACCGCGCCGTGGCGGCCGCCATCCGCGCCGGCGACGGTACGCTGGCGCGCACGCTGCACCAGGCCCACCGGCGCCGGGCGCGCGACGAGATCCTGCACATCGTCCGAGCGGTGACCCCGGTGCCAGACGAGCGCTAGCCTGGACTAAAGCAAGTGTCGCCGTCGTTACATAACGGTCGCGGCGCCGCGGCGCGCCACCGGGTTCATCCCGCGAGATACTCCCGGAGTTTCTGCAGATGCTGCGGGAAGGCGACCTCCGGCTCCTCGATCTCCGGGTGCCACTTCTTCTCCCATTCGACGCACACGTAGCCGTCGTAGCCGTGGTCCCGCCACAGCCTGACCGCCTCCCTCACCGGCACCTCGCCTTCGCCAAGGAGCACGAGTTGCCAGCCGGTACGCTGGCTCGGGTCGCGCCGCGCGTCCTTGACGTGCGTATGGACGGTACGGCTGCCGATGTACGCCCACGTCTGCGCTACCGTTTCGCCCATGCGGTAGGGGTGGTGGGTGTCCCACACCACGGCGACGCGCGGCGACGGCACGCGGCGCATGACGTCCGCCACGGTGCGTCCGGCCGAGAACGCGTCGTGCGTCTCGAGCGCGATCGTCACCCCTGCCCGCTCGGCATCCGGCGCGAGACTATTGAGGCTTTCCGCCAGGTAGGCGATGCCGTCTTCCTCGGTGGAGCCCTCGACCAGGTTGCCGCCGAAGACGCGGATGATCGGCGCGCCCCACTCGTTCGCCAGCTCCAGATAGGCGCGGACGTCCACCTCCTGCTTGCGCCGTTCCGCCGCCGCCGGTGCGGTGAAGCGAGCCGACGTGTCGAGGCAGGCGATCTCGATCCCGGCGTCTCCCAGGACCTGCCTCACCCGCCGCCGGTCGGCCGCGGGCAGGTCCGGCGGAATGACTTCGCCTCCCAGGAGGCGCAGCTCCACGCCGTCGTAGCCCATGGCACGGGCCGACTCTGCGACCTGTTCGATCGACCACTGCGGACAGCCCAGGGTGGAAAACGCGAATTTCACGGCACCTTCCTTTCTCTCTACGCTTTCTGCTTGGTGGAGCTTACACAATACCTCCCGGTTATCCGCCGATGTGGGGGTCGAGGCCGTAGCCGGCCAGGGCGTCGGCCGCGGCTTCGATGGTCGCCCGCGCCGGCGGCTGCAGGTGCTCGAGGGCATAGGGCCGCCCCAGCTTGCGGTACTTGGACTGGCCGAGCTGGTGGTAGGGTAGGAGGTCCACCCGCAGGCGCACCGGCGGCTGCGGCCCGGTGAGCGCGCGCAAGAACCGGCCCATGGCGTGGTAGTTTTCCGGCTGGTCGTTCATGGTGGAGATGAACGGGTACCGGATCCAGAGCGCGCCCCGACCCGGCGAGGCATAGAGCCGCGCCAGGTTGTCCAGGATCAGCGCGTTCGGCACGCCGGTCAGGGCCTGATGGCTGGCCGAGTCCATCTGCTTGAGGTCGAAGAGGACGAGGTCGGCGTGGGCGGCGGCGGTGGCCAGCGCCGGCCATGGCGCGTAGCCGCACGTTTCGATGGCGGCGTGCAGCCCGCGGGCGCGGCACCGCGCCAGGAAGGCGGCGGTGAACGCCGCCTGGCGCAGGGGTTCGCCGCCGGAGATGGTGACGCCGCCCCCCGACGCCTCGTAGAACGGCCGGTCGCGCTCGACCTGGGCGACGGCCTCGTCGACGGTGAGCTCGTAGCCAATGCGCTCCAGCGCCTCGGCGTAACAGACTTCGACGCATCGGGCCTCGCTACGGCACCGTTCGCGGTAGACGACGCGCTGCCCCTGCGCGTCGACGACGTGCACCCCGTGTGGGCAGGCCTGGATGCACTCGTGGCAGCCGATACACCGGTCGGGGAAGAAGCCGAACTCGATGCGGCCGCTGATCGCCTCCGGATTGTGGCACCACAGGCAGCGCAGCGGGCAGCCCTTCAGAAAGACCGTCGTGCGGATGCCCGGCCCATCGTGAATCGAGTACCGCTGGACGTTAAACGCCAGCCCGCGCAACATCCCCGCGTCTTCGCGTCTCTCCATCCCCGCGTCCCTACAGCCCGTGCTCGGTGCGGTTAATGATGTGCTCCTGGAAGTCCGCCGACAACTCGACGAAGTAGGCGCTGAAGCCCCACACGCGCACCAACAGGTCGCGGTACTTTTCCGGCTCACGCTGGGCGGCGCGCAATGTCGCGGCGTCGACGACATTGAACTGCAGCGCCTTGCCGTCCATCTCCATGAAGGTGCGGATCAGCGCGGCCAGCTTCTCCGTCCCCGTCTCGCCCCGCACCGCCGACGGGTGCAGCTTGACGTCGAACATGGTGCCCATCGGTGGGTGCAGCCGGGTGACCCGCGACATCGAGTGGAAAGTGGCGGTGACGCCGTTGCGGTCGGTGCCGCCGGTGGGCGCCAGGTGGCCCGAGACGCTCTCGCCGGCGCGGCGGCCGTCGGGCGTGGCGCCCAGCGTGCGCACTGCGGTGACGTACCCGGCAAAGTCGAAGAAGCCGGGACAGTACCGTCCGCCGCGAGGGTTGGCGTACGACTGCGCTTCGGTGATGAACAACGCGGCGATCTCGGCGGCGAGCGCGTCCACGCGCTCGTCGTCGTTGCCGAACTTGGGACAGCGGTTGCGCAAACGCAGGCGCAGGCGCTCGCCCTCGATGCCGGCGAAGTTCCCGTCCAGTGCCGCCTTGAGCGCCGGCAGGCTGATCGCTCGCTCTTCAAAGACGATCTGCCGGATGGCGGCCAGCGCGTTCGCCGCGTTGACCAGCTCCGAGCCCAGCATGCCGGTCATGTTGTAGAGCGTGCCGCCCCAGGTTTTGTCCAGCCCGCGCTCCAGACAGCCTTCCAGCGTGGCCGACATGAACGGCGCGGGCGAGATCGCTGCCAGCGCACGATCGCGCGCGTTGCCCCGCTCGGCGGCGGTGGCGATGACCTGGCACAGGCGGGTCTTGTAGTGCATCAGCAGGTCCTCGAACGTGACCTCATCCGGCGCCTCGGCCAGCGTCTCGCTCAGCACGCGCAGGTGGCGCACGCCCGTCCAGGTGGGGTAGAAGTCGCTCTTGCCGCCGATCGTGATCTCGGAGCAGCCGTCGTGGCAGTAGTCGCGCGCGTCATGCAGGGGGATGCCGAAGCGCAGCAGCCCCGGGATAACGCTCTCGTCGTTGTAGATCTCGGGCAGCCCGGCGATGCCGAGCTTGACCGTCTCGACGACGCGCCGGAAAAACGCCGCCGGCGTGCCGCGGTGCAGGCGCACGCCGACCTTGGGGGAGGGCAGGCGCAGCCGGACGGCGGCCTCGAGACACAGGTACGACAGCTCGTTGGTCGCATCCTCGCCGTCACACGTTTGCCCGGAAAGCATGATCCGCTGGCAGTCGTCGGTGGAGCTGAGGTCGATCTCTTCATTCAGCTTGACGAAGAGGCACTCCAACAGCTCGCGAGCGGTGTGCCGGTCGATCCGTCCCACAGACAAGTCCTCCTGCAGGAAGGGCCACAGGTACTGGTCGAAGCGGCCCAATGGCATGCAGGCGTAGCTCTCCACCATCGACGCGACGCGGGCGAAGAGGAAGAGCTGCAGCGCCTCGCGGAACGTCGCCGGCGGCGCCTCGGCCACTCGCTCGCAGACGCCGGCAATCGCCGACAACTCGGCAGCGCGCTCCGGCGATGGTGCCTCGGCCGCGAGCTGTCGTGCCAGGGCGGTGTAGCGCCGGATGAGACGGGTGAGCGCCTCGAGGCAGACGTCTACTGCCCGCAGGAACGCCAGCCGGCGTTCACGGTCTTCTGGCGTGAGCTCGCCGCCGACGGCGATCTCGGCGCGACTACGGGCAGCCAGCTCGCGTAATCCGCGCAGGCCCAGCGTCAGCACGCGGCCGTAGCCGATGGCATTGTGGTTGGAGGCGGCGCCGCCGCGCAGGCCGGCGGCCGCCGCCTCCTGCGGTGTAGTGTAGGTCGGGAAGTAGCCGATCCCAGAAGCGCCGCTCAGGCCGGGAAACACCTCCGAGCCCTTCTCGCGCGGCGGGCCGTACACCGTTCGGCCGCCGACGAGCACCTCCCCATCCTGGATGTAGATCGGCATCTCTCGAAGGACGAGCGCGAAGGCCAGCGCGCGGCGCACTACCGCCGGTTCTTTCAGGTGCTCGGCCGGCAGGGTGAAGCTGCCTACGGTACGGTGCTGTGCGTGCGTACGCCGGTTCAACCCATCGAGCAGCCGCTCGACGCGCGGCGAAAGATCGCCATCCCACCATCCCGCCCCGTTCGCGGCGGCAAGCTCGGCGACGGCCTCCTCCAAGAGGCTACTGGCGCGGGCGGTATGTAGACCCCGCAAGTCTATCCCGTTCTTCACCGCCTCGACCGTGGTCGTACGTTCCATTGGTAATGTGCCTGGAAATCTGCCGGCCATAGCTTCCTCCTACAACCTCGATGCCCCCAAACCCCGTTATCCTTGCCCCGCCGGGCCGCGCACCGACGACGGGCATGTCGCGGGCGCGGTGCCCACCAAACGCCGGCTATCTGCACCGGCGCACTGTTCGGAGCATAGGCCACGCGCTGGGGCGAGACATCAGGGTTTTTCCCGGATGCGTGAAGTTCAATGGTGTGGTGCGCCCGCGTGGGGCTCGAGCACGACCTTGATCACGCCCTCCGCCTTCTCGTCCATCAAGCGCAGGCCGCGCTCGGCCTCGGGCAGCGGCAGGAGATGAGTGATCAGCGGACGCACGTCGATCTGGCCGGACGCCACCAGGTCGAGCGCCGGCCGGTAGCCTTCCGGCGCGCCTTGCGAGCCTTTCAACTCCTTCTCGCCGAACTTGAAGTCGACGATGGGAATGGTGGCCCGGTTCTGCGCGAACGAGCCGACCACGACGACCAAGCCTTTGGGCTTGACCATCGCCACCGCCTGGCCGAGCGTCTCGTCCTGGTCGCTCCCAACGCACTCCACGACCCGGTCGAAGCCCTTCCCGCCGGAGAGCTCGCGGGCAGTAGCCACGGGGTCCTGCCGGCGGGGGTTCACCACCACGTCGGCGCCGAGTCGCTTGGCCAGGTCGAGGCGGTAGTCGACCACGTCGGTCGCGAGCACGCGAGCGCCGCGCCGTTTGGCGAGCAGCATGACCCCCAGCCCGATCGGGCCGGCGCCGAGCACGGCGACCCATTCGCCCGGCTGCGGGCCGGCGCGATTCACCGCGTGGTTGGAGATCGACAGCGGCTGCACGAGCGCGGCTTCGGGGAAGGACACGTGATCGGGGATGGGGATCGCGCCCGCCGCGGGGATGGACAGATACTCGGCGTAGGCGCCGTGGGCCGTGAACCCCGGCGACCTGCGATTGGGACACCGCTGGGGGTGCCCGGCGCGGCACGTGCCGCAGTTTCCGCAGCCGGCCCCACCCGAGCAGCAGACGCGTGTGCCCACCGCGGGCTCTCCGACCCCCTCGCCCAGCGCGACGACGGTGCCGGCGCTTTCGTGGCCGAGCACGCGTGGATACGTCACCTTGGGGTGCCAGCCGTGGTACGCCTCCAGGTCGGAGCCGCACATCGAGCAGGCCTCGATGCGCACCAGCACTTCGCCCGGACCGGGCACCGGATCGGGCAGATCGACAACCTCCATCTGCTCCGGTCCGTAGAGCATCACCGCCTTCATCACTTAGATCTCCTCGCCGGCAGATGGTATCAGCGTAGCTGAATGATGGGCCCGCAACGGCGTGCACCGGCGACTTCTGTCTTTCCGTTCTTGCGATGGGCGCCGGGCGGAAGAGAGAGTGCTGCAGATCGTTCTCGAAGAATTAGCGCGCTGAGCCGCGGTAGCCATAGCGGATGCGGCCGCCGCTTGCGCTATGATCAATGAGAAGGGGCCCTTTAGAGTGACACGCGCCACCTTGACCGCAACTATCTGGCGGGAGGGAGATGTCTACGTCTCCCTCTGTCCGGAATTGGGCGTAGCCTCAAGTGGCGATACGCCCGACGAGGCGCTCGTCGAACTGAAGGAAGCCGTCGAGCTCTACCTCGAAAACGCCCGGCAACTCGGCATCTGGGAAGACATCCGGCCGGCGCCTCTTCATTTATCGGCGATTTCCCCACTGTCAGAAAATGGTCGCGTTGTCCTCGAGTATACGTCCACACCGCGTACGCGCAATCCGATGGTGATCGCTCGCGGGATGTGGTGGTCCATGTAGAGCGCGAGCGCCACGGTGCGCCACTACAGCCGCCCGGCTGCCCGCAAGCGAGCACGGAGCGGCGACGGAGCCGCCGAGCGGCGGAGCGCGTCGAAGCGCTCGAGGCAAGCGATGCCGAGATCGCCGCCGGCAAGGTCGTGCCACACGGCATTGTCGCCCAAGGCCCAGCGGGACTCGGTTCAACCTTGTGTTGGTGAGTTTGGGGGCGTGTTGGTGAGGCACGAACGGGGCGCGGCCAGCCCGTGTTCCCCTGGGCTGCCCGTGGCGGGCAGCCGGAGACGACTCGGCGCGGTGAGACGCCGAGGGCGTCGAGGGAGCTGACTTCGCCGGGAGGCACCCCGGCCACGGCGAGGGGGCACTGGCCGGGGTGCCGGTACTTCCGCTTACGTTCGCACCTCCCCTGAGCGGGCTCGAAGTTGTGGGAGAGGGCCCAGACCAGCGCCCGCCGTACGCAGTACCCCGCTCGAGGCGCGCGTCGGAGCCATGGTTGCGCCCATGGGACAGCCGCAGCCGGAAGTCCCGCCACCGCCATTCGGGGCTGCCCCGGCCCAACCCCTGGTTGTCGCCACACTGATAGACCAGCGCCGCCGCCAGGTGCTGCTCCACCGCCCGCGCGAGGTCCGCTCCCAGGTCGTGCGCCGCCAGCGTGGCCAGCGCCGTCTGGGCCGCCGCCCAGGAGGAGGCGTCGAAGACGGCCCGCACCAGCCCCACCAGCGTGCGCCGCGTCGGCGTGCGCACCGCGGTGGCGGCGGCGCCGGTCAGCCCGGCGGCGGCCGCGGTCACCGCCTGGGCGAACGCCCCCGCCAGCCCCCGCCAGCCCCCGCCACAGATGGAAGACGCACCGCTGGTGGCTCACCCACGGCAGCGTCTTGCGGCGGTAGGCCTCCAGCCCCGCCGCGCCGTCGCTGGTGATCCCCCGCACCTGGTGCTGGTCCAGGCCGGCCACGCGCGCGCGGCGGAACAGCCGTGCCCACGGGCCCGTGGCCGCCTCGTCGGGCGCCGTCACCGGCGGCCACAAGGGGCCCGTCACCCGGTCGACCAGCGCCAGCACGACGCCGGTGGTGTCGCCGCGCAGGCGCGCCCACAGCCCGTCGGTCGCCAACTGGCCCGAGGTAGGCACGCCCGCCAACTGGTCCGGCACCGTCCGGCGCGCCGCCGCCCCCGCCTGGTCCACCCAGCGCTGCACCGTGCCCACGCTCAGGTGGCACGCCTGCCCGTCGTCGGGCAGCGGATCGAGGGGCCGCCACCACCGCCAGCGCTCCTGCCGGCCCAGCAGCGAGCGCACCAGTTCGGCGGTGCGCCGCACCGAACTCCCCACGTGCAGGAGGTGGTCGAGGGTGAAGCGGTGCACCTCCCGCGCGTCCCAGCTCCCCCGTACCAGCCACGGCGAGGTCTCCGAGGAGGTGACGTGCTGCTGCTTCGCCTGGGAGCACCGCGTGCCGCGGTGGCGTTGGACCCACACCGTCTGGCGTCCCGCCAAGGTCCAGGGGGACCGCGTGTACCCGCCGTATTTGCACGTCTGCGTGTCCCCACAGGACGGACACCGCCGCCAGTCCCACGCCGTCTTGGCGGCGAGGTCCCGCAACGATTGGAGAAAGGCCTTCCCCCGGTCTATGATGTGCATGGGCGCTGCTCCCGCGAGGGATCATGTCCGCCTCGATGGTCGCAGCGCCCGGCCCGGTTTGTCATCCCCTCCCGCCACTCTCACCAACACACTTTGTGAACCGAGTCCCCAGCGGCGGTCGAAGCGTACGTCCGCCGGCGGGACGCGGGCGATGCTGATCCTCATGCCGCCGCCGTGTCGGTCAACGTAACGGCATCTATCGCTTCGCTCTGATTCGAATCACCCGAGCAGCAGGGTCCCAGCTAATTCGATACCGGGCCAAACGCGTAAAGAAGCAAACGCCGACGAGATTCGAGCCACCATCGAGCAGGCGCGTCTCCACCACAGAATCGTCGAGCCCGACCAACTCGGCACGGACGACGCCGCTCCGAAGCAAGTGGGACTGGCCCCCAACGGTAAACGCCGGAACTGCCTGCTGGTCCACGAGCAATGGGGCCAGCCGGTCGTAGATCGGTGTCTCGACACAAAGACCGGTTTCGCACTGCGGATGGGTAAACCCGGTATCGATGACGGCGTAGAAGCGCTCCTGGCCAGCTCGCACCTCCAGGCCGTACTCGCCCAGGTGCTCGCGGATGGTCAGGCTGCGTGCCAACGACTCATCGCCACGTGCGGCTGCCGAGTCGAGCCGGTTCACGCACCGGTTCGGCGCCAATCTGCAGCACGAGCGCGTCGGGATCGCCTTCGGCAAGGCGAAACGCCTCGTCGAACGTTGGGCTGATGGCCACAATCCTGCCGTGGCGAACGGTCACGTACTGCCCGCGGTACTGTGCGAGTTGCTCTCTGGCCTGAGCGTACACCTGCACGTTCCACTCGCGGCCTTCCATGCTTCCCATCGTCGTGGTGCTCGCGGCAAGTATAGCTTTTGGCTGCATGAACTGTATCCGCCTCGTGCCCATCAGCGCGCAGATCGTCGCAGACGTCGGCGGACACGTCTTCCTGACTCTCGTGGTCGCGTTGTACTTGGACAACGACGTGTCGGTGCGCATCGTGCCGCTTGTCCGTGAGGCGGGACACCAGGTCGTACACACGCGCGATATCTACCAGAACGACTTCACCGACGATGCCCAACTCCTGTTCGCCTTTCAGCGTGGCTGGGTCTTGGTGACGCACAACTGGCACGACTTCCGCCTCCTGCACAATGCGTGGTGGCGGTGGCAGGGAGCCTGGCGAGACGCGCTCGTCGCAGGCGTTCCGGTCGCTCTGTTGCGTGAGCTCCTGCGGTCCCGGCTGCAGACCCGGGTCCGCGTACTCCAACATCCGGGTATCATCGTCCTCGACCACGTGCCACCGGAGAACGTCGCACGCCAGCTCATCGACTTCCTGGCCGAGCAACGGCCACTGATCAACTGGCTCTGGCGCGAACGGCGCGGCGTCTGGGAGCTTATCCTGGATAGGTGACAACCTGGTCTACGGGACGACAAGCGGCAATGGCTAGCCGCGGCAACTCGGCATCCGGGAAGACATCCGGCCGGCGCTCGAGGCTACCCACCGCTTCGCCGCGAGGCGTGAAGTGCAGGGGGCGTGATCGCCTGAGCACACCCCCTGCACGCTCTACCCGGGAGGCACTCCAGGAGGGACTCGCGTCGCACGGGATGCTACGGGACCGGCCGAGCGCAGCGAAAGCCGACGTGGTTTCCCGCACCAGACGGCGGGTGACTGTCGCGGTAGGCGACGCGCAGGTTCAGCGGTGTACCGCCCCAACTGCCGCCGCGGATGACCCGCCGCGCCGTGATCCGAAAGAAGCCGTCGGTCACGAACCGGTCAAGCGGCTCGCCGCCGGCGAGCGGGTTCTCTTGCGGACTCCTGGCGTAGAAGTCTGCCTGCCATTCGTCGAGGCAGTACTCCCAGACGTTGCCTGCCAGGTCATAAAGGCCGTACGGGTTGGACGGGTAGCTGCCGACAGGAGTAGTCGTGCCGAGGCCGCTCGCGCCGTAGTTCGCGCGACTCGCGTCGGGAGGTGCGCTGCCCCAGGGGAACTCGGCGTCTGCCCGCCCGCCCCGCGCGGCGAACTCCCATTCCGCCTCCGTCGGGAGGCGCTTGCCGGCCCACCGAGCGTACGCCATCGCCGCGTACCAACTGACGTTAGCCACCGGATGATCGGCGAATGCCGGCGGGTGCTCATCACCATTCCAGTGCCGGAGGTACGCGCCGTTGTGGTAGTGCGCCGGGACACGGCTCGGCGCCCACTCGGGTGCGGCATCGACGAAGCGCTTGAACTCGGCGTTGGTCACCGGGTAGACATCGAGCAGGAACGGATCGACGCGGACGGGGTGACGCGGGACCTCTGGCGCGAACAACTCCCGGCGCCGGACGCCGTACATCTGCGGCAAACGCGCCAGGTCGGCCTCCGCCGTCCCCATCTCAAACCGCCCGCCGGCCAAGCGCACCATCACTGCCATCGCGGGATCCTGGCCCCTATCTCTTTGGGATGTCGCCATCTTACCGGAACAACACCGGGCGAACCCTGCACAACCAAGGACATCGGCCGGAGGTCCATGCCACCCTGCGGGCCGCCGGTGCTACTCACTTGAGAGACTGTCGAGCGCGCGGAGAGCCTGGTGAATGAACACGTCGGCCGTATTCGGCGCGATGAGCTCGAGCGTGCGGCGGGGGCGCGTCCGGTGGTGGATCGACCATCCGGTGTCGTAGTTGGCGAAACAGCATCGCGTATGGGTACTCGCGCGTTGGATGCGCCTCTTGGACTACGCGTATCTCTGCCTCCACGGCGCGTGGCACGATCATCTCAAAAAGGTCAAAGCAGTTCGCTGCGACCTCGGCGCGGTACGCGGCGATCCAAAATGACGTTTCGAGCACCGACCGTACCAGATCGGCTGCCACAGGACTCACTCGACCGCCCCGGCAACCTCGGCCTCGGCAAGCGTGCGACCGGCCGCGATGAGCTTCTCATCGCCGAGTTCCCGCCCGAGCCTATCCAGCGTCTTGGCCATGTGCGATGGGCCCTTGAGGACCTGCACCCCTCGCTCCATCAGCTCCCAAAGGAACTCCGCGTGCCCCAGACCCGCAATCGCCGCCGCCTCTGACGCGCCGTGCCCTTCGAGGTACGCCAGGATACCGCGCTCGAGCCGGATGTCCTTCAGCCCGCGCAACATCGCCCGCTTCAAGACGGCGGCTTCCACTTCCCCGGTGGCCTCAACGTACTGCCGCACCTGCGCCGCTTCTTCTTCCGTCAGGCGGATTGACTTCGTGATCATCGCTCGCCTCGCTTCAGCCTGCTTCTTGCAGAAGCATACTGCATCGGCAAAGGGAAGCTTCTTGGCAAAGCCGCTCCCCCCTCTGCGCAGACACGGCACCAGGATCGCTTCGCGGCTGGCCCCTCCGGCCAGGCTGTCGAGGACGTTCGTCACCAGGGCGCGCGTGCCCTTCGCGCAGAGTTCGCCATGGCATACCTGGGGATCGCTGGTAAGGTGCTGCCGCCAGTCAATCACCGTATGCTCGTTCCCGTATC
>JACQGX010000125.1 GCA_016199265.1 Chloroflexota bacterium | reverse complement strand
TAGGCCCCGGTAGGCCCCGGACAGTACGGCAGCGAAAAGGAGGAGACGATGACACGAAACGTTGACGGCAATCGACAACCGCACGACAGGCAGACGCGGCGCCGCGTCGTGGCGCTCGGCGCGGCCACCCTGGGCGGCTCCTTGCTCGCGGCCTGCAGCGTGGGCGGCGGGCAGCCGCCGGCCGACCAGGCCGCCTCGGCGAACAAGACACCGGTCACAGCCGCCATCGCCGCCGGCGGCTGGGTGTCCGAAGTCGACAAGGAGTTGCACCGCAAAGTCTGGAAGGCATTCGAGCAGTCCCGTCCGCACGTCACACTGGACATCAACGAGATCGCCTTCTCGACGGACAAGCTGTTGACCGCCGTCGCCGGCGGCACGCCGCCCGATGCGGCCTATATCCACCCCAACAACCTGCCGTCGGTCGCGGCGCCGGGTGCGTACCAGAACCTGGACAACTACGCGAAGCGCGACAAGTCGGTCGACCTGAAGGCGATCTTTCCCAAGGTGCTGGAGTTCTTCAAGTTCAAGGGCGTGCTCTACCAGCTTCCCTACCACTCCGGCCCGTCGATGATTTACTACAACAAGAGCCTCTTCAAGCAACACGGCGTCAAGCTCCCGGAAGAGTACGATAAGGCCGGCCAGTGGCAGTGGCACACCGGGTATACGGAGGCGGTGCGGCTGTTGACGCAGGACCGGGGCGGCAAGCAGAGCTACGGTTGGGATGGTCGCACCGGCATCGCCTTTGTCTGTGTCCCGATGTGGTGCAACGGCGGCGGCGTGCTGAACGCCACCGCCACTGAGAGCCTGTTGCACCTGCCCAAGTCGACCGAGGCGCTCCAGTCGTACGCCGACATCTGGAACAAGCTCAACGCCGTGCCGACGCCGGCGGGTTGGACGAACTTTACCCAGGGACACATCGGTATGGTCTTTGGCTTTCGCGGCATGGGACCGCTCTACCGCACCATCCAGGACTTCGAGCTCGGCATCTGGCACAACCCCGGTGGCCCGGCGGGGAAGTTCACCCGCTCCGGACCCAGCGGCTACGGCGTGGTCACCGGCGCGAAGAACTCGGATGAGGGCTGGGAGTTCTGCAAGTTTTACACCGGGCCGGTCGCGCAAGGGATTCTCTTCACCGGCGGCTTCAACGTCCCCATGACTACCCGCAAGGAAGATATGGAGGCCTTCCGCAAGGACCTCGCGCCGTGGGAACGGGAAGAGGTCTACATGGAAGCGCAGGACAAGCGCCTGCGCCCGCTGGCGCCGCTGCCGGTGAAATGGGCCGACATCAACACCGCCTTCAACCGCGAGTGGGCCCTCATCAGGGACGGGAAGAAGTCGGCCCAGCAGGCCATGACCGAGATCAGGCCGGAGATCGAGGCGGCGCTCAAGGGTGGGTGAGTCCGATGGTGCGTCCCCGCGGTTAATGTCCTGCAGTTGCCTGTGGGGCACAGCAACCCAGTCGGCCATGGCCACCAGACTGGGTACGCTCGGCCGATGCTCTTTTCGGTCGTGTTCACCCTGCGGTGGCTGAGAGCAACTTCGGCTGGGAGAGGTACCAGATGGCCCCGTGCGTATCCGCCAGAACGGCGGCCATCACTTGTCTCCGGCTGGAAACTCTCTAGGAAAGTTCCCCCACATCTTCCGCCGCACTTCGGCGATATCCTCCTCTGTGATGGTGACGCCGAGATCGACCCAAAGACCTTTCACGTTCTCCCGCGGCTGTTTCCGACCAGTGCGCCCCTCGAGGAACTCGACGAAATCCAGGACCTCCCGCTGGCGCTCAGGTGGCAATGCGCGTACTTTCTCGGCAATTGCTTCCTCGATGGTCATGTGCGGCACCACCTCCACAACGATTCTACTCCTGGACGTAACCGGTCCTGACTGAGTAAGCGGACAAAGCGAGGCTTCAAATCAGTTGTGGAACGCGCAGGCGGCGGCCCAGCCAGATCCAATCAAAGACGAAGCGATCGACCTCGGCGTCGTCCTGGCGCGGGCAGACGGCATCGGCGGCCTAAGGTAGTAGCGGTCCCAGGAAGTCTTGCCTGCACGCTGCCGGGCGCTGTTGGGTGTCGGCGGTTCTATTGCGGCACCATCACGTGCGTCTCCCTACGAAGTCCTGAGTGCACCGGCGGAGGTCGAAGACGTAATGACGGCGCCACATGCACACCAGGCCGCCGAGGATGAAGGTGCCGAACGTGATGGCGTGCATCGTGATGGCGTAACTGAGGGCGGCGTTCTGGTCGACGCCGAAGAGCTTGAGCGTCTCCGTTGCCAGCAGGTGGTACACCCCCACGTAGGCCGGCGCCGAGGGAATGGTCATGCCGAGATTCGTCACGGCAAGCACGAGCACAGCCGCCGCCGGCGGCACCGGCAGGTGGAACGAGCGCATGACGGTGTAGACGACGCCGGCGGAGAGCGCCCACACCGCGGTGGACAGCGCTACTTGCCCGAGCAGCGGGAGGGGCCGCGCCAGATTGTCGGCCGCGCCCAGCGCCGTTTCCACAAATTCCACAAAGCGCGAGAGCCGGCGCCGGCGCAAGCCCGGCAGGCGCTCGATTCGTGCCCGAATCCAGCCGGCGATGGACGCCCGCACGCGGGCGAGCGCGCAGTAGGTGAGCGTAGCCCCTGCAGCGATAGCCGCGGCCGTCGCGGCGCCCTGTGTCGCCCACCTGGGCAGGGGCAAGGGCATGCCCAGTGCGACGATCCCCAGAAAGAGCATGAGGACGAACACGTCGAGCAGCTTCTCGACGAAGATGGTGCCGAGGGCGCGGCCCTTGCTCACGC
Organism: Chloroflexota bacterium; assembly: GCA_016199265.1. Lineage (GTDB taxonomy): Bacteria > Chloroflexota > UBA11872 > UBA12225 > UBA12225 > JACQGX01. The sequence continues at coordinate 8,781 of JACQGX010000125.1, read as the reverse complement.
CGTCGCTTTCGCCGATCAGGTAGGCGCGCCCGAACTCTCCCAAGCGCCCCGGCAGCACGCTGTTGAGGAGGTAGCCGATGAACGTCGCCGAGAGGGCACCGCCGAACGTGACTCGTACTGCCGGCCCGAACAGGAGCTGCCAGCGCCGCGAGCGTACCGCCACGGTAACCAGCAGCAGCGTGGTGCCCAGGACGAGTAGACCGGGTTGCGCGCCCGATAGCGCTGCCGCCATCGCCGCCGGCCGCGCTTGGCGCACCGCCAGGTACGCGGCGAGCGCGCTGAGCACCAGGCCGGCGGCGAGCGATTTCCGGGTCATCCATCGTCCTGTGTACCACGCAGGAAAGCCGGATGACCAGTGGCCCCGTGGCGTAAGCCGAATCGCTAGGCGTCAATCCAGAACGGCTGCGACCAAGCGGTGCGGCCGGCGGCGTCGCTGGCTTCCACGCGGATCCAGCGATCGCCTGGCTGCGGATGGTAGTGTGCGGTGTCGCCCTCAACCTGATGGCGGGGGGCCCCGACGTCCCCGACGAACCGAATCGTGGTCGCGCCGGGGGCGCTGGCCAGGATTCCGTTTGCCTCGAGGTCGGCGCCGACGAAGGAGAACTGGACGCCACTGCTGGCGTAGAAGCGGCCGGCCAGGAGCGCCTGCCGCAATGCGGCCGGCGTGAGTGCCGGCGCCGCCACCGTGATCCAGCTATTTCCCACGTCTGCGCGGTGCGAATCGTCGGTAGCGGTTGCCCAGACGGGCTGCTCGGGGCCGGCGGCGGTGATGGCGCGCCGCCATACCTCGAGGTTATGGGCTAATGCCTCCGGCGAACGGTTGGCCAGCGTGTTGAAGACCTCCACGAACCGGAACGGGACGCCGGCGCCGGCCCACGATTCGAGTTGCTCCGGCGTGAGGGGCGCGGAGACGTGGTTGGGATGGTTGCAGCACACCAGGGCGCCCGCTGCGGCCCAGGACTCGATGCGCTCCGCAGGCGGCCGCGCCGACGGCACTATCGGTGGATCGACGACCGCGGCGCTCGCCTCGTCGCCCAGGAGCCACACACCGAGGTGGGCGCTCCCGTCGGTACTCTCGACCCCGGGCATCGCCAGGAAGGGGCGTCCGGCGGCACCGCCGGCAGCGGGCAGACCATCGCCCGACGGCACGGTCACGCGGTCGTGGTCGGTAAAGACGAGGAAGTCGTACTCAGCCGCTTGGTACAGGGCGCTGCGCCGCACCGGCGGCACGTTCGGGTCGCCGTCGAATGAGCGCGCGGTATGGGTGTGCAACTGCCCCTTCCACCACGGCAGCGCACCGGCGCCCCAGTAAGGGTCGCGCACCACCGGCCCGCGCCGCAGCGCCACCTGGACAGGACTGCTCGCCGGACCATCATCCTGCGTCGAGGTGCGGAATGGTTCTGTGGGAGCAGCCGCGAAGCCGCCAAAACCTGTGCCGCCGCGCAGTCCCAGTACGGCCCCAGCGGCCGCCGCTGCGGCGTGCAGAAAGGAGCGCTTGGTGCCTCTGATGGCCGTTCTCCCCTTGTCACCCGTGTTTGCTGCGAGAGGCTAAGAGTGTAACCGGTCTGCAACCAGATTGCCACCTGGCTTGAAACCGGGGGGTGCAGGCAATAATTCCGGATGCGGGGAGGACGTGTAGGGGCGTATCGCCATACGCCCGGCCGCCGCCCCTGGGCGTATGGCGATACGCCCCTACGAGCGATCGGTGGTGCTCGGGAGAATTGCCGACACCCTGAAACCGGGAGAGGGGACCAAGGGGTGACGTCTGCCCCGTAGCGCCTACCCTTCGCAGCGCCGGAACCGCCAGAAGACGCGAGCCAGCCAGGTTGGGGGAACGGCGGTCTCGAGCCGCTCGAGCAGCTGCGTCGCGCGGAGCGGCAGCCGCCGGTAGACGTAGGGGGAGCAGAGAAAGCAAGGCACCGCCGCCTCCACCGCCAGGCCCAGCCGGGCCGCCTGCGCCCGCACCGCCATCGGGTGGTGGGTGAAGATTTTTCCGCCCCAACGGCGGGCGCCGAGCGCGATGCGCGCCCGCGGTGTCCAGACGTAGGTATCGAGCACCAGCGGCGCGCCCGGCGCCGCGACCCGCCGCAGCTCCGTGAGGAGCGGCGCGAGATCGCGCCAGTGGAAGGCGAACCGCAGCGCCGCTACCCCGGCGAAGACGCCCGAGGCGAACGGGAGTGCGAAGGCGTCGGCTTGAACGAGGGGGGCAGACTGGGCGGCACGGGCGCACGCGAGCATCGGCCAGGAATAGTCGACAGCGACCACGCGGTAGTGGTGCTGCTGCAGATAACGGGCGAGGCGGCCGGTGCCGGCCGCGACGTCCAGGAGTGGCGCCCCGCAGGGCACGTCCGCCAAGAGGCGGTGGACGATCTCCAGCTCGCGCCGGTTGACGTGGGCGCCGCTCGGGCCGCCGAAGCGCAGCGCGTCGTAGCTAGCGCTGACCGAAGGCAGGCTGTAAAACGCCCGCTTGTCGGCGAAGCGCGGCCTTGTAGAGCGCAACATAGCGCTGGGCTATCCTCTCTGGACGATACGCCGTCTCCCGCAGGCGCCGCTGCGCCTCGCTCATCGCCGCCGTCCGGGCCGGCTCGGCGAGCAGCGCGAGGATGCCGGCGGCGAGCGCCGCCGCGTCGCCGTCCCTCACGAGGAGCGCTGCCTGGCCGTCGTGCGTCAACTCGCGGAGCAGCGGCAGATCGGAGGTGACCAGCGGCCGGCCCAGGTGGATCGCCTCCAGCGGCACGGCCGGAAAGGCGGCCTGGCCGATGGTCAGCGTGTACGGCGCGGCGACCACGTCCGCCGCCGACATCACCTGGCCCACATCGACGCGGCCGATCTCGATCACCTGTTCGCGCACGCCGGCGCGCTCGATGGCCTCGACCACCGTCTCCCGCTTCCCGATGCCGCTCCAGGCCAGCACCAGCCGCGCCTCCGGGACGGCGCGGCGCAACTGTCGCAGCGCCGCGGGTAACAGTTCCACCCCTTTGACGGGGTGGTAGTGGCCGACGTACACGATCAGCTTGTGCGCCAGCGGCAGCCCCAGCCGCCGCCGCGCCTCATCGCGCGGCCAGCGCTGCAGCTTTGACGTATCGATGAGGTTAGGGATCACCGCCACGCGCTCGCGCGCCACGCCCAGCCGCACGAGCTCCGTCCGCTGCCAGCCGCTGCTGACGACGTAGCGGTGGCAGCGATTCAGCGCGGCCCGCGCGACGAGCCCGTTGTTCACGAGCGCCCGGGGGAGGTAAAACGCCGGCGCCCGCCAGAGGTGGCCGCCCCCCAGCAGCGTGCGCAGGCTCGAGAGGTGGGCCTCATACCCGACGATCGTCGGGCGGTGCGTTGCGGCGTACACCAGGTCGGCGACCGGCGAGAACGCCGGCGTGGGCAGGTTGAGGTGCACGACGTCGGCGCTGCGCGCCTCCCGGCAGACGTCGCGGACGATCCGCCAGATGCGCACGAGCTTCGGTGCCAGCGGCTGCCCGTCGCCCGTCTTGAGATCCCAGCGGGCGTCGCGGTAGAGCACGTCCTCAGAGAAGGCCGAGACGAGCCGCACGTCGTGGCCCAGCGCGCGCAGTTCGCGCCCGAGCGCCACCAGACTCTCGATCTGGCCGCTGAGGATCCGCGGATGAATCGACGCCAAACAGATCCGCATCGCCGGCCCTCCCTATCGATTCCGAGTGCCAATCACATCCCAAACCGAAATTCGGGCAGCTTGAACCAGTGCATCTGCTTGGACTCCGCCCACCGGTCGAGCCGGCCGAACAACTCACCTACGCGCCACCACTCACGCCGGGCGCGGTTGTCCTCCTCTTGCGGGTCCTCGGGCAGGTAGTACAGCTCGACGGCGTCCTTGCGATAGTCCAGGATCAGCTTCCAGAGATCGGGGGTTATCACCGCGAGCACGGTGTCGTCGGCGATCTGGGCATAGGAGGTCCGGTCGTAGCTGTCCACGTCGCCCCAGATCAGCGGCACCAGGCTGCGGCCGTCGAGCTGCGGCGGGGGCGGTAGGCGCAGCAGCTCAAGAACGGTGGGAAGCACGTCCACCTGCCGGGCGAGCCGGTCGATTCGCCGGCCACGGGGTACCGGCGGCCCGGCGAAGAGCAGCGGCACCTGGATCTCGTGCGCGTACACGCTGTCGCCGTGCATCCACGCGCCGTGCTCGCCGAAGCCCTCCCCGTGGTCGGCGGTCATGACGACCAGGGTGTTGGACAGGAGCCCGAGGTCCTCCATCGCGGCGAGCAGTCGGCCGATTTGCTCGTCGGCGTAGCTGATCTCCCCTTTGTACAAAGCGCGCAGGCGGTGGACGTTGTGCGGCTCGGGTGCCCAATCGCCATTGGCGAACCACTGCCACGTGCGCCAGGTGCCGTCGTATACGTCCTCGATCGACCACTCGTAGTCCGCATCGTAGAGCGTGTCATATGGTGGCGGCGGCGTCCACGGATAGTGCGGGTCGAAATAGTGCACCCACAGCAGAAACGGCTCCCGCTGGTTCAGGCCCAGCCAGATCATGGCGTGATCGGTCGACATGTCCGCCCGCCCGTCGAGCTGCTCCTCCAGCGCATCCTCGGCGCGTACGAGCGCGCTGATGCGCCGGCCGATCCAGAGCTGGTCCTTTATGCGTCGGAAGACCCCGGCGGCGCCCTGCACCACCGGCAGCGTCAGGAAATCTGGCTCGCCGGCGGCCGCCGCCACGTAGGTCTCAAACCCCTGGTGCAGGCCGGAGAACGCCGGCTTGAGGCTGGTCCACGGCGCGATCCCGGCCGTGGCATACCCTGCCTCGTGCAGCAGCTTGGCCAGGGTGGGTACCGTGTCGGGCAAACGGTCGGTCATGTGGGCACGCACGCCGTGGCTGGCCGGGTATTGGCCGGTGAAGAGGGACGAAAGCGAGGGGTTGGTTTGTGGCTGGTGCACCTGCGTGTAGCAGAAGAGCGTGCCCCGCGCCGCCAGCCGGTCCAAGTGCGGTGTGGCAACGTCGTCCGCGCCACAGGCGCCGAGGTGGTCGGCACGCAACGCGTCGACGGTGATCAGCACCACGTTCAGCGGGCGCCCGTGCCACGCCTCCGGATCGGGCTCGTCTTCATTGGCCGTATCTGCGGCCGTATCTGCCGCGTGAACGGCCGCCACCGGCAGGTTGGTGGCCGCCCGGCTGCCAAGGCCCCGGAATTGGTAGCCCTGCGCCTCTGCCACCACCATCACCGGCAGCACGCCGGCAACGAGCGCCAGGGTGGCCAGCGTCGCCGCGGCGGTGCCGCGCGGGTGCCGCAGCATCGCCCGCGCCACGTAACCGCCGGCCAGAGCGTACGCCAGCACCGCGCCGGCCACGGCCGCCGCGGCGAGCGCCGGAAACACGGTCTCGGGCGGCGGCAGCGCCTGCCTCGTCCGGTAGATGGCCGTCTCTTGGAGCCGCTCGTTCCAAAGGAAGCCCGATGCCAGGATCGTGAAGGCCACCGCACCCAACAGGTGGAGCGCAGTGAGCGGGCGCTCCGCCCGCCGGCCGGCCAGCAGGCCTCCAGCCAACCCCAGGAGGAGCGCCAGCAATGCGCTTCCCGCGGCCGTGACCAAGCTATCGAGCACCACGGCGTAGACCGCGGCCTCGTGCAGCGCGGTGCGGGCCACCCGGCTCGTCGCCAGCAGGAAATAACCCTCGGCGGCGCCGGCGCCGGCGCCGGCCAGCGCGCCGATCAGGGCGCCGCGCACCGCGTGTCGAAAGGACACCCCCAGAACGTCGGCCATGGTGTTCTCCCCGGCAGCCTATCCGGCGTGGAGGACTGACCACGCATCTGTGGACGGAAGAACCTGCCTCAGGGTTGGCTAAGCGTCTCTAGCCCCTCTGCCTCCACCGTATCAAGACGGGATTGCAGCACCGGTATCGGTCGGGTGTCGAGCCGGTTTCAGAGGTGACGGAGGCGTGGTACTTTGGTGGCAACCGCCGTCGGTGCTGGCGTATCGCCCCTGTGTGATGAGAGGAGTGGGGTGGTTGGTGGGTGGTGGCGGCGCTATGCGACTATCATTTCTGGATACCCTCCGCAGTGCGTCCCGCCGTTCGTCGCGAGCTTGTCACACTTCACCGGCTTCATTCGTGTTACGTCAAGGAAGCTAGAGAGAGCACACCGACACATGGTTACTCGACCGTTGCGCACGTTCACCATTGTTCCCGCCGTGCCACCGGCGCTCGAGCGCCTGCGTGAGCTGGCATTGAACCTCCGCTGGGCGTGGGACCGCGAAACGATCGACCTCTTCCGCCGGCTCGATTCGGACCTCTGGGAGACGACCGGACACAATCCGGTGGTGCTGTTGGGCTCGATCCGCCAGGAGCGGCTCCAGGACGCTGCTGCCGACGATGGCTTCGTCGCGCAGTACCACCGCGCCTGCGAGCGCCTCGACGCCTACATGGGTCGGGCAACGCAGAACGGGTACAACGGCACGCTGATTCAGCCGTGGTTCGCCAAGACGTACCGGGGCAGCAACATCTCGGTGGCGTATTTCTCGGCCGAATTTGGCCTCACGGAGTGCCTGGCGATCTACTCGGGGGGCCTCGGCGTGCTCTCCGGCGACCACCTGAAGTCGGCGAGTGACCTCGGCGTGCCCCTGGCCGGCATCGGGCTGGCCTACCAGGAGGGCTACTTCCGGCAGTACCTCAATGCCGACGGGTGGCAGGGCGAGTTGTACCCCGACAACGACTTCTATAACGTACCTATGACGCTCGAGCGGCGCCCGGACGGCTCGCCGGTGAAGATCCAGGTGGAGCTGCCTGGGCGGCTGTTGACGGCGCAGGTCTGGCGGGTACAGGTCGGGCGCGTGCCGCTGTTTCTGCTCGACGCCAACGTGCCCGAGACGGCGCCGCACGATCGGGTGGCGTCGCTGCGGCTGTACAGCGCCGATCGCGACATTCGCATCCGGCAGGAGCTGCTGCTTGGGATCGGCGGCATCCGAGCGCTCGAGACGCTGGGGTACGACCCACACGTGTTGCACATGAACGAAGGGCACTCGGCGTTCCTGGGCCTCGAGCGCATCCGGCGGCTGATCGAGAAGCACCGGCTTACGTTCGCCGAGGCGCGTGAAGCCGCCGCCGCCGGCTCGGTGTTTACGACGCACACGCCGGTGCCCGCCGGGATCGACCTGTTCGATCCCGGGTTGATCGACCACTACTTCGGCGACTGGTACGGAAAGCTGGGGATCTCGCGCGACGAGTTTCTGGCGCTGGGCCGGCAGAACCCGCACGATGCCAGCGAACCATTCAGCATGGCGGTGCTGGCCATTCACCTCTCTACACAGGTCAACGGTGTCTCGAAGCTGCACGGCGAGGTCTCACGCCGGATGTGGCCGGGGTTGTGGCCGAAGACGCCGGTGGAGGAAATTCCGATCGATGCGGTCACCAACGGCGTACACCCGCTGTCGTGGGTCTCCGGCGACATGCTCGGGTTGTACGAGCGCTACCTCGGCCCGCGCTGGATCGACGCCAGCGTGAGCCGCGATGCGTCCGACGCGGCCGTGTGGGAGCGGGTGAACGACATTCCGGCAGAGGAGCTGTGGCGAACGCACGAGCGGCGGCGCGAGCGGTTGGTGAGCTTCGCCCGGCGGCGGCTGCGCACGCAGTTGGAGGCGCGCAGCGCGCCCCCGGCCGAGATCGAGCAGGCGGCGGGCGTGCTCGATCCGGCGGCGCTCACCATCGGCTTTGCGCGGCGGTTCGCGACGTATAAGCGCGCGACGCTGCTCTTCCACGACATCGAGCGCCTCTCGGCGATCCTCAACCACCGCGAGCGACCGCTGCAGATCATCTTTGCCGGCAAGGCGCACCCGGAAGACAACGGCGGGAAGGAGCTCATCCGCGACATTGTGCGGCTGGCCAAGCGTGACGATTTGCGCCGGCGCATCGTGTTCATCGAGGACTATGATCTCAACGTTGCGCGCTATCTGGTGGGCGGCTGCGACGTCTGGCTGAACCTGCCGCGCCGCCCCCATGAGGCGAGCGGCACCAGCGGGATGAAGGCCGCGCTCAACGGCGGCCTGCACATGAGCGTGCTCGACGGCTGGTGGGCGGAAGCGTACCGGCCCGGCGTCGGTTGGGCGATCGGGCACGGGGAGCAGTACCAGGACACAGGGTACCAGGATTACGTCGAGGCGCGAGCGACGTACGAGCTGCTGGAGAAGGAAGTCGTCCCGATTTTCTATGACCGAGGGCCGGACGATCTGCCGCGCCGCTGGATCGCGATGATGAAGGCGGCGATGCGCGAGCTTGGCCCGGAGTACAACACCAACCGCATGCTCTACGAATACGTCGAGCGCCTCTACCATCCGGCGGCCGCTCGCTTCAGCCACCTGACGCAGGACAACGGCGCCGCAGCGCGCTCGCTCGCCGCGTGGAAGCAGCGTCTGCGCAAGTCGTGGGGCCACGTGCGCATCGAGGAGGTCGACGCGCCGGCAACCGACGTGACGGTGGGCATGGAGCTGCCGGTGCGGGCGTGCGTACGCCTCGGCAGCCTGACGCCCGACGACGTGTCGGTGCAGCTCTACGATGGCCCGGTCGACGCGCAGGGGCAGATTGCCAGCGGGCACGTGGACGAGATGGCCGTGGCACCCGACGTCGCCGGACCAGGCGGCGTGGGAGCGAGGCACGAGGACGGCGTTTACACGTACGCCGGTGCGATCCCGTGCCGCCGGAGCGGCCTGCATGGCTACAGCGTGCGGGTCATCCCCAAGAATCCGGATCTGGCCAACGTGTTCGAGCCCGGACTGATCGTATGGGCCAGCGAGCAGGCAGTAGGCAGTGGTCGGTAGTCGGTAGTCGGT
>JACQGX010000123.1 GCA_016199265.1 Chloroflexota bacterium | reverse complement strand
CTCGCCGCCCACGGTGCCCTCACGGATGGCATCCAAAAAGGCGTGCCGTGTCGCACCCCGCCACGCGTCGGCGTGCGTTGTCCGCAGCCTAGCCGTGTCCATCGTCTCCATCGAAAGCCGTCACACCCTTCAGGACCTCGCCAGCGCCAGCGCCGCCTGTGCGCTCCGGCCGGTGAGCCAGCCCAACGTCGCGTGGAGCACGAACGCAATCGTGAAGCTCGGCAGCGACGCGCCGAGCCACGGCGCCACCCCGGCGATGCCGAACGCCGGCACCCCGGCGATGGCCAGGTAGCTCGCCACGCCGACGAGCCACGTCACCGTCCCCGGCCAGCGCACACCGGCCGCGCCCTGAGGCACGCCGGCAGGTGCGAGCAGCGCCGCCGCCGAATAGCGGTGGCCATGGAGCGCGAAGTAGTCCGCTGCCAGCACCCCCAGCAACGGCACGAAGGCTGAGCCGATCAAGAGGAGAAAGCTCTCATACTGCACCAGCGGCACGAGTAACGCCAGCACGAGCACGATCGCGCTGATGCCAAGCACCAGCGCACGCTGGCTCAGTTGCGGGAGCAGATTCTGGATCGAGACCGCCGTCGAGTAGACGTTGGCGAACGCCTCATCGGTTTCGTCGACCAGCAGGACGAAGAGCGCCAGCCAGCCTACCGTCAATCCGGAGATGGCGCCAAGCAGCGGCGCGATCGGCGCATTCGGATCGCCCTCGATGCCCAACGTCAGCACCAGCGTAGCGCCCAACGCGTAGAACCACACCTGCGGCACGAAGTAGCCGAGGCTCGTGCCCCAGAACGCAGCGCCGCGCGAGCGGCTGAAACGGCTATAGTCGGCGACGAGCGGAAACCAGGAGATCGGCAACGCCACCACCAGGTCGACCGCCAGCCAGAACGACATCTCGCCGGTACCCGGCTTGGCGAGCAGCGCACCCAGGTCGTGGCTCATCAGCAGCGCGAGCGTGATCCAGACCGTGGTGATGAGCACCGCCCACACGGCGAACTTCTCCAGCCACTGCTTCGTCACCACAATCGGGCCGCTAATCGCCATCGCGGCGGTCAGCACCGCAAAGGCCACGACCCAGAGGTGGTACGCCGAACCCGTTCCGAAGATGCGCATCGCCAGCATGTCGGCTGCCTGAGCCATGACGATCACCTCGAGCGTGGCCCAGCCAATCAACTGCAAGACGTTGAGCGCCGTTGGGAGGTATGATCCTCGGCGGCCGAGCGGCCCGCGGAGCAGCACCATCGTCGGCACGCCTGTATCGCTGCCGATTGTCGCGGCGATGCCCAGCAGCAGGTTGCCGATGACTGCGCCGACCACAATTGCCAGCAATGCCTGCCCGAGCCCCAGTCCCGGTACCAGGAACATGCCCACGACCATCACCAGGAAACTGATGCCCAGGTCGGCCCATAGCACGAAACTGTCCCACGTACCCAGGGCCCGCCGCTCCGGCGGCACCGGGTTGATTCCAACGTCGCCCGCGCTGCGAAATACGCTGCTCATCTCCACATGCTTCCGATAGCCCTACCGGCCAGCCCGACCGGTCCTGTCTTTCGTGCGTGTCCTTGCCCGTCCTTGCCCACCTTGCCCTCCTTGCCCGTCCTGTTCCCATCCAGGATCGCGCGCCGGCGAAAAAAAGGAAACCGCCTCCTCTGCAAGGGGGCGGTTCCGACCGGTTACGGTCACACATTCCCTTCGCTGGTATTACCCAGATCAGGTCATGAGGGTTTCCCGCCTGTTCGGCGGTCTCTCAGCAGCTACGCACCCCTAGTGCAGCTATTCGGTTGTCTGACTCGTGCTGCCGCGCGAGTCAGTTGCTTGTCTGTATCTTATCAGGACCTGGCCGCCGCCTGCATGAATTCCAGGAACAACTGGTGAAAGCGGACGTCGGGGGTGAGCTCCGGGTGGAAAGCAGTGGCGAGCAGGTGCCCTTGGCGCACCGCCGCGATCGTGCCATCGGGCAGCATTGCCAGGACTTCGGTCTGCGGGCCGGCGGCCTCGATCCTGGGCGCGCGAATGAACACCGCCGGAAACGGCTCGTCGCCGAGCGCCGGCACCTCGAGCGCCGCCTCGAAGCTCTGCACCTGCCGCCCGAAAGCGTTGCGCCGCACGGCAATGTCCATCACTTCGAGCAACGGCTGGCCGGGTAACGCATCACGCACGTCCTTCGCCAGCAGGATCGCCCCGGCGCACGTTCCCCAAACGGGGAGTCCCCGGCCGATCTGCTCCCTGAGCGGCTCGATCATGCCCCACTGGTCGAGCAGTTTCCCAATCGTCGTGCTTTCGCCACCGGGAATGATCAGCCCGTCGAGGCCTTCGAGGTCGCCCGGCAGACGCACTTCCACCGGCTCAGCGCCCGCACGGCGCAGCGACTCGGCGTGCTCGGCGAAGTCGCCCTGCATGGCGAGCACGCCGATGCGAGGCCGGTCGGCGAGGGCGCGAGGGCGCGAGGGCGCGAGGTTCGCCCTCCCGCCCACTCGCCCTCCCGCCCACTCGGGTTTGGTGGCAGGGGCCGGGGTTACCATCCGCGGACCGCCAGCCGCTCGTTCGCGGGCATCGTCGCCACTTCGAGGCCTGCCATCGCCGTGCCGATGCCTTTGCTCACTTCGGCGATGATCTTCGGATCGCGGAAGTGCGTCGTAGCCTGGACAATCGCCTTGGCACGCGCCGCGGGGTTGTCGCTCTTGAAGATGCCCGAGCCGACGAAAACGCCGTCGACGCCAATCTGCATCATCAGCGCAGCGTCGGCCGGTGTAGCGATGCCGCCGGCGGCGAAGTTGACGACCGGTAGCCGGCCCGTATCGTGAATTTCTTTCACCAGCTCGTACGGCGCGCCGAGGCGCTTGGCCTCGGACATCAACTCTTCTTCGGGCATCGCCTGGATCTTGCGGATTTCGCCGAACACCGTCCGCGCGTGGTGCACCGCCTCGACGACGTTACCCGTCCCCGCTTCACCCTTGGTGCGGATCATCGCCGCGCCTTCGCCGATGCGGCGCAGCGCCTCGCCCAGGTCGCGGCAACCGCAGACGAACGGCACCTTGAAGGCGTGCTTATTGATGTGGTGCTCCTCGTCGGCCGGTGTGAGGACCTCGGATTCGTCGATGTAGTCGACGCCGAGCGCTTCCAGGACCTGCGCCTCGACGAAGTGGCCGATGCGCGCCTTGGCCATCACCGGGATCGTCACCGTGTCGATGATTTTCTGGATGAGATCGGGATCGCTCATCCGGGCGACGCCGCCGGCGGCACGGATGTCGGCCGGCACGCGCTCGAGCGCCATCACGGCGCAGGCCCCGGCGTCCTCGGCGATGCGCGCGTGCTCCGGCGTGACCACGTCCATAATGACGCCGCCCTTGAGCATCTGCGCCAGTCCCTTTTTGACCAGCCAGGTGCTCTCCTGCCGGTCGGGTGCCTGTCCGTTGGGTTGACCGTTCGAGGCCGCCGCCTGCTGCGCCGAGGCGCGGGTGCCTGCCCCATTCGTAGTCGTCTGAGCCATGCTGTGCTCCTTTCGCCGTTAAGCGTACCGGGCACAGGTGGTACCAAACAAGAGCCAATTTCTCCTAAAATGGATAGACCAATCTCCGATCGACACTCCGGCGATGTTGGGAGATCTCCATCTGGCCCACCTGGGAAACGGCCGTGGCTTGCAGCGGTGGCTGTACGAGGCACTGCGCGACGCCATTCTTGCCGGCCGGATCGTGCCCGGTTCGCGGCTGCCGCCGACACGCGCGCTGGCCGAAGACCTCGGCATCTCCCGCCAGACGATCGTCCTCGTCTACGACCGCCTGGTGATCGAGGGCTACGCCCACGGCCGCGTCGGCGCGGGGACGTACGTCTCTCCGGCGCTGCCGTCGGGGCAACCAGGCACGGCCGTACCCTCCGAGAGTGAACGCGCGGACGTCGCGCCACCGGCGGCGCTTCCTGTGTCCAAGTGGGCCAAGCGCGCGCTCGCGGCGCCGCGCGAGGCGTGGTCCCCGGAGCGGCCGGCGATCGATCTACGTCCCGGAGTACCCGACTGGGAGGCCTTTCCCCACACGCGCTGGCGTCGCCTGCTGACGCGACGATGGCGCGGTGCCGGCAACGCGAGAAGTAGTGGCAGCGCAGGCAAACCCGGCGATCGGGACGTCCCGGCAACGGCGCTTGACCAGTATGGCGATCCCGCCGGCTATCGGCCCCTCCGCGAGGCGCTTGCGGCGTACCTATCGCGCTCCCGCGGCCTACGCTGCGCGGCCGAACAGGTCATTATCGTCGGCGGCTCGCAGCAGGCGCTCGACCTTCTGGCGCGCGTCTGCCTGGACTCCGACGACCTCGGGGCGATGGAGGATCCCGGCTATCCCCCGACCCGCGCGATCCTGCGCGCCGCCGGCGCCCGTATCCAACACATGCCCGTTGACGCCGGCGGGATCGTCGTCGACGCGCTGCCAAGCAGCGGACCAGCGCCCAAGCTGCTCTACGTCACACCATCGCACCAGTATCCGACCGGCGCGACGCTTTCACTACCGCGGCGGCTGGAGCTGCTCGAGTGGGCGGCGCGATCCGGCGCGCTGATCGTCGAAGACGATTACGACAGCGAGCTTCGGTACGGCGGCCCGCCGCTACCGGCGCTGCAGGGGCTCGACGAACGCGGCTGCGTCGCGTACGTGGGCAGTTGCTCGAGCGTGCTGTTTCCGCCGCTGCGCGTCGGCTGGATCATCGCGCCGCCGCCGCTCGTTCCGCCGTTGATCGCCGCCAAGTGGCTCGCCGACCGCCAGACGTCGACCCTCGACCAGCAGGTGCTCGCCGACTTCATCGCCGCGGGCGACTTTGCCCGCCATCTGCGCCGCTCGCGCGCGCTGTACGGCGCGCGCCGCGCGGCGCTCGCCAAAGCGGTGACCCGCCACCTGGGCCAGGCATGCGAGCTGGGCGGCTCACCCGCCGGCCTGCAGGCGCCGCTGTACCTGCCGCCGGGGACCGACGAAGGCGCCGTCGTCCGGGAGGCCGCGGCGCGTGGCGTGGGCGTCTACCCAATCGGCCCCTGCTACGGCGATGACACCGTGTCCGGCGGCTCGCTGGCGCTCGTGCGTCGCCCGGGCCTCCTACTCGGTTTCGCCGCCGTCCCCGAGCCGGCCATCGACGAAGGCATTCGCCGCCTGGCTGATGCGCTCGTCTCGGGACGACCGACGACCGCTCTTCGACAGGCTCAGGATGAGCGGGTGAGGGACGGCCAATCACAGTGAGCTTGTCGAACGACGACCGACGACCGATGGAGGACGCAGACGGGGGGCGGCATTTGTGGTGAAGACGGCGCCTGATAGTGTCAGAACCGGCAATTGGTTTTGGAGAATCGGGTATGAGACACCTGTTGCCGATCGGGAATTCGTTTTGCAGAATCGGGTATGTGACACCTGCTTGCGTGTAGACGTGTCACTCTTGTGCTCGGCGGCAACGTCCAGGGGCGTGCGGCGCCGTGGTGCCGTATGCAGTTGTGAAAGTGCGAAGCAGCGAAGCCGATCGGCCGGGGGAGGCGTGAGGGGAGCACGGAGCACTGCGGTCGGCGGGAAGGGACGCGCGTGCGGCGACGCGGTGCCGGCTTGGCCGGTGCCAGCACTCACGTCGCCAAACGCACTGCCCTCCCTAAGTGAAACTGCCCACGAGAGGCCAAGAATCAACGCGGCGGCGGACCGGCTGGCAAAACGCGTCGTGCTGTCGCCGCTGCCGTGTTACTGACGCCGGAGCCGCGGCCACACGGCAAGCCCGGACTATTCACGCGCGCTCCGCTCACCCTGAGCGTGTCGAAGGGTGAGCGGGTGGCTGGCCAGTGGCGATGAATAATCCGGGCAAGAGGCGCCGCCGCCGCAGGCGCTGGGTCCTCCAAAGTAACCTGCCGGCAGCAGAGGCGATTTCAACGCGGCCGGCGAGCATCCGCTGTCTGACAGCGCGGCGTCTGCTACTCACCTGTCACCACTGGGTTCCGCCAGATCGGCGATGACCCGCGCAGGCGAACAAGCCGGGCAACCGGAGTGACAGTCCTTCTCTTCCCCAAGGCAGCCGCATCAAACAGTAGATACGCCGCGGCGAGGCACGTGGCGAGCAGCGTGGTGAACGTAACCGCTTCGTAACGTAATGCCGGCGTACAGACACCTCCGGCGCGCTCCACTACCGTACGTCCACCGATCTGAACACGTGGTCACCCGCCTCTACTATCAGCCAGGCGATTGGGCCGCTTCAGAACAGCATCTCTCCGCACTTCGATATCAAGCAGCTCAGCTCGGGCACATGGGCGCTCACCTGGCAGAACGTGACCGCTGTTGGCCAGGGCAGCTTGTGCGGCCCCGGCGACGTCAACTATCCGGTGGTCTGGTACGCCACCACACCGGATCTCACGGCGGTGAGCTGGTCGAACCACCGCGAATTAACCCTCTGCTACGACGAGCGGTGGCCGTCGGGCTTGAGCCTCGCCCAGGCGCCCTCGGGCGCGGTGTACGCCAGCTTCACGCGCCACGCGTGGCCGTGGGCCAACTACATCTGGTATCGCACCAGCGCCGACGAGGGCGCGACCTGGTCAAACGCCACGCTCTACGGGAGGGACGCGGCGCGCGCCGGCTGGCAAGACGTCCAGGCGTTCAATAGCCACCTCACGGTAGGCAACGACGGAGCGGTGCGGGCCTTCTGGGACATGAGGGCGGGTGATAGCGCCGTCACCGGTGGGACCGATGGCTACCCGACGCAACTCTTCTGGTGTGTGCTGTCTTCCTGCACGGTCACAGGCATTTCGCCCGTCAAGGACGTGCTCTCTCAACTGGGCGCCGACGTTCCCACCACCGGGTTTGCCGCCGATCCCGTCAACACCAATACGGGGCACTTCACGCAGCCGGAGACCGACATCGCCATACCCGGGCGTGGCCTCGGCCTGGTCTTCACGCGGACGTACAACGCGGCCGACCTGAGCGACGGCCCGCTTGGCTTTGGCTGGACGCACTCGTATGCCGCCCGGCTGACCGCCGACAGCCGGGGCAACGTAATGGTCGCCGACGGCTCCGGCCGTCGCGATGTGTACCTCCCCGCCGCCGGCGGCGGCTACACCGCGCCGCCGGGCCGCTTCACGACGCTGGCACGGAACGCCGACAACACGTGGACGCTCACCGAAAAGACGCAGGTCAAGTACCGCTTCTCGCCGCCAGGGCGGCTGACGAGCATCGCCGATCGGAACAACAACACGGTCGCGCTCACCTACGATGCCGCCGGGCTGCTGACGACCGTGACCGACCCCACCGGCCGGTCGCTCGCGCTGGCCTACACGGGGCAGCGCCTCACCAGCATCACCGACCCGCTCAACCGCACCATCGGGTTCAGCTACAGCGCCGCCGGCGACCTCACAGCAGTGGTCGACGCCCGCGGCAAGACCTGGACGTATACGTACGACGCCGCCCACCGCCTGCTGACCAGGGTGGACCCGAATACTCGCACGATCATGAGCAACACGTACGGGACGCACGGCCGCGTGGTGAGTCAGCGGGATGCCAAGAACGAGGAGACGCGCTTCACCTATTCCGCGGGCGGTGGCAGGAGCGACGTCACCGATCCGCGCGGCAACCGCACGGAGTATTACTACGACGTGCAGTACCGTACGACCGGGGTCCGGCCGCCGCTGACCGGCGGCGGTCTTCACTACGAGTACGACGCCAGCAACAACCTGACGCGGATCATCGATCAGCGCAAGAACGGCTGGTCGAGACCGGAATACACCTCCTTCACCTACGATGGTCGAGGCAGTGTCCTGACTCGGAAGAACCACAACGACAAGATCTGGAGTTACACCTACGACGCGCTCAACAACGTCCTCACCGAGTCCGACCCGCTGAACTACACGACGACCTTCGCCTACGACGCGAACAACAACCTGCTTTCGGTGACGGACGGGCGAGGGCAGGTCACGACGCATGCGTATGACGATGCGAACAACCGCATCTCGACGACCGATCCCAACCTGAAGGTCACCAGTTTCGCGTACGACGAGAAGAACCGTCTGATCAGCGTTACCGATGCCGCGAACGGCGTCACCACCTATGCCTACGACGGCGCCGACAACCGCACGTCGGTGACCGACGCCAACCTGCACGCGCGCACCTGGGCGTACGACGCCGCCAACCGGGTGAGCAGCGACACCGATGCGCTCAACAACGTGACGCGCGACGAGTACGACGGTGTGGGCAATCGCACCAAGCGCACCGACGCGAGCGGCGCCGTCACCACCTACGCCTACGACGCGCTCAACCGCGTCACCTCGGTCTCGTACGCCGGCGGGAGCATTGCCTACGCGTACGACGACGCCGACCGGCGCACGTCGATGACCGACGGCACCGGCACGACGACCTACGCCTACGACGCGCTCGATCGGTACAGCGCCGTCACGTTCCCGGGTAGCCGGACGGTCTCGTGCCTCTACGACGCTGGTGGCAACCGGACGCGCGTCACCTACCCGGACGCGAAGGAGGTCACGTACGCCTACGACGACGCCAACCGGCTGATCGCCGTGACCGACTGGCTGAACAGGGAGACCGCCTACGCCTACGACGATGCCGGGCGGCACGTGTCGACCACCTACCCGACCGGCGTCGTCGAGGCGCGCGCGTACACCGACGCCGACCAGCTCACGAGCCTCGCCGCCACCAAGGCCGGCAACACGCTGACCAGCTTCGCCTACACGCTCGATAGCGCCGGCCTGCGCACGGCGGTGCAGCGGCCTAACGGCACCGAGTCGTACACCTACGACAACCTGTACCGGCTGACCGGCGTCACGTATCCAGACGGCACCACCCAGTCCTACACCTACGACGCGGTAGGCAACCGCCTGACGAAAGTGCAGGGCGGCGTCACCACCAGCTACACCTACGACCACGCCGACCGGCTGACGGCGGCGGGCAGCGCCACGTACGCCTACGACGCGAACGGCAACCAGACGAGCCGCACCGCAAGTGGCGCGCCGCTGACGTACCAGTACGACGGCCTCCATCGCCTCACGAGCGTGCTGGACCAGGCGCCGCCACCGTGCTCGCCGGCCCCGGTCCGGATAAACGCGGGCGGCGGCGCGTACACCGGCAGCACCGGTCTGCCATGGAGCGCCGACACCGGCTTCACCGGCGGCAGCACGTACGCGAACGGCAACGCGATCGCCAACACGACCGACCCCACCCTGTACCAGAGCGAGCGCTACGGCACCGTGAGCTACGCCTTCAACCTGCCCAACGGCACGTACACCGTCACGCTGAAGTTCGCCGAGATCTTCCATGTCTCGGCCGGCGCGTGTTCAACGTGGCGATCGAGGGGACGGCCGTGCTCCAGAACTTCGACGTGTTCGCG
>JACQGX010000030.1 GCA_016199265.1 Chloroflexota bacterium | reverse complement strand
CTCCCAGGTCCCGCGGACCCTGCACCAGACTCACTTCGGACTGGAGGGCGTTCCACTGACACAACGGCGACCGCGCCCGGCAAGTCGCCTCAAGCATTTCATGCTTTCGTGGTGATCCGCAAGATCATGCTGACTCACTCTATATGTCTCACTTCTGCGGTAGTGCCGGCTCCGCCCGTCGGCACCACCTACCCTGCGCGCGGCGGCCGAGGCGTGGCGTGCGGGCATCGAGGCCCGTTGGGAGCGCGAGTGGCGGCCGCGGCTGAACGGCTTCACGAGTCCGATGGGGCCAGCGAGACAAAGATCGGGCGCCTAAGCCGCGTGGCGCGGCGCTCGCCAGTGGGCTGCCTAGCCCGGATCACTCACCGCGCCTGGGCCGCGAGTCCGTTCGCCCTTCGACAGGCTCAGGGTGAGCGGGAGGGAGCGAGGGGAGAGCGGGAACGCGGGCGAAGTGCGGCCTGTGCCCATCATTTCACGCCGAAGATGGCGTTGATCCGCTGCGTGAGGCCGTCGAGCTCGGTCTTCACGTTGGTGCCGCCGTTGTAGATCTTGTTGAGCGCCGGCGTCACCTCTTCCAGGATGTCGCCGCCCTTGGGCGTGAGGCCAAAGGTGATATGGAACTGGAGATTGACAGCTTGACCGGCACCGGCGACCAGGCTATGCCCGTACCACAAAGGTCTTCGTATACGCAGCAGGAACCAGGGCCGAGAAACGAGGAACTGCTTAGGTGAGGTCTGGGTGGAGATTCTCGACGAGGGCAACCTCCCGATCCCGGGCTACAGTCTCGCCGAATCGATCAACATCGATCGCAACCAGATCGCGGCGCCGGTCCGCTGGACGAACCGGCACGACGTGGCCGAACTGGTGAACCGGCCGGTCAGGCTCCACGTCAAGATGCGTGCCTGCAAGCTCTACGCCTTTCAGTTCGTTGAGGGGTGACGGCCGCCGGGCGCGGAGAGCGGCACGGGGCGGCGGTCAGATGGAGACATGGCCGCGTTCTTGCGTTGAGCGTGGCTAACCGGCGAGCTGCTTCAGCTGTGCGTTGACCGCCGCCACGGCGGCGCGAATCGTGTCGGCCAGGGGCGCCTCGTTCCGGTCCAGCGTCGCGTTGATTGCCTGCTGGAGCTGCGGCCGCACGGCGTCGTCAAAGCGGAAGACGGCGTTCGGGCGGGCGTAGTTGTTCGCGATTCCGTCCACATACGCGGCGACGTTCTTGTCGGCCAACTGCGCAAAGGTGGTCTTGATGGTCCTGATCCACCGGTCGGCGTACGACTTGCGGGCGGGCTGGTAGTCCGAAGTCGCCAGCAGCACTTCCATCCAGCCGTCGCTCTGGAGGAACTTCATCAAGTCCCAGGCGGCGTCTTGCGCCTTGGTCTCCGACCACACCGCCCAGCCGTCGGTGGTCGCGACAGTGTTGCGCTGCTTGCCCTTGGGGTAGATCGCGAAGTCCCACTCAAACTGCGTGCCGATGTCCCGAACCAGCGTAGCCAGCTGCCACGAGCCCTGCTCCCACATGGCCACCTTGCCCAGGGTGACCAGGTTGCGCCCGGCGCGCTGCGGCGGCTGCGGCGCGGCGTTCTCGCGCCAAACGCGGTCATGGTGCCATTGCATCGCCTCCAGCGCCGGCGGTTGGTCCAGCAGGCACTTGAGGTCGTCGTTCGGATCCACGACCCAGCCGCCGTTCTGGATGATGCGCTCCTGGAGCCGCGGCAGGTTGCTGCCAAGCTGCCCGCCGAACTGGTCGCGGCTGGGATCCGCCAGCTTGCGCATCGCGTCGGCGTACTTGTTCCAGTCCCACGTGCTGTCGGGGAACGCGACGCCCGCGCGGCGGAACAGCTCCTTGTTGTAGGCCAGCACCGCGGTGGCGTGGTAGAAGGGCAGCGCGTGCTGGCCCCGCTCCCTGGTGGAGAAGAACTGCCACTGGTGCTGCGGGTAGTCCTGGAGCTGTCTGGCGGTGAAGTCGCGCTTGATCAGCGGGTCGAGCTTGAGCAGCAGTCCCTTCCGGGCCCATTCGGGGAGCCACTGGTTGAAGCCTGTGGCGACGTCGGGACCCGTGCCGGCGAGCCACTCCGCAACGTTCTTCTCCAACCCGACCGGGACCGCCGGGATATCCACTGTGATGTGCGGGTACTGCTGCGCGAACAGCGGCTGCGCCTGCTTCCACGTCTCCGCCGTCGCGGTGTGCCAGCGGATGGTTACGGGCTGCTTGCTGGCCGGCGGCGGAGTGTCCGGTTGGGCGCCTGGCAGGCAGGCGATGGAACCCCCTGCCGCCAGCACCGCTGGTCCGAGCACAAGTGCGCGCCGCGTGGGGCCACCTGGCAGTCCGCCGACCCTGGACACCGTGGACACCGTGGACACCGTGGAGCCTCCTTTGCCTGAGAACCCCCTCGTCGCGCAGCAGCAACCCCCGCTGCTGGCGCCGCTGATTGGCGGTATTATACAATATCCGATGATGTCACTCAAGACCGCTGACGGTGTGGCACCCGGGCCGGCCGCGGCGAGCCTGCCGTCCGTGGGCACACCATCGGTGGGCCTGCCGTCGGTGAGCCGCTACCGCACGCTGGAAGAGGGGGTGTATGACGACCTGCGCGCGGCGATCGTGAGTGGGCAGTTGCCTCCCGGGAGCCGCATCATTGTCGACGCGGTCGCGCGGGACGCGGGGATCAGCCGCCTGCCGGTGATCCACGCGCTGAAGCGGCTACAGAGCGAGGGCTTCGTCCAAATCCACCCGCACAAGGACGTACTGGTCGCGCAGTACACGCCGGAGGAGGTGGCCGAGCTGTATGACATCCTGTCGGCGCTTGAGGCGCTGACGGTGCGCGGCGCGGCGCGGCGCATCACCGACGCGCAACTGGCACACCTGCGCCGGCTGCACGAGCGTTTGGCCCGCGCGCAAGCGGAAGGACGGACCGACGCCGCCGCGGCGCTGGACAAGGAGTTCCACTTCGCCGTCTGGGACTGCTCCGGCCTGGAGCACACCATCCCCATGGTGCAGACTCTGTGGGACCGCTACCAGGTCTATCGCGAGCGCCTGTATGCGCGTTCCGGCTTCCCGTCGGAGTCGATCGACGAGCACGCCGCGCTGCTCGACGCGCTGGCCGCCCACGACTTCGGCAAGGCGATGTTTCTCTGCCGGCAGCACCGCAGGCGGGCGAGACGCCGCGTGCTCGCGGCGATGAGCACCGCGACCGAGGCAGGCGAGCAGCCGGAGCGGGAGGGCAGTGCGTGATCCGTGTCGGCTGCCAGGCCAACGCCTGGGAACGGAGGGTGCGCTTCGGCGCGGGCGCTGAGTCGGCGGCGCTCGTGGACCAGGCGCTGGCGGAGACCGCCGCCGCGGGCTATGTCGGCACCGAGCTGCCGACGCGCGCTGTGGCGGACCTGGGCAGGCCGGGAGATCTGCGCGCGCTGGTGGCGCGGCACGGCCTCACGCTGATCGGTCTGCACCTCGGCGGCACCTTCTACGACGACGCCGTGTATCGCGAGAAGTCGCTGCCGGCGCTGCGCGCGGCCGCGGCGTGCGCGGCCGCGGCGGGAGCGGAAGGGATGGTGGTGAGCGGCGCGCCCAAGCGTGCGCCCAGCCCGACGCCCGGCGTCCGCGGCGCCACGCTCCGCAAGACCACGGAGGAAGTGCGCGCCCAGACGCGGAACCTGACCGAGCTGGGCCGGCTGTACCGCGACCTGGGTCTGCGGCTCTGGTACCACAACCACGGCCACGAGTTCGAGTACGACCGCGAAGACCTGCACAGCATCCTCGACGTTGACACAGGGCTGTTGAGCTTGTGCTTCGACATGGGCAACGCGGCGCGTGTGGTGACGCTGGAACGGCTCATGGAAACGATGGAGCAGCTCTGGGACCGCATCGGCTACCTGCACTACAGGGACATCATTGGCAAGCGCAGCCCCGAGGCGCTCGGCGACGGCGACCTCGACTTCGACGAGATCGGGCGGCTGGCGAGGTCGCGCGCCTTCTCCGGCTGGGCCGTCGCGGAGCTAGGTCCCGGTTCAAGCGCGGCGGACTATGCGCGCTCGCCAATGGAAGACGCGCGGATCAGCTGCGAGGTGATGCGCCGGACGCTGGGAGTCCCTCTGTGACTTCTGCGCCCGAGGACGAGCCGCCAGTGCGCGACCTGCCGATCTACGATCCGGACTTTCTGTCCTACCACCCCGACTTAGCGGCCGGCGAACTGGCCAGCCTGGTGCGGGTCGCGTATCGCTGCCAGCGCGAATTCGACCGCGGGACGGTGTCGGAGCCGTATGCCTATGAGAGAGATCTGGTGGGAGACTGGCGGCGAGCGCATTGACTCGGCGGCGGCCCACCTGAAGCGTATCCTCGGCGAGACGGGGCTGCGCACCGGGCCGAGTATCTGCGGCGCACGTACGGTGAGGGCATGAGTGAGATGTTGGAAAGGAGTGGACTATGGCACGCGTGACCACTGCGATCGTCGGCTGCGGCGTGCGGACGATGAGCTTCCATGGCCCGCACACCAAGCGCTCCGAGAAGTACGAGCTGGTGGCCGTGTGCGACGTGGATCCCGAGCGGCGGGCATACGCCAGCGAGAAGCTGGGTGTGCCCGCGGTTTCTGACTACAGGGAACTGCTCGCCCTCGATCACGTCCAGTCCATCATGGTGGTCACCACCGCCCAGTGGCACGCCCAGATTGCGCTCGACGCCACCCGCGCCAGCAAGCACGTCCTGGTGGAGAAGCCGCTGGCGGACTCGGCGCGGTCCGCCTACGCGATGGCGGAGGCCGCCGAGCGCGCCGGAGTGGTCGGCATCACGTACTACCCGAGCGCGTTCGGTTGGTACGGCCAGACCATGAGGCGCCTGGTGCGCGAGATCGAGCCGATGCAGGGGCTTTTTACCGCGCAGCGCGGCCCCCTCAACCCCCAGTTCTTCGTCCCCGACCACTTCGGCGGCATCGCCGATCAGGCCACGCACAGCATCAACCTCGCCCTGATGGTGATGGGCGGCGAGCCCAAGCGCGTCTTCGCCCACGTGGCGCGGGGGACGATCAACGACGACGAGACCATCGACCGCATCGACCTGGTGATCGAGCTCGACGGTGGACGCTCCATCAACGTCAACGCCTCCATGCTCGGCATGCAGGCCCGCACCTTTACGCAGATCACCGGCCTGCGGGGCGTCGTCACCGCGGGCGACCGGGAGACGATCAGGATCGTGCGGCATCCCGTCATCAAGGGCCCGGGACGGACGGTACCGGCGGACCGCTACGCCGAGCGGCGGCGCAGCGCCGAGGCGCGCGGCGGCCTCGGGCCGCTCGCCGACCTGACCCTCGGCCGGCCCATCGAGGTCGCGACGGAAGAGGTTGCGCCGCCCGCAGACGGCGGCGATCAGGGCGGCTTGAGCGACCACTTTGCGGACTTGATTACCGGCGCGGCCAAGGAGCTGCGCGGCCCGTCGCTGCGCGACGGCGCCCGCGTCGTGGCGGTGACGGAGGCGATGGTCGAATCCGCCCGCACCGGCCGCCGGGTCGAGGTCTTCCGGCCCGCGCTCGTGCCCGCATAGGGGAGTCCCATGGGGGAAATATGGATTGTCCACGCCGACGATCTCACGCCGCGGACGCCCCCCACGCGGCGCGTCTTCGTGCCGTTCGCGCGCGACGAAGACGCGCCGGTGCACATGGGCTTCGTCTTCATGGAGCCCGGCGGGCTGATGACGCCGTGCCACTACCACAAGCAGTCGACCGAGATCTACTTCGTGCTGAAGGGCAGCGGCATCATCACGCTGGACGGCGAGGACCATCAGGTAGGCGAATATGGCACGGTGCTGGTGCCGCCGGGGGTGACGCACATCTGGCGGAACCCGCACCGGACGCCGCTG
The DNA here is from genome assembly GCA_016199265.1 of Chloroflexota bacterium. Lineage (GTDB taxonomy): Bacteria > Chloroflexota > UBA11872 > UBA12225 > UBA12225 > JACQGX01. The sequence goes on along the minus strand of JACQGX010000030.1, from coordinate 7,872 downwards.
GAGTACCTGTGGATCATGCACCCCGCGCATGTCGCCCAGGACACCCTCGCCGTGGACACCCCAGCGCACATCCAGCGGGACTTCGCGGCGCTTGGGAGCAGCCGCGGCACCGCCTGATCTCGTGCCCCTCGCTACCCCGCCGCCAGCGCCGCGGGCCCGCTTGGCGCGGGCTGCCCCTTGTGCAGCGCCGCGCGCTCCTGGCGCAGCCGCAACTCGGGCGCCGCCCACTCGTCCACCACCACGTCCAGCACCACCGGCCCGTCTGCCCGCAGCCCCTGGGCGATGGCGTCCCCTAGCTCGTCCAGCCGCTCCACGCGGATGCCGGCGCAGCCGAAGCCGCGCGCGATCGTGGCGAAGTCGGTGGGCGGAAAGTCCACGTTCTCGTAGCGCCGGTCGCCGTGGCGCTCGCCCCATTTGCTGTAGCCGAGGCAGCCGTTGTTCAGCACCACGAGCGTCACGGGGAGATTGTACTTCCGGCACGTCGACAGCTCGCCGATGGCGTAGGTGATGCCCCCATCGCCGGCGACACACACCACGCGAGAGGCGGGCGACGCAAGGCTCGCCCCGATCGCCGCCGGCAACCCGAAGCCGAGCGTCGCCGAGCCGCGAGGGAAGATGCACCGCCGCCCTGCCTTGCGCACGTCGTAGAAGCTCGTGATCCACCCGACGGAGAAGCTCGCGTCCGAGACGAAGATGTCGTCCGCACTGGTCTGCCGCTGCAGCTCGCGCAGCAGATAGGCCGGCTCTATCGGCGTGCGCGGCTGCGCCTCACTCGCTACGTCCGTCTCCCACGCGCGCCTGGCCTGGCCGACGTACTCCAGCCAGGAACTCCGGTCCGGCGCGCGCGGCTGCAGCTCGGCGATCCGGGCGTGCAGGTCCTGCAGGCCGGCCGCCGCGTCCCCGACGAGGCCGACCTCCGTGGCGAACACCTTGCCGATCTCGTACGGGTCCACGTCCAGGTGGACGACGCGCTGCGCGGGGGTGGGCAGCGTCCACGAGAACGTGGACTGCTGTGATGACTTGAGCCCGACGAGGAAGACCACGTCCGCCTCACGCACCACCGCGTTGGCGCTCTCCTCGCCGTACTGCCCGCCGAGGACGCCGACCGCGAGCGGATGGTCTTCCGCGATCACTCCCTTACCGCTCACGCTGGTGGCCACCGGCATGACCAGCAGTTCGGCCAGCGTCCGCACCTCGTCCAGCGCGCGTGAGGCGAGACCACCACCGCCGACCACCATGACCGGGCGCCGGGCCTGCACGAGCACCCGTACCGCCGCCTCGACGTCCTGCGCCGGCGGCCGGACGCGGACGGCGGGGAAGCCGGCATAGCGCGTGTCCGCCGCGATCGGTATCGCCGCATCCACCTCTTCACGCATCACGTCGGAGGGAATATTCAGTACCACCGGGCCGGCACGGCCGGTGGTAGCGATCGCAAACGCCCGCTCCACCTGCGCCGCCATCGTGGCCCCGGAGGTGACCGGCAGCACCGCCTTACACACCGACCGAAGCAGCGTCGGCTGGTCGAGCCCCTGCGCGGCGCAGGCGAACGGCGCCAGCCGTGCCCAGTCCCGCGGGATGTCCCCTGCCACCGCGATCAGGGGAATCGACGTGGCGTACGCCTCGTACAACCCCGAGGGGAACTTCACTACGCCTGGTCCCGGAACCGCGTCGCACACCGCCAGCCGCCCGGTGACGCGCGCGTAGGCGTCCGCCATGTACGGGCCGCTCCGCTCGTCTCGGATGTGGATGTGCTGAATCGCGCCGCCGCTGCGCCCGATGAAGCGGTAGAGCGGCGCCGTCTGCCCGCCGGGAATACCGAAGACGTATCGCACGCCGTACTGCACCAACAGCGAGCCCAGCACGTCTCCGGCATTCATCGGCCCCTCCTTGGCAGCATCCTGGTCAGCATCCTGAATTCAGCCCGCAGCGCCCCCCATTCTAGGGCCGATTCGGTCCCGTGTCAAGAGCGTTGTCGGAGTTTCACAGTTCCTGGTAGAGCATCACGCTCGGCACCTCGGCGGTGAAGCCCATCTTGCGGTAGGCGGCCAGCGCCGGGGCGTGGCCGGCGTCGAGCCCGGTGCCGACGCAGGCGAAGCGCATCCCTTCAGCGCGGAACCGGTCCAGCGCATGGCGATAGAGGGCGGTGGCGATGCCGCGCCCTTGCCACGCCGGATCGACCGCATTGTTGCCAATGGTGCCCATCGCCTGCCCGCGGTCGAGCCGGAACGTCACGAATCCGACCACCTGCTCCGCCTGCTCCGCGGCGAGTCCGGCCCGGCCTGGCTGCTCGGGGACCGCCGCGCAGGCGACGACGATCCAGTCGAGGTGCTGCTCAAAGGCGCGCGCGATCTGCGCCGCCTTGGCCGCGCGCCAGTCGACGTGGAGGTGCGCGTACAGCGCGGGGCCGAGCAGGCGGCGCCGCTCCGCGTGGATCGGCTCCCAGGCCGCGACGGCGATGGCCTGGCAGCGGGCGCAGTCCTCGGCGCGCGCGGGGCGAAGCGTGACGTCGGAACGGCTCATGGCATCTCCTCATGGTGGTCGGATCAGGTTCGACTCCTGATTGTAGTGGGAGCCGTCAGCATGGTGGTCGCGGGCGGATGAGGCAGTCGACCCGGACCGCCGCCGCGATGTACCCTATTGCGCGACTGGAAGAGGTGGGCCGTTGCGCGTAAGCGGAAACCGGCTGTGGAGCCATCTGACGACGCTGTGCGAGGAGATCGGTCCCCGCCTGAGCGGCACGTCCGGCGATGAACGCGCGGTCGAGTACATCGCGGCGTACTTCCGTCGCTGCGGCGCGCAGGTCGAGGTACAGGAGTTCCCGTGCCCCAGTTGGGAGCACGAATCGACTGCGCTGTCGCTCGTCGGGGCGGGCGCTCCCGAACCGCTAGCCGCCGTGGCGCAGACGTTCACCCCCGGGGGTGACGTGGAGGCGCCGCTCGCCGCCGTCGGCACGCGCCAAGAACTGGACCTGGCTCCCGATCTGGATGGAAAGGTTCTGCTGCTCGACGGCAAGGCGGGCGCCGGCCTGACGGTGGCGACGCGGCGCTGCTCTGAGGCCGCGTGAAGCCGGTCAGAGGTGCGCGGCCACGAACTGCCGGGCGGAGAGGATGGGAATCCCCTCGTACTCCTTGTGCGCGAGCAAGTGCCGGTCTCCCGAGACGATCACGTCCGCCCTTCCGGCCACCGCCGCCTCGAGCACCCGGTTATCTGCCGGATCCTGGGCAATCACGTCGAGCCGCTGATCCGGGAAGACGAGGTGTTCGGGCCGGTGCAGCCACTCGAGAACGACCGGGAGCGAAGGGTGGGCGGCGAGCGGCTTCAGCTTGGGGTACGTCAACACGCGCGTGAGTTCGTCCAGCAGATCGGGTGACGTGACCAGACGGTGGATACCCTCGCGCAGCGCCATGAGGATGCGCCGCGGCGGACCGTCCCAGCCGATGCCGGAGATGATCGTATTCGTGTCCGGCACAACCTTCACGGCCGTCGCGTCCGCCGAGTCGCCCGAACGGCTTCATCCACGACGCTACGAGCGAGCCTCGCCTGCTTGACCTCCGCGCCGATGGCCTGCAACGCGTTGCGAAAACGGGACCTGGCCGCCTCTTCCTCCATCCGGCGCAAACGCTCGTACTCGTCCGCCGACAGCAGCACCGCCTGCTCGGTCCCGCGCCGGCCGATGGTAATGGTCGCGCCATCGACCGCTTCTTTGACCAGCCGGCCCAGCTGCTTGCGAGCTTCCTCCACCGGGACGTAGCGCACGTTCGTTCTCCTTACGGTAGAGCTTAAGGCAGACCGTACACGAATGCAAGAGAAAGACGCCATGCGGCGAAACAGACCAGGACGTTGGAAGCCCCTCGCGGTTCCATCCTGCATTGGCCCATGGCGTATAATGCCCGCCGCCTCATCACTCGCTACGCCCACCACATCTTTCCTCCCTCTTCCTCGATCAGCACTTCGCGGAGAAACGCGATCGACTTGCGCAGCCCCTCCCCCACCGACATCAGGCTGTCCTCGTGCTCGATACTGAGTACGCCGTCGTAGCCGACGAGCCGCAGGGCACTCACCATGTCCTTCCAGACTTGCTGCCCGTGCCCGTAGCCCACTGTCCGAAAGATCCACGAGCGGTGCAGCTCGTCCCTGTACGGCTTGGTGTCCAGCACGCCGTTGACGCGCGTGTTCATCGCGTCGATGCGGCAGTCCTTGGCGTGGACGTGGTAGATGGCGTCGCCGAGCACGCGGATGGCCGCTACCGGGTCGATCCCCTGCCAGAACAGGTGACTGGGGTCGAAGTTGGCGCCGATCGAGTCGCCGACGGCGTCGCGCAACCGAAGCAGCGTCTCCGGGTTGTAGACGGCAACGCCGGGGTGCATCTCGAAGCAGTACTTGACGTCGCCGTGCTGCTTGGCGTAGGCGGCCTCCTCGCGCCAGTAGGGGATAAGCTTCTCGTTCCACTGCCAGGCCAGGATCTCCGAGAACTCGGGAGGCCAGGGGCAGGTCACCCAGTTGGCGTGCGTGTCCTGGTCGGAGCTGCCGGGACAACCCGCGAACAGGTTGACGCAGCGTACCCCTAGCCGCTCCGCCAGCAGCACCGTGTTGCGCTGCACCTCGTGGCAGGCGCGGGCGTACGCCTTATCGGGGTGGAGTGGATTGCCGTGGCAGCTCAGCGCGGAGATGGACATGCCGCGGCTCTCGAAGGCGCGCCGGAACGCCTCGTATTTGCCGGCGTCTTCGAGCAGCTCCGCCGGCTTGCAGTGCGCGTCTCCGGGAAAGTTGCCGGTGCCGATTTCCACCGTGTCGAGCCCCACACTGCTGACGTAGTCCAGCGCCTGCTCGAGCGGGAAATCTTGAAATAGTGCGGTAAAGACGCCGATCTTCATCTGATCCTCCTCTGATCCTCCTCGTGTCTTTGCGAGGCTTGGGTTGATCTCATCGAGGGCGAAGCGCCGGCTGATCAGCTCGTCGAGCATGAGACAGACTCGCCGCTTTTCCGTTCACCCTTCGACAAGACTAGAGCGAACGGACTGGCGGCCGAAAGCGCTGCCTGCATCTCCTATCCGGCCATCATCTCGTGCCGAGGATGGCGTTGATCCGCTGGGTGAGGCCGTCGAGTTCGGATTTGACGTTGGTGCCGCCGTTGTAGATCTTGTTGAGTGCCGGCGTCACCTCTTCCAGGATGTCGCCACCCTTGGGCGTGAGGCCAAAGGTGATGTGGCGCGCCTTCTCGGTGACGGGGATGATGACCTTCCAGTTCTTGGGCGAGGTGCTCGTATCGGCGGCTATCACCTTGGCCACGGTAATGCGACCCGGCACCGAACGGCGGGGCTGGCCGACCATGTCCATGAGCACTTCTGCGGAAACCAGGTGCTGGAGGAAGAGCCACGCCGCGTCGAGATTCTTGACCCCTTGGTGCAGGCCGTAGCCGCCGCCGCCAGAGCGTAGCTGATCGCCGGCCGGGCCGCGCGGGACGGGGAGCACGTCCCAGGAGAACGAGGCCTTGTCGTCGCGCACTTGGGCGGCGAAGGTTGTCCCGCCGATAACCATGCCGAGGCGTCCAGTCGAGAACATCTGGCGCATGTTCTGCCCGGCGCGATCCTCGGCGGTGGCCGGCGCGACGTGGTGCCGGTGGCGCAGATCGGTCCAGAACTCGACGCCGCGCACCGACCCGGCGCTGTTCATCTCGCACTTGGCCAGCTTTTCGTCGAGGAGGCGGCCGCCGAAGCGTTCGACGCCGTACTCGAACTGGCCGCCGTTGGGCAGCCCGTCGTAACCGAACTGCTCGTACTTGCCGTCGGCGCCCTTGCGCGTCGCCTTCTGGGCGGCGGCGAGCAGGTCGTCGAGCGTCCAGCGGTCGGTGGGGAGCGGCGCGCCGGACGCGTTGAGCAGGTCGGCGTTGAAGTAGAGGAGCTGGACGGTGATGTCGTAGGGCAGGACCATCGGCTTGCCGGAGGCATCGGAGAAGCCTTCCGACAGGAGCGGCCAGAAGTCCTTGAGGTCGAACTTGTCGGCCTTGGCCAGCGGCGTGAGGTCGGTATAGATGCCCATGCCGCGGATGAACTGGCCGGCCCAGCGGCTGGTCATGTGGCTCAGGTGCGGCGGCGTGCCGCCGGCGACCATGGTGGTGAGCTTCTTGTAGTGCTCATCCCCCTGGGTGCTGGTCCAGGCCACCTTGACCTGAGGGTACTTCTGCATGAAGGCGCCGATGTGCTTCTCGAGGTAGGGCTGCTCGAGTGAGCCGAAGTTGAGCTGCACGTCGAGGGTCGCCGGCCCGATCTTACCGGGAGAAGGCGCCGTGGTTTCTCCGGTTGGGCCACCGGCCCGGCCGCAGGCGGCCAAGGCAGTCGCGCCGGCCAGCGCGGCGAGGGAGGCCGCTGCCCCGCCGAAACGGCGGCGGGTCACGTGCTGTACCTGAGGTGTTCTGCCCATAGGGAACTCCTTTCTGCTAAGCCAAAGCCAAAGTGGAATCCACAGGCTTCCTCACTTTGCCTTTTGCACTTTTCACTTTGCACTTGGTTTAGGTGCGCTATCTGCCTGCAACACGGGCAGCGAGCGCATCCATGAATGCTTTGCTTTCCCGGGCGACGGCGGTGGCGTCGGCCTCGCCGTGGAGATCGAGCGTCCACCAGCCGTCGCCGATCTGGCCACCACCGGCTTCACGCAACGCCGCCAGTGTGGCGTCAAAGTCGATCTTGCCTTCTCCCAGGCGGCGGCGTCTCGAGCCACCGTTGGGCAGCGTCTCGCCGGCGGTGTCGGCAATATGGAGACGGCCGATGCGCCGGCCGAGCAGGTGGACGAAGGCGGCCAGTCCACCTTTGAGCGGCCGGCCTGGTTCGGGCAGCCCCTTGCCGGCGACAGATACGACGTAGGCGTGCGACAGATCGAACATCACCTGGAAGTTCGGCCGGTCAATGGCGTCGACCACGCGCCGCACGTCGTGCGGCCGGGAGGCGAACTGGTTGGGCTCGAACTCCCAGAGCAGCCGAATGCCGGCGCCGGCGGCGACGCCGGCGCTCACGCTCCAGTAGTCGATCAGCCGAGCGAAGCCCGCTTCTGGATCGGGGAGGGATTCCGGCGGCCGGCCGGAAGAGACGCGCAGCGCCGTGATCCCGGCGTCGGTACAGAACTCGACGTAGCGCTTGACCGAGCCGAGGTAAGCGGTGCGCTCGACGGCAAACGGCGACCCACCGCCGACCGGGCCGCCCAGGCTGGCCACTTCGAGCCCCTCGCCGGCGAGCATGCGGGTGAGGGCGCGCCGCGATTCGGGCGTAGGGAAGTCTTCCGGGTGGGCGTGGGGCTTGCCGGTCAACTCGACTCCGTCGTAGCCGATTTCCTTGACCGCCCGCGCCACCTCCGGCAGCGGCAGCGGCTGCTTGGCGTAGGGACCGAAGACCCAGGCCCAGGTACCGACTGCCATCTTTGGTCTGGTGGTCTGCTGTGCGGTTGCCATACTACTCCTCAATCGTCGAAGGCTCGAACGTAAGCGTACGGTCGCGTTCACCGCAGAGACGCCGAGTCCGCCGAGCAACGCAGAGCGAAGGTAAGGTGCTCACGTCTCTCTCGGCGCCTCTCTGCGCGCTCTGCGTCTCTGCGGTGAGGGTGGCCCCGTCGGTTATGGAAAGTGCCCCTCTCTGTAGCAGAAATCACATTTCCGCCCCGGGTCTTCCAGTATCCCTAGCGCCCGGCCAGCACCTCGTCCAGCAGGGTGTTGTCGATAACCTCCTCGGGTTTGACGTCGCGCTTGAGATAGCCGAAGTGCTTGGTGACCTGCACGTCGAAGTTCAGCGCGGGAATGTCGATCCTGGCATCGTCCGGCACGTAGGCTACTTCTTTGATCTTCAGCACGTCCTTGTTGCCGGAGATCGTCGCCCAGGCCTCCTT
>JACQGX010000119.1 GCA_016199265.1 Chloroflexota bacterium | reverse complement strand
GGGAGAGGGGCGTCCGACGTTCCCCTCTCCCCTGGTGGGAGAACGGAATCAGCTGCCAAATGGCCGAAATCACAGAACAAAATTACCCTGCTGACAATTTCGCCCACTCACCCGCAGGGTCCGCTAACCTGGACGCGGGCGCCAAATCGGCCCCCGAATCAACTCACCAACACAGTTTGAAAACCGAAACGACGTCCAATCGACTCCAGTTCCAAGAAAGCTCCTGACTTGCCAGGAGTAAAACTCGTGCCGCCGGCGACACGCTGAGGGAGTGCGGCCCGGGACCGGACACGCCAACGCCACGGAACTTGCCGCAAGGGACGTTGGAGGTCATCCCGATGCGCAAGCCAACCGTGGCGTTGCGCGAGCGGGGCCGGTGGGCCCCACTCGTCCAGAGGGTACGGCACCAAGCGCGCCGGCAGCCGGGCTGGGTGGAGCCCGACCGGCGCACCACCCGCACCTGGCGCCAGTTGGTGCTGGGCGTGCTGGTGGCGCACGCCACCCGCCGGGTGACGGTGAGCCAGGTGCTCTTGGGCCAGCGGGCGGCGACGAGCGTCAAGGCACTGGCGCTGGGGCTGGCCTCCTGCCTCACGGTCGCCGACTTCCCCGCCGCGACGCTCCGCCCGCCGGGGCTGGCGGCGGCGCGACGCCAGCTCGACCCGGCCCAGGTGGCGACCTACCGGGGCCAGGCGAGCCTCGTGCTCGACCCGACCGAGTACGCCACGCGCAGCCGCGGGCGGGGGCGCAGCACGGGCCGCTGGCCATCCTGCGGGAGCAGGCGGTCGGGCTCCTCCAGCGCCTGGCCGTGCTCGGCCGCCGCCTGACCGTCGGCAAGCTGGCCGAAGCCATCGGCCTGGACTACGCGCGGCATCGTCGTGCCTGGACCACGGTCTGGAACCAATGATCTCTTGGAACTGGAGCCACGCGCAGTTGACAGCCGTCACTTCCATCCGCTATGCTCTGCTCCGCTGGTCTGACCAGTGGAGCAACAGACCAAATGAGCGCCAGCCCCGTCGAATCACCGCACCTCGCGCCGATCGCCCGAACGACGCTCGCCGCCGAGATCACGAAACGCCTGTTCAACTTCATCGTCGAAGAGGGGCTGCGGCCAGGCGATAAGCTGCCATCAGAGCGTGATCTGATCGCGCGCTTGGGCGTCAGCCGCTCGTCGCTGCGGGAAGCGCTGAAGACGCTGGCGGCAGTAGGTGTCGTAGAGACGGCGGTCGGCGAAGGCATCTACGTTGGGCGCGGCGATACCTCGGTCCTGGCCAAGCCACTTTCTTGGGTATTGCTCATGGCCGAAAGCAGCGCGCGGGAATTGATCCAGGCGCGGCGGGTGGTGGAGGCGGAGCTGGCGGCGCTCGCGGCCGAGCAGGCCTCGGAGGAGGAGATCGCAGCGATCAGCGAGAAGTTGGCGGCGATGCGGGCACACTGGGACGACCCCGAGGGCTACAGCCGCAGCGACCTCGAGTTTCACCTGGCCATCGCCCGCGGCGCGCATAACGGCGTGCTGTATCACGTGCTGACCACGCTCGGGCACATCGTCCGGGTGTGGATTCTCGAAAACTACAGCTCCGACCCGTCCGATCGGATACAGGCCTACGAAGAGCACCAGCCGGTCCACGAGGCCATTCAGGCGCACGACGTGGCCGCGGCCCGAGCGGCGATGGCCCGCCACCTGGATGCGGCGGGCGGGCGGCTGCTGCGGCTCGTGTCCCACACGCCCGAGCGCCGCCGTGGGCAAGTCACTGGCTTTACCTGGACGTAGCGACAAAGGCCCGGCTCAGCACTTCAGGCGTCAGGGGGATAGCTCTCAAGATTCGAGGAGGTTTCGGTGGAGTCCACAGCCAGCACAGTAACCAGCGCGATGGGGCTTGACTTGCCCTATCCCCCGAGCCCGGCGCTTGCCCTCGCGGCGGTGTCCGAGGCGGCCACCCGGCGCGACGACCTCGACGGCGACGACTGGCCGATCACGTGGGCCGACGACGACGACCTCTACGCGGCGTACGGCGACGGCTGGGGCTGCCGCCCGATCGAAAAGGACACCAAGCACAACACCGGCCTGGTACGCCTACTCGGCACCGCCGAGGACTTCCGCGGCGAGGAGGTGCCGGTGCCGTGGTTCGGCCGCGGGGCCGAAAACCCCAACTTCAAGGGCTGCGGCTTGCTCTCCGCCGGCGGCGTCCTCTACCATTTCGTCCGCTACCAGTCGTCGGTCGATCCCGCTACCGGCAAGCGGCAGCAGATTGCCTCGAAGCTCATCTGGTCGACCGACCACGGGCACACGTGGGAGAACGCCGACGCCTATGCGCCGGACGCCCGCGCGATGTGTCTGTTCTTCGACGAACCCGACCACGCCTTCCACTCGCCCGCCTTTCTCCAGGCCGGCCGAGACTACGTGCTGGCGCAGGACGAGTACGTCTACGTCTACTCCCCGCGCGAAGACCGGCGGCGGGCAAACGACCGGTTGGACTTGGCACGCGTCGCCCGCGAGCACGTGGCCGACCGCGCTGCCTACGAGTTCTTCGCCGGACTCGACGGCGGGGACGGAGGTCACCGGCCGCGCTGGACGCGGGACGTCGCGGCGCGCCACCCGGTGTTTGCTTTCGACGGGCATGTGAATAGCGGCGACGTGGTCTACAACGCGCCGCTGGGCCGCTACCTGCTGGCCACGTGCACCGGCGATTTCGCCCCGGGCGAGAAGGACGGCACGCCGAGCAGCCTGGCGTTCTTCGACGCCCCGCACCCCTGGGGCCCGTGGACGGCGGTAGGGTACGTGCCGCAGTGGGGCACGGGCCGTGGCGGCGACCTCCGTTACGATCCCCGCCTTCCGGTGAAGTGGCTGAGCGACGACGGGCTGGCAGCGACGCTCATCTACTCCGATCGGATCCTCTCGGACAAGCTCAATCTCCAGCAGGTGCAGTTCGCCCGCCGCGGACGAAACGAAACCGCCGATGAGTGCCGATGAGTGCCGATGAGGAGAGCAGTCGTGGCTTCATCATTTGATTGGCAGGAGGGTGCGCCGGAGAGCGAAGGGTTCTCCGGGTCTGCCGTCGACGCACTCCGTAGTGGGCTGAGGACGCCGAGCAGGACGGCTTGCCGCGCGACCGGCTCCCCGGCTGGAAGAGCCGGTTCTGGCAGCGCGACCCGGACCCGTTCACGATCGCCCGCGACGCGGCGCCGGTGCGCTTTCCCCCAGGTACAGTGGGCCGTGGCTTTCGGTGGTGACACGACCGTCATGCCGGTTCTGGCGAAGAGGATCAGCCGCCTGCATCGCTACCGCGTTGCTCCTTTGCACCCGCGTCCATCACCGCCTGTTCCAGGTCTTCACCGGCCAAGACGTGCGGCGGTTCATAGTCCTAGTAGAGAGCGCCAAAGAGTGAGCGCCGGTGCGGCGCCGGCAGAAAGACCACCTCCAGATGGCCGTTTGCTGGGCATTCGACAGGGGACCGACGATACTTTTGCTCTAGAGACGAATCTGCATCCCCTCATGCGCGAGGCGCACAGTATGGCTTTCCGCCAAGCGGCGCGCTAGCTCGGTGGCACGCTCCTCCAGCCCTGGGTGTACATGCACAAGTACGGTCTGTTGCGGCTGATGCGCGCGCACAAAGGCCGCGACGTGGTCAGGATAGTGGTGAGAACACTCCAGCAGTAGGAGATCGGTGCCATCGATCACGGGAAGCAGGTCGTCGAGGCTCCCGAGGTCGCCTGAGTAGATGATCTTGCGGCCGTCGGCCTCAATCACAAACGTGAAGGATGCACCGCCCAGGTGGCTGGAGGGGACAGCGACCACCCGCAGATCGTCTCCGGCGTCGAGCTCTCCTGCCGCGATCGGGCACCACCGCAGGTCAAACCGCAACCGCTCGGGACCGAGCGCGCACGCGGCGAGGAACTGCTGCAGCGGCCCGATGCCCGGTGCGGGCAGGTGCAGGCGAATCTCCGACGGCAGGCTGGTGTCGATCGCGGTGCCGTCGTCCGTGAGAGGGAACCGAAGGGCCGCGGTGTGCCATTCGCTGTTCACGTGCATCGACCACGACAATCCCTGCCCGGGATCAATTCGCCGGCTCAGGAGCCGGATGGCGTGGATGAGCTGGGGGAGGCCGCCGAGGTGGTCCAGGTGCAGGTACGAGACGAAGATGTTGCGCACACTGGTGACCGCGATGCCGTGGCGGTAGAGGAGTGCCGCCACCGGTTCACCGCAATCGAACACGTGCGCCGCTGACCGGTGCAGCAGCGCCACCGATGGGTTGTGCCGGCCCGCACCAGCGAAGGCCCCTCCGGAGCCCAAGACGATCACTTCTGCCATAGACTTCTCTGTTCCAGGTCCTCCAGTCGCCACCGCATCACCGCCATGTGGTAATTCTGATGATGCGCAGCCGCTATCGCGTAGTAGGCTGTCACTAGCGTTCCATCCGCCAGTTGCACGGTGGAGGGGTAGCCGCAGTCTGGGCGACCAACAATCAAGAGATCGCCGACGAGCATGAGCGGCGGTGTCCAGCTTTCGCCCTGATCCTCGCTGACGCGCACGAAGACGCCACAATAGCCTGAGATCCTGCTGCCGCAGGTGAACAGGATGCGCCCATCCTGAAGCTGGAGCAGGTTCCCCGGGTGTTGCCACGGCAGAGTGAGAGGGAGGAAGTGTTCCCAGCTCGTGGCCTCTCGATCAGCCCGCAGAAGCGTGACCCACGGACTGTTTTGGGGGTTCTCCGGATGGGCATAGTCCTGCAGAGTGCGTGCGGCGGCCAGCCACGTGCCGTCACGGGTTTGCAGAATATCCGTTTCGGTGAAGCCATCGCGGCCGATGAGCCGGGCATCAGGCCAGTGGCGGCCGTTATCGGTGCTCCGGAAGACATAGCTTGAACTGCGCCGCGATGTGTACTCAGGACTGCTCATCCGGCAGTCGTAGGCGGCGACATAGAGCGCACCATCCTGCCCCACCCGCACATTGCCAAATGGCACCAACTTGCCGGCGCCCGGCGGCGGCGTGAAGGTCTCTGTCACCTCCCACGTGTGGCCCGCGTCGGTGGAGCGACACACCCATAGATCCAGGAGATTGTCGGTGCGGATCGGGCGCTGCTCGGGTCGGAGCCACCCCCCGACAACGGCAATTACTACGCCGTCATGCCCTAGTCCCCCGGCAACATTGAAACGTGACGTGCCAGGCAGGTGCTGTGTGACCGCGCTGCGGCGGATCCACGGCGGCCGGCCATCGGCGCTGACCCACAGCTCGATGTCTCCTTCCACCCGGCCGTGGCTGGGCTGGTTGAAGATGAGCGCTCCAACCGAGCCATCCGGCAGGACGGTGAGGTTGGGCCAGGCGCAGTAGTTGTCCACCGCAACGCAGTGTTCGAACTGGCGCAACTCGCTTCCCATGGCTCCCTCACAAGAACGTCTTACAACACTACGGAGTCACAGAGCGCACAGAGCGCACAGAGCAACGCTAAGGGAATCTCCGTGTCTCCGTGGTAAGTTTTGTTTGGCGCTCTAACCATCGTCGAGTGGAACCGCCCCGGTGAGAAGGCGATGCCCCCGTCTTCGAGCGTCGGGCGGGCGACACTGTCCGGCGGCAGCACCCGTGGCCCTGCCGCCTGCCACGCATGGCTACTCGCGGTCCTGCGCTCGCCGTGATGCCTAGCCGGCCCGATACGCCTCATCAAGGGTAGCCTGGGCCTCCCGCTCACCCTGGAGGAGGGCATCGGCGACGCCGTACTTGCCGGACAGCACGTCGCTGGGCAGGCGGTTGGCGATCGTCTTGACGGGGGCCCAGCCTTTCGAGAGCGGCACGCCGGTGGCGGCGTTGAGTGTCTCCAGCACCACACTCCAGCCGGGGTTCTGGTCGAAGAACGCCTTGTCCTGGACGATCGCCTTGACCATCGTCGCCCGGCCCATGCCGATCATCAGCCGTTTGTGGCCCTCTTCGAGCGACATCCACTTCTCGAGGCGCCACGACTCGTCGGGCTTCTTTAGCCCGGCACCCATCGCCCAGGTCCAGACGCTCTCGGCGATGGTGGTCTGCTTGGACTGCGGGTTGGCCTTGTTCACCGGCAGCCGAATGCCCGCAAACTCCAGAGTTGGCACCTGCTGCTGGGTCTCGAACCAGACCCACGGCCCGCTGATGAACATCGCCGACTTCTGCGCCACCCAGGCGCCGTTCCCTCCGCCTCGCGGGTGGCTCTTGTACTGGTCCAAGAAGTCGTTCATTCGCTGCGGCGTGCCGTAGACCGACTTGATCGATTCGGTCATAAAGGTGAGCGTCTCGCGGCCGGCGGCAGTATTGAACGCCGGCTTGCGGCCATCTTTGGTGATCAGCTCGCCGCCGTTGACGGTCTGCCAGTCCATGAAGGCGCCGCCGGGCAGCGGGATGCCGATCTGCGAGAATCCGTCGCCCGCCGGCTTGGTCAGCGTCTTGGCCGACGTGATCAGCCCGTCCCAGGTACCGAGCTGCTTGGGGTCGACGCCGGCGGCCGCCAGCAGCGTCTTGCTGTAGAAGAGATACGGATTGTCTCCAGCGGCCGTCTGCGTCAGGGCGAAGGTCTTCCCCTGGACTTGGATGCTGGTGAGGGCAGCCGGGAAGTAGACGTCCTTGAGGCTGATCTTGTCGCGGGTCAGGAAGGGGTCCAGGTAGGTCAGCGCGCCCTTCTCGGTCAGGCCCAGCGCATCGTTGGCGTGGATCATGAGGACGTCGGGCGGGGTGCCGGCGGCGATGGCCGCCAGGATCTTGCCGATCGGGACGCCGCCGGCCACGCCCTCCCCCGCAGCGTGCAAGTTCATCGTGACGTTGACCGTGATGTGCGGGTACTTCTGCTCGAAGGCCCGAATCTGCTCCACCACCAGCGGCTCGCGCTGGGCGCCGTCCCAGCGGTGCTGGAAGTCGAGCGTGACCGACTCCTTCGATTGCGGCGGCGGCTGCGTCTGGTCGCTGCCAGGAGCCGCCGACCGCCCACAGGCGACGGCCGCTACCCCGCCAAGCGTCAGCGCGGCCCAGCCCAGGTACCGTCGTCGCGTCATACGTGCCATAGCCGTTTCCTCCTCCGCCCGTTTGGCCGGTTCCGCGTCTGCGATCCGCACCAGCCGCCGCAGTTGGGCAATGTCTGCGAACCTCGGCCCATTTTAGATCGAATTCTCGGCGCTGTCAACCGCCGCGCCGCCGCGGACGCGCAGCGTTCAATCATCGTCCGGAGCGAGCAGCGGATCACTCCGGCCTCGGTGCGAACCTCCGCGTCGTGCGCCGGCGTCCTCGTCGCGGAAGGCGCGGATGACCGCGTCGATGACCGCGTCGAAGTACCTATCGCCTACGGTGTACCCCCTTGCTTTCGCCGCCGACGACGGCGACAGATTCGATCTAAAATCCGGCGGCGTAATGTATCATTCTGGCATGGAGCGGCATGGTGGACCAAGCACCGCACGCGTGCTGGTGGTGCGGTGATGTGCCCGAAACGGACGGGAGGACGACAGGGGGTATGACAGCGGCCACACTGGCGGCGCCAGAGGCAGGTCGGGGCGAGCAAGCGTTGCCGAGAACCGCGCACCAGTCGGCGGCGGTGAGTGTGCGCGCGGTCGATGTGGACCTCGTCTCCCTGGCCTATCGCCAGATTGTCCAGGAAATCCTCGACGGTACGATTCAGCCCGGTGCAGCGCTCCGCGTCGACCGGTTGGCCAAGCGCTACAACGTCAGCCACACGCCGGTAAAGCAGGCCATCGCCCGTCTGCTGGGCGAGGGGATCGTCGTCCACCTGCCAAACCGGGGCACGCGCGTGTACGTCCTGGATGAGGACGACTGCCGGAACGTGGTCGAGGCACGGCTCATGTGCGAACTGTACGCGGTGCGCCAGGGCTTGCCGAAGGCGCCGGCGGCGGCGATTGCTCGCCTCCTCGAGCTGATCGCCAGCTACGAGACGGCGGCGGCGGCGCCTCGCACCGACCCGCTGGCGTGGCACGAGCGATTGGTACGCGCGGATACGGAGATCCACGCAGCGATCGTGCGTCTGGCGAACAATCCCCGTATCTCTGCGTGGCACGCGCAGTTGAACGTCTTGCTGCACGGCCGGCGCTTGCTCAGGACGCACGACGTGGGGGCGGTGCCTGAGTCGGTGCTGCAACGTATCATCCGCTCGCACCGTGAGATTGGGCAGGCGATCGAGTGGCGCGATACGACTGCTGCCGAGGCCACCATCACCACCCACATCGAA
The DNA here is from genome assembly GCA_016199265.1 of Chloroflexota bacterium. Taxonomy (GTDB): domain Bacteria; phylum Chloroflexota; class UBA11872; order UBA12225; family UBA12225; genus JACQGX01. Next base: position 9,241 of record JACQGX010000119.1, on the reverse strand, counting down.
ACCCACCTGGCCGTACTCAATGCTCCCGGGCCACCGGCCGCGCGCGGCGCGCGCCGACGCCGCTCAGATGGCCGCGCTTCTCCAACCGTCGCGTCACTTCCTGCGGCGGCCCTATGACACCCGAAATGATCACCACCGAAGTGACCGTCGTGGGAGGCGGCATGGCGGGCTGCGTCGCGGCGATCGCCGCGGCGCGTCAGGGTCTATCTGTGGCCCTCGTGCATGCACGGCCCGTCCTGGGAGGCAACGCGAGCAGCGAAGTGCGGGTCAGCGTGGCGGGGGCCGCCTGCGGCAAGTTCAACCGCTACGCTCGTGAGGGCGGGATCATGGAAGAAATCCTCCTCGAAAACAAATACCGCAACCCGGACGGCAACGCGCATCTGTGGGACGCGCTCCTGCTGGATTTCGTGCGCGCCGAATCGCCTCGCTTGCGGGTCTTCCTCAATACCCAGATCACCGACGTCGAGATGGCGGATGAACGTACGGTACGGGCCGTCTCGGGCCACCAGCAGATGACCGAACGTCAGTTTCGGTTCGAGAGCCCGCTGTTTGTCGACGCCAGCGGGGATGGGATTGTCGCTGCGCAAGCGGGCGCGGTCTTTCGGGTCGGTCGGGAAGCGCGCGCCGAGTACGCCGAGCGCTGGGCGCCGGAGTGCGCGGACGCCCGCACGCTGGGCGCCTCGATCACGTTCTACACCAAGGATGTCGGCTATCCGATCGAATTTCATCCGCCGAGGTTCGCCCGCGACTTCAAGACGTCGCCCCCCAGAGTCCTGGCTGAGCGAGCGGATCCCCAACGACGCCGCGGGTGCTACTGGTGGATCGAGTACGGAGGAGAGCTCGACTCCATCAGAGACAACGAGTCGATTCGGGATGAGCTGCTCGCCATCGCGTACGGGACGTGGGACTACATCAAGAACAGTGGCCGCTTTGCGGGGGTGGAAACGCTCCAGTTGGAGTGGGTCGGCAGCATACCGGGGAAGCGCGAGTCCCGGCGTTTCATTGGCGACTACGTCTTGACGGAGCACGACGTCGTCGCACAGCGTGCACATCCGGACGCCGTCGCCCATGGCGGCTTGTCCATCGATCTTCATCCACCAAGGGGGTTCTACGATGAGTCCGGCGAGGCCTCACGGCACTGGCACATCAACGGGCCCTACTCGATCCCGTACCGCATGCTGTACCCCCGAGACCTCGACAATGTGTTCCTGGCCGGCCGCATCGTGAGCGCGAGCCACGTCGCCTTCGGCACGCTACGCGTGATGATGACCCTGGCCGCTATGGGGCAAGCCGCCGGCACGGCGGCGGCGCTGTGCCGCAGACACGCCGCTACGCCCAGAGGGATCTATGGGCGGCACATCGAGGAGCTCCAGCAGATCCTGCTACGGGACGACCAGTGGCTTATCGGTGTACCGAACAATGACCCTGCGGACCTGGCGCGTGGCACCCGAGTGACCACCTCTTCCGTCCACCCGTACCGGGTGGAAGAAGGCTCGCGCGAGCACGCCCTTGACGAAGACCTGGGCCTACATTTCACCGCCCCGCAGGTGCTCGAGACGGTGGCGCTCCTGTGTGTCGCCGAATGTGCCGCGAGCCTGCACGTCGAGGTGTGGAACGAAGAGAAACCGGAGAACTACGTCTTCGGGGAGAAAGTGAGCGATGTGGAGGTACAGGTACCGGCTGGACGATCCTGGGTCGACATCCCAATCGGTACTGGTGGTAGCCCAGGGCAGGGGATCTTTCTCGTGCTGAACGCCTGCCCCACCCTACGCCTGGTGGTTTCGGAGCGGCTCATGACCGACGTTATCGCCTGCCCCCGGTTTTGCCCAGACCAGGGCGCCAGCCGCGGATGGACGTACGAGTGGCGCCCGGCAAAGTGGATACCGTGTTTTCGGGTCGATCCTGAGCCCCGCGTGTATGGTGGCGAGAATGCCGTCGACGGCTACAGCCGCCCATGGGGAGCACCTCACGTGTGGATGTCCCAGCCAATGCGACCAGGAAAAGCCGAATGGATCGAGTTGGATCTGGGAGCGGAGCAGCACATCGGCCGAATCCACCTGGTCTTCAACACGAACCTGACCCCGTGGTACGACGAATTCCAGAACCTCCATCCAACACCTGACAACATCGTTGCTGAAGCGGTGAAGGACTATCAGCTACTGATTGGCCGCGGCGGAACGTATCGTGAAATTGTTCGGATGACCGGAAACTATCAGCGAGTCCGACGGCACGTATTCGAACCTGTTCTCGGGGATCGGGTCAAGGTCGTCGTCACCGCGACCAACGGTGCACCCGTGGCGGAAATCTTCGAGATACGGGTGTACGCAAGCTAGTGCGTGCTAGGGCCATTCAGTTGTTGTCGGGGTGACCCCGCTCGTGGCATGCGGTGAGATTGCAGCCGAAACCGACACCACGAGTGAGGTGAGAGCATGGTAGCGCAGCGTCGCCCGCTGAGCGTCGCCTGCTGATGGAAATCCTGGCCGATCACTCGTGTATCGAAGAGTGTCGACCAGCGACCCCCAGAAACACAAGAGGCGCCGCCTCTCGGGAGAGAGACGGCGCCTCCGTGACCGGTTCCACGCCGCACCACACCTCGCCGTGCCACCGGCGAGGCCGCGGTAACGACCTCGATGACACAGCAGGCCTCCCGACAAAGCCGGAGCCTTATCGGGTCCGAGGGCATTGGCGCGGTTGCAGCACACCCTCGGCCGGCACCTGACGCCGCCTCAATGGCCGGCCACCGGCGGGGCAAGCCACCATGTGTGGCGGTGTCACTCGTTCAACGGGTGTGGGCGAACAAGGTTGCGCGCTTGGTGACCCGCCGCATCTACGCTTGCCGCTCTGGGAAGAAGTACCGCTCCACGTACGCCTTGCTGGTCGGTACCTCCGCCTCGTCCAGACTATGCATGATTAGCCCGCCGTCGTAGCCTGAGGCCCGCAGATGCCGGGCGTACGTCGCATAGTCGAGCACGCCGGTGCCGGCGGCCGGGCGCGTGCACTCGTCACTCCCCGGCGCGGGCGGCCGCACGTCCTTGGCGTGCGCCAAGGCGATGTGCGACCCCAAGAGCGCAAACGCCTCCTCGAGCACCTCGCGCATGCGCGCCAGCATCGGCGGACGGAAGGAGCTCGCCGGATCCATCACCACCCGCAGCCGCGGCGAGCCGACCTTCTCGATCAACCGCGCCGCTCGTTCTGCCGAATCGACGACGTTCACCACCTCCGGCTCGAACGCCAGCATCACGTCGTACCGCTCGGCGTGTTCCACGAGCGCCCGCATCGTCTCGACGCAGTCGCTCCACGCGTCCGGTCTCGCGTTGTTGGGATGGAAGCGCCACATGTCGCCTCGGTCCCGAGTGCCCGTACAGAGTGTGATCGCGTCTGTGCCCAGTGGCCGGCAGTGCGCCGCCAGTATGCCGAGCCGCCGGATGCACTCCCGCCGCCGCGTGACGTCCGGATCGATCGCGTTGAACGTTCCTGATACCGCGCTGATCGTCAGCCCGCGCGCGGCGAACGCTACCCGGATGCGCTCGCACGTCTCGCCGTCCAGCGTCGCCGGGATCGATCCCAAACCCGCCGCCTCGAGGTTCAGTTGAACGCAGGCAAGTCCAGCCGCCGCAATCGCGCCGGCCACCTCCTCAATGGAGGCCCGCGGAAACACCCGCGTCATTACGCCAAGCTGCATCGTATTCCCTCGTCGCCTCACATCATCGCGCCGCCGCCGTTGGGGTTGAGGCTCTGGCCGGTGTAGAGAGCGGCAGCAGTGGTGCAGAGGAACACGACCGTCTGCGCCACTTCTTCCGGCGTGCCCATCCGGCCAAGCGCGAGGTCCGCCGTCTTCATCGCGATCCACGCTTCGTCGGCGTAGGGCCGAGTCAGATCGGTCAGTACCGGACCCGGCGCCACCGCGTTCACCGTGATGCCGCGCGGCCCCCACTCGCGCGCCAGGGCGCGCGTAAACAGCAGCACCGCGCCTTTGCTGGCGCAGTAGTGCGTCAACTCGGCGGCCCCGGCATGGGCAAGCTGAGAGGCGATATTGATCACACGCCCGCCGCGGGGCAGCAGCGCCGACGCCGCCCGACAGCACAAGAACACGCCGCGCAGATTGGTCGCGATCGTGCGGTCCCACTCGGCGGCCGTCACCTCTTCCAGCCGGAACTGGGTCATCACCCCGGCGTTGTTGACCAGCACGTCGAGCCGGCCAAACGTCTCGCCAACCATCGCGAACAGGCGCTGCACGGCGGCCTCGTCGGTCACGTCCGCCTGAAAAGGCAGCGCCCGCACTCCGTCGCGCGCGGCGCACGCTGCCACCGCCTCGGCCATTTCGCGCGAGACGCGGTAGTTGACCACCACGTCTGCCCCAGCAGCCGCCAGCGCCAGTACGATGGCCCGACCGATACCCCGGCTGCCGCCGGTGACCAGGGCGATCTTGCCGCGGAGTGGCTGCCGCGTGGATATCTGCCACGGCGCGCCGGCGCTACCGGCGGAGAGCGGCGTGCTCACCGGAAGATCTCCGCATCCATCGTCTTGACGTGCTCGACCCCGAGCGGCCGGAACGCCATGTGCGCCAGCACGTCGCGCTCGACGTCGATGCCCGGCGCCACCTCGAGCAACTGCAACCCATCGGGCGTGAAACCAAACACCGCGCGTTCGGTGACGACCGTCACCCGTTGACCGCGAACACGGGCGTAGGGCCCACTGTACGTCACCTCCTGCACGCGCGCGACAAACTTGCCGTAGCGTCCTTCGCTCTTGATGATCATGCTGCCTTCGCCGGCGGCGATCGCCAGACCGCCGGCGGTGAACGTCCCGCCGAAGACCACCCGCTTGGCACCTTGGCTGATGTTGATGAACCCGCCGGGGCCGTTCAGCCGCCCGCCAAACCGCGTGACGTTGACGTTGCCCTCGCCGTCCATCTCGGCAAACGAGAGAAAGGCGATGTCGAGCCCGCCGCCGTCGTAGAAGTCGAACTGCGATGCCTGCGGTAGCTGCGCATCGTGGTTGATCGCCGCCCCGGCGTCCGGCCCTAACGCCGCGATTCCGCCGACCGCCCCCTGCTCGACGGTGAACGTCACGTCGTCCAACAGGCCCTCTTCGGCCGCCACGGCGGCGATTCCTTGCGACACGCCGACGCCAAGATTGCCTACGGCCCCCGGGAACACCTCCCGCAGCGCGCGGCGGGCGATGATCTTGCGCTCGTCGAGTGGCAGCGGCACGATGGACGCCGCCGGCGCCCGCAACTGCCCGGCGTAGTACGGGCTGTAGTCGACAAGATACGTCTGTGGCTGCGCCGGCTCCACGACCACGGCGTCGACGAGGATTCCCGGCACGACCACGCTCTTCGGCGGGAGCGTGCCGCGCGCCGCCAGCCGGCGCACTTGCGCGATCACCGTTCCGCCGTGGTTGTGGGTCGCCTGCGCCAGCGGCAGCGCATCCAGAAAGCTGGGTTCCTCCTCAAAGCTCAGGTTGCCGGCCTCGTCCGCCGTCGTGGCGCGGATCAGCGTCACGTCTGGCGGCACCGTACGGTAGAAGAGCAGCTCTTCCCCACCCAACTGCACCAACTCGACGAGCTCCCGGTGGGTGCGTTCATTCAGCCGGCCGCCGCCGTAGCGTGGATCGACAAACGTATGGAGGCCCACCGGCGTCGCCAGCCCCGACTGGCGCCCGGCCATGGCTCGACAGAGCTGCGACAGCACCCCTTGCGGCAGCGAGTACGCCTCGAGCTCCCCCTTGGCGGCCATCTGCGCCAAGATCGGACTGTTGCCGATGTTGCTGCCGATGGCACAACGCACCAGGCCTGGATACGCCAGCCGATCGACGCCGCACCGCGTCCGCCAGTCCCCGATGCCCACCACCTGAAAAAGAGTCAGGCCACGCGGGTGACCCGACTCGAGAAAGCGCGCCTCCAGCGCTCGGAGCACCGCCTCGGCGACGCCGTGGCCATTGCCGGACCCACCGACCGCCAGAGTCTGCCCGTCGTGCACCAGCCGCGCCGCGCCGGCAGCATCCAACACCTGCACCGTTCTCGGCATGGCTATAAGTCTACTTGGCGCAGTGATTCTGGCGCGCTCCCTGCCGTCCGCTCGTCGCTCCCCGGCAGGACGACCTCCACCATACCATCGCGCCTCCGTGCCGGCAGGCAGCGCAGCGTGCCTGCGGCCTCGCCGGCCGGCCGGTCCTTCCCCTCCAACTGAAAGAAGAAGATCTCGTCGTTCGCGTACAGGCTGGCGTACTCGCACCGCCCGGTACGCACGTCGAACTCCCACCAGTGCCACGGGCAGACGAGGCGACTGTCTCGCACCTCCACCGGCCCAAACGCCGCCAGCGGCAGATCGAGGTGCGGGCACAGATCAAGCGCGGCGAAGCAGCCCTCAGCATCCGAATACCGCCCGACGATCAGCCGCACACCATCCGCCCACACCCGTACCGCGCGCCCTTCCGGCAGCTCCGCCTCCGGCAGGACAGCTACCCATCGGCAGTCGCCGTTGTCCCCCCTCTCCGTGTCGGAGAGGGGGCTAGGGGGTGAGGTCCGCACCTCCGCCCCCTCCGGCCATCCGTTCGAGCGCCGGCAACCGATCGGCCCGCGCCGCCAAAAACGCCTGCAGCCGCCGATCCATCTGGGCAAAGTACAGGCTCTGGCCGTACATGCGCGCGGCCGGCCCGTCGTACTGCCCGGGGAGCGCCATCGCTTCGCGCAGCTCATCGGGATCGAGCACGTTAATCGCCAGGTTCACGCCCTCGCGATCGACGAAGTACTGGATCAGGTCCGAAAGTTTCTCCATGTCGAGATTGACGAAAGACGAAGGACGAAGGACGAAGTCCCCCTCCCCTGCCCCTTCGTCCTTCGTCACTGGTCGCTCACCTGCTCCGTCCCGGCGCACATGCTCCGGGTTCAGCTCCATAATATACGAGCACCCGCCGGGGATAGTCGTCTGGTCGACCGCCAGCACCGAATCGAGCGCCGCGTACGGTCCGCGCACGTCGAGTCCGGCCGATGGCGAGATCGAGATGCCGATCGGGTCCTGCGCGCGGCGCCCGTCGGCCGAGGCTCCCGTGCGCCCGGCGAGGCCGAGCGCTGCCGTCACGTTGATCGAGAAAATCAGCCGCCAAAACCGGCCGCCGTAGAGTGTGCACTTGTCGGCCAGCGCGTCGTAGTGCGCTTGCGCGACCTCACGGGCAATAGCATCGACGTATGGGTCGGCGTTGCCGAACTTCGGCGCCTGCAGCGCCTGCGCACGCAGCGCGTCGTATCCCCGCCAATTGCGGTCGAGCGCGTCGAGCAGCGCCGGCAGATTGGTGGCCTTCTGGTCGAACACCAGGTATTTGATTGCCGCGAGCGAGTCGGCCGCCGTCGAGATGCCGACGTCGTTGACGCCGCTGGCGTTGATCTTCGCACCGCCTTCGGTCAGATCGCGCGCGTTCGCGATGCAGTCGTCCCACGTTGCCGACAGGTACGGCACCGGCACGTAGTCCGGGCTGACCTGCCACGCCGCACGCACCGCTCGGGTCGCCAGCTCGACGAAGTGCGTCACCTGGCACCGGAAGGCGTCCAGCACTTGCTCGAACGAGGTGAACGTGCGCGCATCGCCGGTGCGCGGCCCGAGCGGCTCGCCCGTCAGGCGGCACTTGCCGTCGTTGAGCGCCAGCTCGAGGCACTTGTCCAGGTTGAGCGAGTACTCCATCGTCCGCGGCGACGCCACGCCGGGGATGATCGTCTCGACACACCCGACGATGGTGTAGCGCACCGCATCCTCACGCGAGACGCCGACGCGCTCGAGGGATGCCATCGACGCCTCATCGCCGAAGAGCGAGAACCCAATGTTGCACGCCGAAACTTCGGCGCACTTGCGCAAGAAGGCGCGCGGCGACCCCTTGTGGACGCGGGCGCCGAGGTCGATCAACAACCTGTGCGACTGCGCGATGTCGAGAATCTCGTACGAGAGGTCGTTCGTCCCGTCCTCGAAGCTCCCGTCCTCCTTGAGCCCGCCCACCATGAGGTGCGCGTCCGAATACGGCCGGTGGAACTTGAGGTAGAACTCCTCCAGCAGCTCGCGCGCCGTCTGTCGCGTCGTGCGGCCGGCGGCGAGATCGGCCGCGTAGTACGGATAGAGGTGCTGGTCGAGACGGCCGAGCGAGATGCCGAGCGAGGTCACGTCGCCCTGCTCCATTTCGATGCCGCGCATCAGGAACCACACCGCCTGGAGCGCTTCGCGGAAGGTGCGCGGCGGCGCGGCCGGCACCCGCCGGCACACCGCCGCCAGGTCGAGATACTCGCGCCGCTGCTGCGCATCTGGCTCCGTGGCGGCGAGTTGCTCGGCCAAATCGGCGTAGCGATGCGCCCAACCGATCACCGCGTCGCAACTGATCTGCACCGCTTCCAGAAAGTGCCGCCCCTGCTTGTCGACATCCCCCTTGGCCAGCCGCTCGTGCGCTTCACGCTTGATCCCCTCCAGCCCAACGGCGAGCGCTTTTCGGTAGTTCACCGCCATGTGCCCGGCGAAGATGCCCGAACCTTGGAACACCCCCAACTGAATCGCCCGGCGCGTCTCCGGTGGCAGCAGCGCACCAAACGCCGAGCGCACGCCCGGCCGGTTCTGCCAGTAGGCCAGGCACTCCAGAATCTCCGGCTCCACCTTATCGGCGTGGGGAAAGTGGCCGCCGTTCATCTCGGGGAAGTCCATGGGCTTGAACCGAGACTGCTTGTCGAAGACGTGGAGCGCTTCGGTGTGGTAAACGAAGCGCTGGGGCAGCCCAGCGAGCCGGTCCTCGGGATAGATCCGGATCTCGTTCTTGGCAAAGACGTGGGCCAGCGCCTTGGCGCGCCGCAGAATCGCCGGCTCCCCCTCCGTCCGCCGGTAGCTCTCGGTCACCAGCCGCAGCCGCTCGCCCCGCGGCTGGCTGTCGGCAAACGCGAGCGAGCGCTGCCGGATCGCCTCGATACGCGCCGGCCAGGGATGTGCCGTATCGGCGGCTGTGGCTTCGGCTGCTGCCGGCCGGTCAAGAATCGCTGTCATGTCCCCTCCTCGCGGTTGGTGCCGAGTAGATCTGCCCGTCCTGCGGTCAGACGCTGTGCTCGGTGGTAAAGTAGCTTTACCGGCTTGAGCATACACGCTCCGCTCCACCGCGTCAAGGCCATGGCCTCCAGTTCCAAGGGATCATTTGGTCCAGACGGTGGTCCAAGCACGATGATGCCGCGCGTCGTCCAAGCCGATGGCTTCGGCCAGCTTCCCGACCGTCAACCGGC
>JACQGX010000124.1 GCA_016199265.1 Chloroflexota bacterium | reverse complement strand
GCGATGGGGACGATGGGGAGTAAGCGGGGACAGCATGCATCCGTTCCCCATCGACGCGTATGCCTACGCCAACCGCCTGCGGTCGGTGCACCCCGGCGAGAAGATCGCATTCGCAGGAGCGACCGCAGCGGTCTGCTTGATCTCTGGGTCGCCGGTGGTGGCGCTCCTGGCCTTTGCCATCGTGACGCTGGCGGTTACCCGAGGCGCAGGCATCAGCCTGTCGCGCTGGTGGTATTTCGTCCGCATCCCCGCGGCGTTCATCGTGATCGGCGTCGCGACGATCGCCGTGGCGGCGGTCGCACCCGGCGACGCGACGGCACTCTTTTCGTTCGGCACCGAGACGTGGCGAATCGGCGTGACGTCGACGAGTCTGGCCCAGGCCGCGCACACGGCCACGGTGTCGCTCGCCTCGGTCGCCGCCACGCTGTTCCTGGCGCTGACCACGCCGGTGGTAGATCTGACCGACCAACTCAAGCGATGGGGCGTTCCGGTGCTGTTTGTCGAACTGATGGTGCTGGTCTATCGCTTCGTCTTCGTCTTACTCGATACCGCCGTCGCCATGTACACCGCGCAAGACGCCCGCCTCGGCTACAGCACGCGACGGCGGGCAGTACGCTCGCTCGCGCTGCTGGCGTCGAATCTCTACCTGCGGGCGCAGAGCCAGGCAGGTGCCGTCTTCACCGCGCTGAGCGCCCGGGGGTACACCGGCGATCTCCACGTGCTGGCCGACCATCCGGTCCGGTCGGCGAGAAACGCGCTGACCATCGCCGCGGTGGAGCTGCTGCTCGTGGTCGTCGCCGCCGGCGTTCGCCTGAGCGGCATCGGATGAGAGGTGAATCGTGGACACCGCACGCGTACCACAGCCGATACTCGAGGCGCACCGCGTGACGTTCGCCTACCCGGACGGAACGGTCGCGCTGCGCGACCTCTCGGTCGCCATCCCCCGCGGTCGCCGGACGGCGATTCTGGGTGGGAATGGGTGCGGGAAGTCGACGCTGTTCTTGCACTTTGACGGCATTCTGCGGCCCCAGAGCGGCACGATCTCGCTTGATGGCCGGCCCGTACGCTACGACCGCCACGGCCTGGCCGACCTGCGCCGGCGGGTGGGGCTGGTGTTCCAGGATCCCGATTCGCAACTGTTCACGGCCAACGTCCGCCAAGACATCTCCTTCGGGCCGACGAATCTCGGCTGGTCAGAGGCCGACGTACGCGCCGGCGTCGACCAGGCGGTACGCGATACCGAAATCGAAGACCTGGTCGATCGCCCAACCCACCTGCTCAGCTACGGGCAAAAGAAACGGGTGGCGATCGCCGGTGTGCTGGCCATGGCACCGGAAGTGATCATCGCCGACGAGCCCACGGCTTGGCTGGACCCGGAGATGACGGCGAAGTTGCTCGGGCTGCTCGACCGGATCGCGGCGCAGGGGCGCACGGTGGTGATCTCCACGCACGACGTGGAACTGGCGATGGCCTGGGCCGACCACGTCGTCTTGCTGCGGCAGGGCACGCTCATCGGGACCGGGCGGCCCGAAGTCGTGTTCTGCGACGAAGTCCTGGTGCGCGAGGCCCGGCTCGTCACGCCGACGATACTGCGGGCGTTCCTTCGTCTCCAGGAGCGTGGCCTGCTGCCGGCGAACGCATCCGCGCGACCACCGCGAACGGTCGACCAGTTGGTCGACTTGCTGGCGGCAGGCGCCGAAATACGCGACGAATTGGCCCGGGTCGGCAGTTGAACCAAGTGCCAAGTGCCAAGTGAGGCGGCCTGCGGATTCCACCTCGGCGGTGGGCGACGAACGTGGCCGTCTCCTGGGGTGGGTCACGCACCGCAGCATCTTGCGGCTGTCCAGCCGGCGCGGGCCAGGGACCGACATCGGTACGCTGCCGGGCGGGCGGCGCTCGCCGATCGGAGCGTGATCGCCGTGGGACCGACGACGACGGTCGACCGTATGGCCGCGCTGTTTGAGGACCCTGACGTACAGACGCTTGCAGTCATGAACGAGGAAGGCCTGGCGGGCATTGTGACGCGCTCCGACCTGTTGAGGGTGGTCCTCTGACGGGGACCAGGGAATGCGACACGCGCTGGTGTCGCCCTATGATTGCCCATTACCGGGTGGGGTGACGCTGGTGGCGATGCTGCGGTCGAGGTCGAGGACCGATACAGCCGCGCCTGCAAACGACGTGTCCTCCTCAAGCCGGACGATGCGCCCGAGCCGCGCTACGCGTTCGGCCGCCTGCTGCGCGCCGCTAAAGATCTGGTGGGCGTAATCCTGCAGTTTGGCGTGGCTCTGTACGGCCGGATCGACCAGCAGCAACTCGGCGAAGCCCGTGACCGGCGAGAGTGCGTTGTTGATTTCATGCACCACGGTGCGGGCCATCAGCAGCGCGCCGTCGAGGCGCAGCGCTCGCTCTCGCTGGGCTCGGAGCGCCACTTCCTGCTGCACGCGCCTGGCGACCAGCGCGCTCACCCGCCGCAGGATGAAGGCAGTGGTGGCGAACGCCTGAACGATTGCCGAGCCCGTGTGCAGGACGTACTGCGCGGTGCCGTTCGGCGCGAGTTCCGCGATCGCCCAGTGCACCAGCACCGTGGCCAGAAGGGAAACGCCGATGGCCACCCACACCGTGCGCTCGATGCGTTGCCAGTGGTCTACGTGCCCGTTCGATAGCGCGGCCGGCGCCGGTACCGCTTTCCGGTACAGCTCCATCGTTCCTCTCATCTCAGTTTGGCCACCCTTGCTACGCTGATTTCGGCGGCGCCATCAGCGGCATGGTAGCCGAACGCGTCACGGTGTGACACTATCCAGTACAGGCGGGTATGGGGTACGGGGTGCAGGGCTGCCGCTCTAAAGGAAGGCCACGGTGGAATCCGCAGGGACCCTCACTCTGCACCTTGCATTTTGCACTTGGTCTAGCTGGCGGGGTACGGCTTGCCCGACACGGTAATCGGCCTGCTTTCCCGGGAGCGGCCACCCCTGGCCGGCGCACCGTCGAGATCGTCGACTTCGCCGACGGCGAGCAGCAACGTCTGGAGGAGCCGGGGCGTGCTCGGAGCGAAGCATCCGCGGCGGCCCAGCATCGGGGTTTCACCTGATGCTTCCCAACGAGGGATACTTGACAGTGAGGAAGAGGAGATCACCCGATGGAGACCATTCTGGTACCACTCGACGGTTCACCGCTCTCTGAGCGGGCGCTGCCATACGCTGAACTCCTGGCAAGGGAGAGCGGGGGGCGACTCCTGCTGCTGCGCGCGGCGCCAAATGGACTGCTTGCCGAACCTGACGCCGGAACAGCGCACTACCACACTGTGGCCGAGGCCGAGGAGTACCTCACCGCCGTTCGCACCCGGATGCTGGAACGAGCCGCGCCCGGCAAAGCACCCGAGGTGGAGGTCGCAGCGGTCCGTGGCGAGGCCGCCGGCGCGATCCTTTCGACGGCACGGGACCGGAACGCCGACCTGATTGCCATGGCGACCCACGGGCGTTCAGGGCTCGGTCGCTGGTTGTACGGGAGCGTCGCAGACCACGTGATGCGGCACGCGGAGACTCCCGTCCTGCTGATCCCGGCGGCCTGCGAGTTCGCTTGGGGGCGAGTACCGCCGGCGACCACCGGCAGCGCGGTCGAAACGAGCGAGCACCGGCGCCGCATCCTCGTGCCGCTCGATGGCTCAGAGCTGGCACAGGAGGTGCTGCCGGCCGCGAGCGACCTGGCCAAGGTGCTGCATGCCGAGTTGCTCCTCCTACAAGTCATCGAGCCGCCGACCTACGGCTACGCCGACGGCTACGCCATGGTCGAGTACGATCCCGCGGTGTTCCTGGTGCAAGCACGGGAGTATCTCGAGGGCGTTGCCAATACGCTACGAGCGTCGGGCCACGCCGTCTCGGTATTCGCGGAAGTGGGCATGGCCGCGTCGACCATCGCGACCGTGGCCCGCGAACAACGCGTCGACGCGATTGCGATGGCGACACACGGGCGCGGCGGCCTGGTGCGCCTGGTGCTGGGCAGCGTTGCCACCGGCGTGCTGCATCTCGCCCGTGCGCCGCTGCTCTTGCGCCGACCGGCTGCGCTGCGTCCGGTCAGAGAGTCCACCGAGACCATAGGCGCTCCGCTCACGGCCTAGCACCGGAAGGGAGTTACCCCTCACGTGGCGTGGTGGCAGTGCCTGTGCACTGCCACTGCCGATAGTGTGGCGGTGTACGGCGGCGCGCTCCCGCAGCACGAGCCGAGGAGGCGCACGCCTGCCTCGAGAAATGCCGGCGCGGCCGAAGCGAACGCCTCTGGGCCGACGTCGTAGAACACCCTGCCGTTGCGCAAGACCGGCTGCCCGGCGTTGGCCTGCGCCACCAAGGGCACGTCCGGCCGGGTGTGGTGCATGCGCTCGATAACCGGCAACATGGCACCGGGCCCCAGGCCACAGTTCGCGCCCACTGCATCTGCACCGCTGTCTACAAGTACACGCACGGCCTCTTCGGGGGTCAGGCCCATCATCGTCCGGCCGTGGGACTCAAACGTGAGCGTGACGAGGACCGGAAGCGTCGACGCGGACTTGGCACCCAGCAGCGCCGCGCGCGCTTCCTCCAGATCGGTCATCGTTTCGATCAGCAGCAAGTCGGCACCGCCGGCCGCCAGCGCTGCCGCCTGGGAAGCGAACACGTCGCGTGCTTGCTCGAACGGGAGGTCACCCAGCGGCGCGAGAAACGTACCGGTGGGGCCGATGCTGCCGGCGACCCACACCTCGTGCGTGGCAGTCCCGGCCGCTTCCCGGGCCAGCCGCGCAGCGCGCTCGTTGAGCTTCCACTCATCCTGGACGATACCGGCGGCCCCCAGCTTGATCGCGTTGCCCCCGAAGCTGTTGGTCTCCAGCACCTGTGCGCCGGCCGCGACGTACGCTTGGTGGACGGCGAGCACCCGCTGAGGGGCGAGCTCGTTGAGCGCCTCCGGTACAAGGTAGTCGACCGCTGACGCCAGCGGCTGTCCGGCACCCATCGCGGCCTCGAGCATCGTACCCATCGCCCCATCACACAGCAGCGGCTTCGAGCGGAGCGCGTTGAGAAACGTGGACGCACGCGTAGTCGCAGTCATTTGGTTTAGATCGACCGTCCGTTGCCGGTGGCCGCTATCCAGCCGCAATGGCGACCTCGGCCGGCCGCAGGCCAAGGAGTTCTCGGGCGATATCGACGCCTGACGCGGCGTCCGGGGCGTAGCCGTCGGCGCCGATTTCGTCGGCCCACCGCTGCGTGACGGGTGCGCCGCCAACAATTACCTTCACCTGATCGCGGATGCCGGACGCGCGCAGCGCGGCGATCGTGCCGCGCATGTTCACCATTGTCGTGGTCAGAAGCGCCGAGAGCCCGATAAGCTGCGCGTTGTGCTCCTTTACCGCGGCTACGTAGCGCTCGGGCGAGACGTCGACACCTAGATCGACCACCTTGAAGCTGGCGCCTTCGAGCATCATCGCGACGAGGTTCTTGCCGATGTCGTGCAGATCACCCTTGACGGTACCGACGACGATCGTGCCGACCGGCTCGTACTTGCTTTCTGAGAGGAGCGGCTGCAGCAAGGCGAGCGAGGTCTTCATCGCGCGGGCGGCGAGCAGCACCTCGGGGATATAGTACTCGTTGCGCTTGAAGCGATCGCCCACGACCGCCATGCCGGGCACGAGTCCACTGGAGATCACCTCTCCGGCGTCGATTCCTTGCGCCAGCGCCTGCTCGGTGAGCGCCTTTGCCCGCGGGGCGTTGCCCGAGATCACGGCCTGTCCAAGGTCTTCGAGAACTGCCATTGTCATCTTCCCTCCTCGATTGGCTGTAGGTATGACGCCAGTGTAGGCGTGCTGTGGCGGTGCCGCATCAGGGTTTTCCCTGATGCGCGCGGGCCGGTGACCAATTATCTAAAGAGAAGCGCCACGAAAACGGGATTTGCGGCGAGTTTCCTGAAGCTTTCCTGAAGGGGGTACGGCGATGGCCATGACCGGAGCAGAGCGTTTTCGGGCCGCCCTGGCCCATCGTGAGCCCGACCACGTGCCGATCCACGATTCCCCTTGGGGAGCAACCGTCGATCGGTGGAAGGCAGAGGGATATCCACACCACGTCCCCGTCGACGAATATTTCGGCTACGAGCTGTGTGGGTTCGGATGCGATCTCACGCCGCGCTTTCCCGTCCGGGTGCTCGAGCGCACCGACGAGTACATCGTCGAATCGACCGCCGACGGCGGCGTGCGGCGCAACCATCGCGATCGCTCGACAACGCCGGAAGTGATCGAGTGCCCGATCCGCACGCGCGATGACTGGGAACAAATCAAGCCCCGGCTGGAGGCCAGCTTTACCCGCGTCAACTGGGTGAGCCTGCGCAACGACCTCGAAAAGCAGCGCCACGACGGAAAGTTCATCACGTTCAACGCGGCCGTAGGCTACGACCGCTTCCAGTCACTCATGCGCAGCGAAGACCTGCTGATGGCGCTCGTCGAAGATCCCGACTGGGTACGCGAGATGTTCCTCACCCACGCCCAGTTGGTGATCGACATGGCCCAGGTGATCTTCGACCAGGGCTACCGGTTCGACGGCGCGTTCCTGTTCTGCGACCTGGGATACCGCAACGGCTCGCTGTTCTCGCCGCGTACGTACCGCGCCGTCCAGTTCGAAAGCGACCGGATGCTGTACGATTTCTTTCATCGTCACAACATGCCCGTCATTCTGCACTCGTGCGGCTGCGTCAAAGCCCTCATCCCCTACCTGATCGAGGCCGGGCTCGATTGCCTTCAGCCGCTCGAGGTGAAAGCCGGCATGGACGTGGCGGAGCTCAAGCGGGAATACGGCCGCGACCTGGCGTTCATGGGCGGGATCGACGTCCGCGCGATGAGCGAGCCTGATCCGGCGCGCATCGAGGAAGAGATCGCGCGCAAGTTCGACGTGGCGATGCGCGGTGGCGGCTACATCTACCACTCCGACCACTCGGTGCCGAAGGACGTTTCGTTCGCGCAGTACTGCCGCGTGATGGAGCTGGTGCGGAAGCACGGGGAGTACAGCTAAGGCAAGTGCAAAGTGCAAAGTGCAGCTTTCCTGGTGCGGGGGACGAGTGCGGATTGGGCGATGAGCGAAGGAGGAGACGTTCTGCGGAGGGCGATGTGCCGGTCAGGGCTACGGGCGTCGGGCGTCGGGCGTCAGTCTGGGTTCCCTGCACGGACAACACGCTCGTCGAACGTCGCGACGATCGTCGATCCGGCCGGGACGACGATGATGTCTTCCTCGTCCCAGGAGCCCTCCAGAAGCCGAGCTACCAAGTTAGAGTCGCCGTCGAGCTCCACGTACTGCCAACCGTTGCGCTCGGCGGCGGCGCGCACGCGAGCGTGGTACGGCGCGTCATGGCTGCAGGCCGAGACGAGGTCGCAGCGTGTACACGGCTGGCCAATGTATGCGGCGCGCGTGTAGTGCTGGCGCCAGCTTCCCATGACTTCCATGAGGTAGCGCGCGTTGTCTTCACCGTACTGCCGGACGAGCGTTTCGAACTTCGACGGCAGGCGCGAGCCGTAGGCCATGCCCTCGTCGGCGGCCGCGCCGGCGGCCGCAAGGCCTGAAGCGGCGCCGCGCTCGAGCCACTCGGCCGAAAAGTAGTACGTGCCGGGATGCGCGTCGAACTGCTCGGCGTAGCGCTGGCGCGAACCCAGATAAAGCGTGATGCAGTCGTGCGCGCGCGCCAGCACGAGCGGCACGCGCTGCGCGAGCAGGCCTTCGGTCGCCCGGTTGCACAGGCCGTAGACGAGCACGACGGCATCGTAGCGCGTCTCCGGTACGGCGTCGATCCGGCGCTGAAGCTCGCTCCGCAGCGTGTCGGCGTTGTCATGAAGCCCCTTTTCGAGCATCTCCACGTCGACGGCATGCGGCGACTGCGCCGCCGCCAGATAGACCTGTCGCGCGAGCACCTCGCAGGCCAGCGCCTTGATCCGGAGGATCTTGCTGCTGCGGCGAGCATCGCCGTGAGATGAAGGGGCTACGGTCTCCGGCGCGCCAGAGCTCGACGATGCCGGATTCGGTGCAGTCGATGTCAACGTTGGTTCCACTCCTTCCCTCCCGAAGGCACGATGGTGCCGATGGTAGACCGGCACGCCGCGACCCGCATCGGGGAAAACCCCGACATCAGGGTTTTCCCCGATGCACGCCGCGGCGTGATTGCCTATGAGTTGCCTATACCGCGCCGGAACACCGTCACGGTAGAGGTGATTGCCTGCTGAGGCCGAACTGGCCCAGCGCGTAGAGCGTCCGAGTAAGCGCGCGCCGCAGAGCGCCGTATAGGGAGGTAGAAGGTGGTACAAGTGGTACACAGCGCCGTCGCGCCCACGGAGGCGGCAGTTCACGAGCGAGCAGCGCAGACAGCGGTGGTGCCGTCGACAAACGTGCCCGATGCGGCGAAGCGGCCGCTCGGCGACCGCGTCCGGCGGCTGTACGACTGGGTGCGCGACACCGCCACACAGAAACAGCGGACGTGGCGGCCGGTAGCGCTGCTGAGCTATCCAGGAATGCTAGCCCTGCCGCTGGTGCTCCGGCGGGCGCGGGCGTTCGAACGGACGCTGCGCGAGCTGCCGATCGAGATCGCGGCGGACGAGCTCATCGTCGGCAAGTCATCGGCAAACGGGGTGATCTATCGCACCAATCTGCCCGAGTTCGCGACACCGGAAGAGCAGGAACAAGCGCGTCGCGAAGGCAGCTCGCTCGGCGCGGGGCTTTCGCACAAGGTTCCGAGCTACCCCGACGTGCTGACCAAGGGACTGCGTGGGGTAATCGAAGAGATCGCGGCAATGCAGACCGAGATCGCGCGGCGGCCCGCCACGGATGCCACACGCAAAGGACGAGAGAAGGCAGAACAGTGGCGCGTCCTGGAAGCGATGCGCATCGAGTGCGAGGCCGCAATCCACCTGGCGGAGCGGTTTGCCGAGATGGCCGAGCAGCAGGCGTCTGACGAACCGAACGCGGCCCGGCGCAACGAACTGCTCCGCATCGCCACCGTCTGCCGCCGAGTGCCGGCGAATCCGGCGCGTACGTTCCATGAGGCGCTGCAAAGTGTCTGGTTCGTCCACTTCGCGCTCTTCTCGACCAACACGCGGCTGTCACTCGGCCGGCTCGACCAGTACACCGGGCCGTATCTGGAGAGAGATCTGGTCACCGGCCGGCTGACCGAGGCGCGGGCGCAGGAGCTGGTCGACTGCCTGTGGATCAAGTTCAACGACCGCATGCAAATCCTGCGCGACAACTTCGCGGCCGAGCGGAAGGCCCACCCCGCCGGAGCAGGCATCCGCAAGCGCGTAATCCTGGCGCACGACGCGCAGGACGCGATCAACCACTTCGGCCAGAACATCCTACTGAGCGGCCTGACACCCGACGGGCACGATGGCACCAACGCGATGACGTGGCTGTGCCTCAACGCGCTGGAACGGCTGGAGTTCACCAGCCCGGTGACGACGGTGCGGCTGCACCGCAGGTCGCCGCCGGAGCTGATCCGCCGCTGCGCCGAGGTGCTCAAGACTGGCGGCGGCATGCCATACCTCGCCAACGACGAGGCGATCGTGACGGCGTACGCCAAGCTGGGTGTGCCCCTGGAGGACGCGCGTGACTATGCGAACTCGAACTGCTGGGAGACGATGATCGCCGGCAAGTCCGATCAGGAGATGATCCGCGGCGTGAACTTCCTGCTGATTCTGGAGTGGGTACTCGCCCGCGGTACCGGCCGCGTGTTCGGGAACCCGGACGGGATCGATACGGGCGATCCGCGAGAGTTCCAGACGTTCGACCAACTGATGACCGCGTGGAAGCTTCAGGTCGACGCGTACATCGCGAAGAACATCGATCATATCGGCCGGCGCTACGACGGCACCGAGCACGCGCACTGGGGCCACGGACGGTTTGCCTACAACCCGCTGCTCTCGGCGCTGATCCACGACTCGATCGCCCACGGCCGCGACATCCTGCAAGGCGGGGCGCGCTACTCGATCTGGCATGTGATGGGCGAGGCCATCTCAAACTGCACCGATGCGATGGCGGCGATCAAGAAGCTGGTGTTCGACGACCGGGCGGTGACGATGGCGCGGGTGATCGAGGCGCTCGAGCGCAACTGGTCGGGTCCCGGCGACGAGACGCTCCGCCAGCGGATGGTTGCCCGCGCACCCAAGTTCGCCAACGACGACGCCGAGGCCGACGCGATCTGCCGCGAGATGATGGGCTACTTCATCGAGCGAACGCGCGTGCATGCGCGGTGCTACCCGCAGGTGCTGTTCCCCTGCAGCGTAGGCACGTTCTCGTGGTACTCGTCGATCGGGTATGAGGTGGGCGCATCGTGCGACGGGAGGTTTGCGAACGAGCCGATCGCGGCGAACTTCTCGCCGGCGATGGGGACGGATACCTCGGGGCCGACGTCGGCGCTCAAGTCGTACGTCCAGATGCGGATGGACGACCTCGCCGCGGGCGCACCGTGCGACCTGCGGTTTGCGGGGAGCCAGCTCCGGGGCGAGGCGGGCACCCAACGCTTGGCCGCATTCATCGAGGCGTTCGTGCGGCTGGGCGGCAACATGCTCACGGTCACGGTGACCGACGTCGAGATCCTCAAGAAGGCAGTGCAGGAGCCGGAAAAGTACCGTGGCCTCCGCGTCCGCATGGGCGGCTGGTCGGCCTACTTCGTCGCCCTCAGCCCCGAGCAGCAGCGCGTGCAGATCCAGCGCATCGAGCATGGGTTCGCGTAGGCAGTAGTCGGTCGTTGGCTAGCAGCCTGTCGGAGAAAACGTCCCTGGTCCCATTTTGGGCGGGTTTGGCCACCAAAGTGGGGTGGATTGCGCACTCATTCGGTCGCAAAACGGTCTTCCCGGGGGCGATTGCTCACCGAAATGGTTTTCTCCGACAGGCTGCTAGGGGTGAAATATGAGGGCCACCAGATAGGCCTACCAGATGGGGTCACTAAACCAAGTGCAAAGTGAAAAGTGCATGGTGCAAAGTGACGAGACCTGTGGGTCCCACTTTGGCTTCAGTATAGGTGACTGAGCTGTCGCCGCAATTGAAGGAGCAGGCAGTTACGGTTCGGGGCCGGCGGAGAGGAGCGGGTGGCGAGCTTCAAGGGCTGGTGTTCGACATCGACAAGTTCGCCATTCACGACGGTCCCGGAAT
The DNA here is from genome assembly GCA_016199265.1 of Chloroflexota bacterium. Classification (GTDB taxonomy): domain Bacteria; phylum Chloroflexota; class UBA11872; order UBA12225; family UBA12225; genus JACQGX01. The sequence goes on along the minus strand of JACQGX010000124.1, from coordinate 1,591 downwards.
CCGGACGACGGTGTATCTGAAGGGTTGCCCGCTCAAGTGTTGGTGGTGCCACAGTCCGGAGTCGCAGCTCGGCCGGCCGCAACTGCTGTACCTCCAAAACAAGTGCACTGGGTGCAACCTGTGCCTCGACGTTTGCCCAACGCTGGCGATCCGGCCGGCGTCAGAGAATTCGCCCGCAACGGCCGCAGACGAGCGGGCGACAGTCGGGGTCGACTGGCCGCGCTGCATCGAGTGTGGCGAGTGCGCGGCCGTGTGCTATCCGGGCGCGCTGAAAATGGCCGGCGAGTGGATGCCGGCCAGCCGCGTGCTGGACGAGATCGCCAAAGACGCGGTGTTCTTCCAGCTTTCGGGCGGCGGGGTGACGCTCACCGGCGGCGAGGTGACGCAGCAGAGCGCTTTCGCCTACGAGGTGTTGTCGGGCTGCCGGACGCGGGGCATCCATACAGCGGTAGAGACGACGGGGATGGCTCCGTGGCGCGTTCTCTCTCGGCTGGCAGAAGTGACCGACCTGTTCCTCTACGACCTCAAGCAGATGGACGACGCGCGCCACCGCGAACTGACCGGTGTCTCGAACGAACTGATTTTGGCCAATCTGCGCCGGCTCGCCGCGGGCGCACGTCCAGAGCAAGTGCAAAGTGCAAAGTGCAAAGTCCAAAGTGAGGAGGCCTGCGGGGTTCGCCTTGGCGCTGGTTTGGACGGCACCGGCCGCGATCGCCGGAGCGCGGCCAACCGGCAGAACGGCTTCGTACCTACCGGTGCGGGCCAAGGGGCCGGCTACGAGATCGTCGTGCGCGTGCCGTGTATCCCCGGCCTGACCGACGGCGAGGAGGACGTGCGGGCGATCGCGGCCTTCGCGAGTGAACTCGGGCTGAGAACGGTGCACCTGCTGCCGTACAACGCGTCGGCGGCGGCGAAATACGGCTGGATCGGCCGGCCGTACCTCTTGCTAGGCCTCACAACCCAGCCGCACGAGCAGATGGAACGACTAGCCCGCATCTGCCGGGAACGCGGGCTGACGGTGCAGATCGGCGGCTGAGACACGAGTGTGGTCAATCCACCCACCGTTCGACTATGCGCCGATCGTCGGATACGCCGAATTGCTGGCCATCCGGCCGGAGATCCAGGTCAACCCGAGCGTGGCGGGCTACGTCCGCGAAATCGCCGGGGCGGCTGAGGCGGTGACGGCCAAGGTGCGCCGGCTGCGGTCGATTTGCCGGGAGTAGTAGTGTCAACGCGACGCTCGGTATCGATGATGGTGTCGATCAACTCATCAAGCTGATCGTCGGAGAACAGTCCCATGAGCATCATGAGCGCTTGCCAGGTGCTGTCGGCCAGGCGGCCAGTTTCTGTCAAGTCACGCCGAGCTCGTGTGATGATGCCGGGCAAGTCAGCGTTCCCGATCGACGGTATCGGGAGCTGTCCGCGTAGCTGCCCCTCCTGCATGCCGGCCCGTGAGAACATCTGAGCGATCACTGCCATCACACTCTCTCCACGATCTCCTCCGGAACTGCTTCGATTCTTAACCCTTTCGCCCATTATACCGCGGTCTAACACCGCTGAAAGTTGATGCGATCGGTTGAGGCTATAGATC
>JACQGX010000112.1 GCA_016199265.1 Chloroflexota bacterium | reverse complement strand
GTCGTCGGCCCCACAATCTCGATCGCGCCGCCGGCGGTGAACTGATTGCGCGAAAAGATCACGCGCCACAGCGGCAAGCACTCGTCCGGGCCCGGCTGCGCCGGCGCGTCGGGCGATGGCGGCGGTGGCGGGTGGCCGGTAAGCGCTTCGTTGAGCTGTTCCAGCCGCTCCATTGTGTCCATCACGATGAGCTCGAGCGGATCGTGCTCGAGCGCGCCGTTCTCGAGCGGGCGGACGTATTGGAGGTTGCGGCTCAGGTACGCCGACAGACGCCGGTTAGCCTGCCAGTCGCCGGCGACCCAGATGACGTCCTCCTGTAGCGCGTTGCCGAGAATAGCCGCCGCCATGTCATGCTCTTGCAGGATGCGGAGCACACCGTGCGCGGCGGGCACAGGAAGGTGGCTGTGAAACAGAATCTCGTCGTCGTTCCATACCGCCGCTCCCTGGCTGGCGACGAGGAAATAGGGCAGATCGAGTTGCTCGAGCACGAGTCGGGCCGTACGGCGTCGGCGGCCGGTGGCGACCGCCAAATGGTGGCCCCGTTCGATGGCCGTGGAGAGCGCTTGCTTCGTCCGGTCAGAGACTGTCCCGTTGCTGCGGAGGAGTGTCCCGTCGACGTCGACGGCGATCAACTTGTATGAGCTCACTCGCTCGATTCTACCTGGCACCGAACGGGCAGTTCTGCGTTATTCCGTATAGTCCGTCTGATGGGTACGAGCAAGCCGAGTCGGGACCGATGTTCTGTAGGGGCGTATATCGATACGCCCCTACGTGTTGACCTCGACGTTCGTAACCTTTGTCTGGACGGCGCTCAATGCGTATGGGGACTGTTTCTGGGGAGACCGAGACGGCTCCGGCGAATATGCCGGCAGATGTAGCGGCCTCGTGGGCGGCGATGTGCCCGCCGGTGCGGGCGAGGTACGCTGCCGCTGCGCAGCCGAATCGGGGCCGTGCGTTTGCGCTGCGCTGGCTGGCGTGGGAGGCGCGGCGGCGCTCGAGGCGAGCGGCTGGTGATGCGGGCGCCACCGAGGCCAGCTCAATGAGATCCGGCGGCCCCGCCATCCCCGCCGATGCCCGCATTCTGGCGATACGACCCGATCACCTCGGCGACGTGTTGCTGACGACGCCGGCGCTCGGGCTGATCAAAGACGCTTTGCCGACGGCGCGCATCACCGTGCTGGCCGGACCTTGGGGCCAAGAGGTCCCCGCCCACTGTCCGGCGGTCGATCGAGTCGAAGTCTGTGTCTTTCCGGGCGTTCGGCGGGAAAGACGCACCGGTGGCCCGCTGGCCCGCGTGCTCCAACGCGCCGCGCCGTATTCGCTCCTGTTCAACACCGCGGCCGCGGTGGCCGAGGATCGCTACCACGTCGCAATAAACTTCCGGCCCGACTACTGGTGGGGCGCGGCGCTGGCCGCGCTGGCATGCGTGCCGCACCGGCTGGGCTACGCGATTCCCGAGACCGCGCCGTTTCTCACGCTGGCGCTGCCGTACGAGCGGCCCGTAGTTGGTGCAGTCGAGCGAACAGCACCGCGCCTGCACGCCGCCGAGCTTGGCCTCGCGCTGGCCCGCTCGGTGCTCGAGCTCGCCGGCAGGGAGGTGCCCGCGGCGGCCAACATCGGCATGCGGTTCGAGCCCGCGCCCGACGAGCGTGCCGAGGCAGGGCGCATCTGGCGGGCGTACGATCTCGACGAGGCGCCGGCGGTCGCCGCCATCCACCCAGTCCCCGGTGAGCCGGCCAAGCGCTGGCCGCCGGAGCGTTTCGCCCTCGTCGCCGATCACCTGTCCGGCCGGTACGGCGCGCGTGTGATCGTCACCGGCGCGCTGGGCGACGTCGGGGAAGCGCGCGCGATCGTCGACGCCTGCTGGCACAAGCCGGTTCTGCTCGCCGGACACACGACGTTCGGCGTGCTGGCGGCGCTGTTGTCGCGCTGTCGTTTTGCGCTTGGTACCGACAACGGCGCGATGCACCTGGCGTCGGCGATGCGTATACCAAATCTGCGCCTGTACGGGCCAACCGACGCCGGGACGTGGGGTGCGTGGCCAGTAGAAGCGGATTCGGTACCGCCTATCGTTTCCGGCCTCACCTGCTCGCCGTGCCACCTGCTCGCCGTGCCGGCATGGGAGCACAGCGGCGCGGCAGCGCCGGGCGAGACCGCCTATCCTTGTATGCAGGCGATCTCGGTCGACGACGTGATCGCCGCCGTCGAGTCGCTGTGGGCGGCGACGGCGGCTCTCTGAATCGAGTATCCGATGAAGCGACTCGTGCGGCAGGCGTACCGCCGGATCATCTGGTGCGTTTTCGTGCTGCTCTCGCTCTGTCGGAGCGGGGCTAGGGGTGAGGTCGAGCTCGGAACTGCGCTCCACCCCCGACGTATCCTCGTACTCCGTTTGGGCCTGCTGGGCGACGGCGCGCTGCTCACGCCGGCGTTGCGCCGGCTGCACGACGCCTATCCGGATGCCGAAATCGACGTACTGGCCACGCCGATCCAGGCGCCGCTCTTCGAGCCGCTCCCGTCGGTCGAGCGCGTCCACGTCTGGACGGCGGGTGACCTGCTCGAGCCGCGCCGCGCACTACGCGTCGGTGCGTGGCGCGCTGCCGCCGCGACGGTCAGGGCGCTGCGCGAACGTCGCTTTGACCTGGCCATCTCGTGCTACGGCGCGCTTGGCTCGGCCATCGCATTGCTTTCCGGTGCGCCCGTTCGCATCGGCTATGCGGGTGAGGCGCTGCCGGGCACGCTGACGCACACCCTGCCGGGCGGCCGGTTCGACCGCCCGTGGCATGCTGCCCAATACAACCTGGCGGTCGTGGAGGCCGCGCTTCCACCTCTCCCTGTGGGAGAGGCGACTCTTCCCCAAATACAGCTTGCTATCGCGCCGGAAGCGCGTCTGGCGGTCGACGTAATGCTGCGCGCAGCGGGGGTGGCTGGCGATGCGCGGCTGGTCGTGCTGCTTCCCGGGGCGACGAACGGTGCGGCGAAGCGGTGGCCGGTGGTGTACTGGGCCGAATTGGTGCGCCGGTTGCGGGCCGACGGCGTGCCCACCGTGCTCGCCGGTGGGCCGGAAGAACGGGACCTCGTCGCCGAGATCAGGGCGTGCGGTGCGCGAGACGCCGTCGATCTGACGGGAAAGACGTCGGTGCCGGAGCTGCTCGCCACGCTCGAGCGGGCCGGCGTCGTCGTCTCGGGAGATAGCGGGCCGATGCACCTCGCGGTGGGCCTGGGGCGCCCAACGGTTGCCATTCATGGCCCAACCGACCCACGCATCGATGGTCCGTACAATCTGTCGAAGGCGACGGTCGTGCGCCATCACCTCGCCTGCTCGCCCTGCTATCGGCTCGATGCGGTCGCCGACTGCCCGTTGGGCCACACGCTTTGCCAGTGGCTGAACACGCCCGATACGGTGTACCGAGCGGTACGGGCTTGGCTGACCGGCGCAGGCGAAACGGGCGCGATAACGCAGGCTGAGAGAGACGCTGGCTCCGGCTTGAGCAGGTCATTCGCATGGCAGTTTCCCGACGTTCGCCTTGACCCTTGATCCTTGACCTTGGCCCCACATCATGCGTCTCGCCATCGTTCACGACTACCTCTACGTCTACGGCGGCGCCGAGCGGACGCTCGAGCACGTGCACCGAGTGTGGCCCGATGCGCCGATCTATACGCAGCTCTACGTGCGCGATCGATTGCCGCCATCGTTTGCGGCGATGGACGTCCGTCCGACGTGGGTCGATCGATTGCCGGCACGTCTCCGGCTGCAGCGGATCTATGCGATGCTGCAGCCGCTGGTCTTCGATCGTCTG
>JACQGX010000122.1 GCA_016199265.1 Chloroflexota bacterium | reverse complement strand
TCCCGGTGGGCGAGAGCATCTCCGGCTGGGTACTTCGGCATCGAACGCCGCTGCTCGTCATCGGTGACGAGCATCCTGACCCAGAAGTCGATGCACTGCTGCGTCGCGGTCGGCGGCGTCGCGATACAGAGGCTGAGCTCGAATCCGCACTGTGCATTCCGCTTGAGGTGCAGGGGCGTGTGCTGGGTGTGCTCAACGCAACGAAGCGGCACACCACGGAGCGCTTCGACGAGGCGGATCTTGCGGTGGCCGTCGAGCTTGCTCGGCGTGTCGCGCTGGCGATTGACCACGCGCGGTTGTATCGCGACGCGCAGCAGCAGGCGCAGTTGCAGACGGCGCTGAACGACGCGCTGCGGCAGACCGAGCGATTGCAGCGCTTCTTTGCTCCCCAGATTGCCGAGCTTTTTGCCGATCAGGAGGACAAGCTGCACACCCACCGGCGCGAGCTCACGATCCTCTTCTCCGATATTCGGGGGTTTACCTCCCTCAGTGAGAACTTGGAGCCGGAGGAGCTGGTCGCGCTCCTGAACGAGTACTTCTCCGCGATGACGGAGGTCGTCTACGAGTACGGCGGCACCCTCGACAAGTACCTGGGAGATGGCATTCTCGCGTTCTTTGGCGACCCGGTGCCCCAGCCGGACCACGCGGTGCGAGCGGTTCGTGCGGCGTTGGCGATGCAGCGCCGCCTGGCCGCCTTGCAGGACCACTGGTTCGCGGCCGGTTACGCCCGCCTGGCCATGGGAATCGGAATCAACACCGGTTGGGTGACGGTCGGTACGGTCGGTTCCCGGTGGCGGCAGGAGTACACGATCATCGGCGACAACGTGAATGTGGCGTCGCGCCTGACCGGCGTAGCCGGGCCAGGTGAAATCGTCCTGTCGGAGAAGACGTGGCGCCTGGTCCGAGAACACATCGGAGTGGTGCCTCGGGGCGCGGTCCGGCTCAAGGGGAAACGCCAGCTCATGCCGATCTTTGTGGCCACAGATGCCGGCGTCGAGGCAGAGGCCTTGTAGCAGATTTGCTCCCAGGTTGTAGCGCGGCTGTGTCGCGTATCGGCACAGAGTATGCGCTTCACGGGCACTAGCGCGAGCGCGATCACACCGCTACCGGACGGGCGATCGATGACCCGGACGGGATGCGTTGCGCAGCGCCGGCTGGAGCCCCACTCATGTTTTGCCTGCGCCGTTCTGGTCGTGCCGGTACGTCTCGTACGCGGGTCGCGTGGCGGGCGGCGCTCTTCACCGGCGCGCTCGCAGCCGGCCTCCTGCCAGGGGAGATCCCAACGGCTGGATGGCGCTCGACCGCGGTCGTGCCTGCCCACGCGATTGGGGAGCACGAGGCGGGCGAGACAGCGCTGTTGATCCGGGCGGCGGCCGGAGGGATTGCTCTCGTCACCGGCCACTGCAGTCCACAACTGTCGGTGCTGTACCAGCCAGGGGTCGAGGCGATCGCCGGCGACTTCGTGCAAAGCGCCCTCGATGCCTATGCGCGGCTCGCTACGGAGGCGGGGTTCCTCCCGGCACGGCGCTTCCGGGTTCTCGTCTTCAGGGATGCCGCCGAACGCCGTCGCGCCTTCGCGGCGCTGCTCGATCGGCCGGAGTGGGCGCACGGCATGCCGGCAGGTGGCTTTGCTGCCCCCGGATTCGAGCGCGACGGTACCGTTTGGATCGACGCCGCCGCCGCAAGGCACCGCACACGAGAAGGGCGGGCCGCCACGGTGACACACGAGCTCACCCATGCGTTCGTGGAGGTACTCGCGGCGGCACGGCCCGTTCCGAGGTGGCTCGACGAGGGGTTAGCGACCTATCTGGAGAGTCTCGGTGGCAGGGCGGCAGGGCAAGACGGCAGGGCAACATCCGGCGTGACTCGTCCGGCAACGTGGGTCTCCTGGGAAGCGGTCCTGCGCCGTGGCAGCGTACTCGACGCGGTGACCGGAAACGGTGCCTACGATCTGTTCAGCCTGCGCCGGATCGAGACGGAAGCTGCCTGGGCCGCCAATTACGGCGACCCGGGCAAGCAGCGGCTGCAGTACGCGCAGGCTCACGCCACCGTCACGTGGTTAGAAGAACGATACGGCTTGTCGAGCATCTGGCAGGCGATTCGCGCGATTGGCCGCAGCGGCGATGCCGACGGTGTCTTTACTGCCGTGTTCGGCCTCTCGATCGAAGCGCTCGAGCAGGCGACGCGCGAAACGTGGTCTGCGAGCGCGACACAGACGCCATCGCCGGTACAGGCGAAGGTCACCATCGCACCCACGACCGGTGCAGAGACCACGTTGGTAGGCGTTTACACCCGCATTGGAGGCGTGACGCGCCTGGCCAGCGCCGCTGGTATCGCACCCGGAGCATACGCCTTTCACGTCCGGCCCGATGGCACGGTGAGCATTGTCGGCGCCTCTGGCGCGGCCGGTACGGCCGGCACGCACGGTACCGGCGGGACAACCGCCGAGGCAGAAGGCGCCATCGCGCTCCAGTCGAGGTCCGTGGCTGATGTGCCCCTGTTGAGAACGGACGGGCTGCTGATCGTGGTGCATGATCAGCCGGCTCGCCCTCACGAGCATGACGGGAATGAAGGACACGCAGCGCAGCGCATCGGCCGGCCCGCGCTGGACGCCGGCACCGCAATCGCGACATACACGCTGAGTTACGGCCACTGGGCGCCGGTGCCAGGGGGACGGGCGTTTCTGCCTGATGGCGCGGATGCGCCGGTGGTACTCTCAGACGACGCCGGCAGCTTCTTCCCGAACGGCGCGACGATCGTGGTCACCGCGCCAACGGCCGATTAGTGCGGCAACGACACGTTCCCCTGGGAAGAGGAGCGCGGGCAACAGTTCCGCATGTCAGGAGGGCCTGTAGAGGCGTATGTCGATACGCCCGGGGGCGGCGGGCGCATTTCTATACGCCCCTACAGAACGTCGTGCATCCCCGGAACGGTTGCCGGCACCCTGGGGAAGAGGTCAGAGGGACAGGGGTTCGTTGTCGTAGTAGGCCTGGGTCGCCTGTGTGGCCGTCCAGGTGAGGTCGAGCACGCTGGTGAGCCCTTGGAACGCATCACCGGTCGACTGCGGCAGGCGGACGGTCAGGCGCAGAGAATCTGATGCGCCGGCCGCAAGCATGCCGATCGGCTGCTGGCTGACCCGAATCGGACCATCGTAGATATCGGTGGTGCACGCGGCGAACGAAGGCGTGCAGCGAGCGACGGCGAGCTGCAGCCCTTCCGAGGGAGCCTGGCTGATGCTCGCCGGGTCGTCGAGACCACTACTCGCCGGTGCGGTAACGGTCAGCGTGTAATCGAAGCGGATGTGGCCCGAGTTGCGCACTACAATGTTGTACGACCACGTATCCCCAGGCACGATGTTCGACCGGCTGAGCAGAGCGCTGCTGCTGCCGGGAGTCGAGATGTCAAAGACCGCGGGGGGCACCGCCGCCGTTGTGGCGGTGGCAGCGGGCGGCACGGGAGGTGCCGCCGTTGCAGCGACGGTGGCAACGGCACCGGGCGTGACGCTTTGCCCCGGCGATGTCCGCAACGTTGGCGTCACAGAAGCGACGATTGTCACGGCCGGGGTCGGTGTGCTCGTCGTGGCGAGCGCCGGCGTGGATGCCGGCGTTGGGCCAGAGGCTGCCGCTGTCCAAGTACTGACTTTCGTCTCGCCTGCCGGAGGGGCCAGCGTGGGTGCTGCTGCGAGTGCCGGCGCCGGTGCCGGTGCCGGCTCTCCAGTGTCAGTGTCGAGTGGTGTAACGATCGGATGTGCTTGCCCAGTGCCGTCGGGCGGGCGAGCAGAACTCGCGGTGGGCGGCGCTGGACGCGCGGCGGGGACGGTCGTCGCATCGGGCGTTGCCGTCCGGCGTGGCGCCGGCGGCACTCCCTGATCGACGGCGGTTGCTGCCTGCAGACTCGGTGGCGCGGCCGCGGGTTCCTGTACGACTATCGCCGCGATCGGATCCGCGGCCGTGGCCGGCTCAGCCGCATCGGGCGGCGATGCGGTTGAGCCGGCAGCTTCCACCGTCGCCGGTGCCTGGCTCCGGGGACTGGTGGCTCCCCCCCGTGCCGAGGTCGCCGACGCCGGCGGCCGGCTGAGCACGCCGACGGCAAATGGCGAGAGGTCGACGACAGAGGCGACCAGCTCATCGCCCTCGATGCGTGGATGGGTGTCTTCCCACCGGCCGAGGGCGCTGCGGTAGTGGAGTAGAAGGAGCCGTGAGGCGTCGCCGTCCGAGAACTCGAGATCGACTTTCCGCGCGGCGACCCGCACTTCCACGCGCATGCCCGGTACGTGCACTTTGGTGCCCGTTCGCCGGTCGACCAGGTCGGCCTCGAACAGCCGCAGCGCCTGGAAAGTCTCGATCGGCGGCGGCGGGGCGTAGACGCGCGGCAGGTTGCCACGAATGACGAGGGAGAGCTCGCGACCCTCCGGCTGCGGCGGGACGACCGCTTCGGCGGCCATATCGCCGAGGCGTGCGCCAACCAAGCCGCCGGCCGTCGAAGCCGAGGTCGCCTCGTCGTACCCGCCGGGATCGACGACCGCGACAAGCACCGGGCGCGGTGAGAGCGGCGAGAGCGGTGACCAAAGGCGCCACGAAGCCGGCACAAGACGAACGGCAACCACGGCAGAGGAGAAAGCCAGCAGCCCAAGCACGAGCCACACCAGCCGCCGCCGGCGGCGGCGCGGGTCGGTGTTTGGGCCGGATCGCGTCGCCGGTCGCCGGCGCCAGAAGGCACCGCTCCGGCGCGAGGCCTGCGAGGTCGTGCGTTCGCCGGCGAGGACGCTCATGATCGACTCCTGTTCACTGCGCAGATCGCGGGTCACGGTGTGCTTGTGGCCGATACGCGGTTGTTGTCCGTGCTCACGTTGCCGGCATTGTCCTTGGCGACGACGTAGAAGCAGTGCTTCTTGTTCGGCGTCAGCCCGGTGACCGTCTTCGAGGTCGAGGTGCCGGCCGACGTCGAGCTGTCGTAGACGCCGTTCGGACAGCCAGCGCCGGAATGCTGCTTGTAGTAGGCGACGTACTCGCCAAGGCCGGACGCCGCATCGGTGACCGCCGACCACGACACGTCGATGCTGCCGCTGGCTGCGCCTGGACTGGCGCTGAGCCCGGATGGCTCAGCCGGCGCGGTGGCGTCGATGTTGACCGCCTGGGTCTGCTGCGAGCCGTAGTTGCCGGCGTTGTCCTTGGCGAAGAAGTAGACGGTGTGCGCCCCGTCGGTGCTGATGCTGAAGCTACTGCTATAGGTCGAGCAATTGCCGAGTGCAGCCGAAGTGCAGTCCGCGTTATCGACGGCGTAGTACGTCGTCGCGACACCCGACGTCGTATCGGTGCCACTGAGCGTGACGGTGACGGCGGACACGTACCAGCCGTTCAGCCCGGCGGTACCGCTCAAGGAGGCACTGGCGGACGGCGCGACGGTATCGATCTTGACCTGCTGCGTCTTCTGCGCCTCGTAGTTGCCGGCGCTGTCCTTGCTGAAGAAGTAGACGGTGTGCGTTCCGTCCGAGGTGACGTTGAACGCACCGGAGTAGGTCGAGCAATTGCCCAGCGCCGCCGAGGTGCAGCTCGAGTTGTCGACGGCGTAGTACGTCGTCGCGACGCCGGAAGTGGTATCAGTCGCGCTGAGGGTGACCGAGACAGCGGACGTGTACCAGCCATTGGTCCCAGCCGTACCGCTCAACGAAGCGCTCGTCGAGGGCGCCGCTTGATCGACGTTGACCGCCTGGGTTTGCTGGGAGCCGTAGTTCCCGGCGTTGTCCCTGCTAAAGAAGTAAACGGTGTGTGCGCCGTCACTACTGATGCTGAAGGCACTCGAGTACGTCGAGCAGTTGCCCAATGCCGCGGACGTGCAGCTCGAGTTGTCGACGGCGTAGTAGGTGGTGGCCACACCCGAGGTGGCATCGCTCCCGCTGAGGGTGACCGAGACAGCGGACGTGTACCAGCCGTTGCTGCCCGCAGTGCCGCTGAGCGAGGCGCTGGCGGACGGCGCGACGGTATCGATCTTGACCTGCTGCGTCTTCTGCGCCTCGTAGTTGCCGGCGCTATCCTTGCTGAAGAAGTAGACGGTGTGATTCCCGTCGGTACTGACGCTGAAGGCGCTGCTGTAGATCGAGCAGTTGCCCAGCGCCGCCGACGTACAGCCCGAGTTGTCGACGGCGTAGTAGGTCGTGGCCACACCGGTGGTCGCATCGGTCGCGCTCAAGGTCGTCGTCACCGCGGAGGTGTACCAGCCGTTGGTCCCTGCCGTCCCGCTCAGGGACGCGCTTGTCGACGGCGCCGTCCGGTCGACGGTGATCGTCGTCGAGCCGCCGGTCGAAGCGTTGCCGGCGACGTCGGTGCCGCTGGCGGCGATCGTGGCGGTGCAGTCGCCTCCACCACCGCCTACCGGCACCGTATACGTGCCGGAGTAGCTGGTTGCCTGGCCAGAGGGGCTCATCGTGACCGTGGTGGTGGGCACGCATGAGCCCGTGACCGTAACCGACGGCGCAGCGCCGAGCGTTTCACTTGCCGATACACTCACGCCGATAGTTGTGCCGGTGTTGCCCTGTGTGGGATTTGCCGTCGTCGTCAGGGTGGGCGCAGTGGCATCGGCAGTAACCGTTGCAGAATCGCGCAGCGGCCCGACGACGGAGCGCGCGTTGATGCCGGCGACCGAGTAAACGTAGGAAGTACCGTCTGTCGTACTCGCATCGGGGTACGTCGTCGTCCCCGCCGTCACGGTGGCCAGCAGGGCAGGCGTGGATGAGCTCGCCGGCCGGCGGTAGATCTCGTAGCCGTTGCTCGCCCAACCGAGCGCCGGCCACGAGAGGTCGATGCGACCGGCCGGGGCGGCCGTTGCCGCCAAGCTCGAGGTCGTCCACGGTGAAGCGGTCGTGAACGTGTTGCTCGCGTTGGCGGCGGAGCGCGTGAACGAGGCCCGCGTGACCCCCACGGCGGGTGAGGCGATGAGCACGCCGGCGACAGTAACGACGGCTGCAGTCGTAACGACGGCTGCAGTCGCTGCGGTGCCTGGGGAGTTCGCGCAGGCACGGAACAACCGACGTACGTACCACCATGCAGCCATTGTTCATCTACCCCTACACAGTCTTCTGCGGTCGTGTCTGTGACCTCAGCGCCACGCGTCCTTTTTGCGCTTCTTACGCGCGCTCAGGCGCGTTCTTCACCACGTAGTGCGTCAGCACGACGAGAATGAGCCCAACGAGCGCCACGCGGACGGGTGTCGTGCCGGCCGCCGCCAGGGCAAACCCGGCGAAGGGGAGAAAGCCCACCATGCGGCCGGCTGCCTCGTCGCCCTGCACGGTCCAGACGTCGTCGGTGTTGTTCCCGTCGCCGCGTGTGCGTAGGCCGAGGCCGTTGGGCGTGAGCTCGATCGCCACCACGCGGTGCGTGACCAGCACACCCGGCTGCTCGGCCACGGCAAACGTGATCACGTCGCCGACGCGAAGCGAGCTCGGCGGGACCGGCCGCACAAAAATGACCGAACCTCGCGGGACCGCCGGTTCCATACTGGCGCCGGCGACCAGAAAGCTTCGCAGGCCGAACGCTGGTGGAAACACGACCAGCCCGACCAAAGCCAGCCCCAGTATGATGAGGCAGACCTGGGCGGCCTGCAGCGCCGTGCCCGGCCACCGGCCGATCCGGGCACTGGAGAGGGCGCCGGGCTGGGCAACCAGGCCCAGAGCCGGCGCATTGGACGGGCGGCGCCCGGCCGCCGCTACCACTGAGATTGATGAGTGAATGCGTTGTGGCTGCGTTGACGAAATCATGGCGGTGCCTTCCAGGCTCGTGATGCCTATCGCGTATCTCGCTAACCGTGCGGCGCTACCTGGCCGCGCCGGCGCTGTTCTGGGCGGCCTTCCAGGTGAAGGTGAGGGTGGCGCTCTTGCCCTGCACGGTCGTGCCGCTGCCGTCGTCGCTCACCGTGCCAGGCAGCTCGAGGAACAGCTTGAGGTAGGCCGCGCCCCCGGCGGCCACGTTGCTCTTGACCGCCTGGTCGGTCACCGCGGGCGTGGTGGGATTGCCCCCGCTGTGGTACACGTTGGTGGCGCAACTGCCGAACGAGTTGTCGGTGCACTCCTGGAGCTGGAGCTTGAGGCTCTTGGCGCCGCCGTCGACCAGCGCGCTGCTCGCGTTGTCGCTGCCGGTGAC
>JACQGX010000121.1 GCA_016199265.1 Chloroflexota bacterium | reverse complement strand
GCCGCGCACCCTCGAGCGTGGAACGGGGCCGCTCTCCAGTCGTGGTCGCCATAGTCCGCCGAGTGACCTCCCTTTGCCTTGGTGTGTGCGTGCCACGCGTGGCAGCAGAAGGCCATTCTAGGGAGAGCGAGGAGGCGAATCCATTCGAACCGCGTATTTCGGAATGGTGTCAAAACGTGAGATAATAGAGGCAGAGGGCATTCTCTAGGCTGCGCCGGCAATCGCCCAGATCACCTAAACCAAGTGCAAAATGCAAAATGCAAAGTGAGGACGCCTGTAAGTCCCACCTTGGTTTTGGTTTGGGTCGTGAAGATGGCCGAGGCTGACGCGTCCCACGCGCCGGCTCCGCGCGAAGCCGGCGCGTGGGACGGCGGCAGGCGCCCGACGCCGCGAGGCGGACATCCTGCACCCGTCTCCACAGTGTGAAAGCCAGCAGCCCCAGCGAGGCGAGGCCGAGCACCGGCTGGATGGGCGTAAAGTAGGCGAGCGCGCCGCCGCTGCCCAGCAGCACGACCCGCTTGGTACAGGTCGGGCACCCGACGGCGACGAAGGAGAGCACGCCGCCGGCCGTCACGCGCCCGCTGCCGGTCTCAGGCAACGCCCCGCCGTGCCACTGTAGGCGCCCCTACAGACGGGCCGGCAGCGCCGCCCGATAATGGCCCTGTGGCTGTCACGAGCCAGCGGCTTGCGGGCGAGACCATGGACCGCCCCACCGCTGGCGCAGCGCCAATCGCGCAAATCGCACCAGCCGCACACCCAACACAAAGATCGCTCTGGAGGCATGAAAGATGGGCGCACTTGCACCAAAGATCGCGAGGGCAGCGGCGGGCGTTGCCTCGGCGGGGCTACTCACCCTGGCGTCGGCAGCCGCCGTCCCGGTCGCGCTGGCTGATCCGGGTCCTGGCTTGAACATCGCCTTCCCCACCGATGGCGCAGTGGTGACGACCAAGGACATCCCCGTGCGCGTGGCCGTCGCGGACTTCACCATCGCCTGTGATGAGGCCGGCCTCGCCGACCGGGCCGGCGTCGGCCACATCCACGTGATGCTCGACGGCATGACCATGGCGCAACTGACCAACTTCTACTGCACGCAGAACTTCTGGCTCTCCGGCCAGGGCTTGCAGCCAGGCCAGCACACGCTCGCGATTGACCTGTCCACTAACCTGCATGCGGACATGATGGAGACGGCCCAAAACGTCACCTTCCTTTATCAGCCGTCCTCCCTACCGGAGCGGCTGCCGGCGCCGGGCCCGGCGCGCGGCGCGGCCGTGGCCATCACCGCCCCGGCCGAGGGCGCCACGGTGGGCCCGCAGCTCGAACTCCAGGTGCAGGCGACGAGGTTCACCGCCTCCTGCGACCTGGAAGGCAAGCAGAACGTGCTGGGCTTCGGGCATTACCACGTGTTCGTCGACCAGGACCTCGCCATACCGATGGACATGTCCATGGCCATGATGGAAATGCCCGGCATGATCTCCATGCCCTGCGGCAACACGATCCCGGTCGATCTCGGCGCCTGGCCATCAGGGCAGCACACCATCTCCGTCGAGCTGGAGCAGAACGACCACACGCCGCTGATGGAGCCGGGCCAGGGACCGAAGTTCGCCACGATCACGGTGAATCTGCAGAACCCCTTCCAGCCCTAATACTGCAGCGAGACTTTGATAAGGATGAGTCAATGCGCGCCCGTTTCCACTGGTCAGGCATCGGAGTGGCCCTCGTGCCCGCCGCGCTGGCCCTAGCAGCGGTGACGCTGGCCGGGCCGGTCGCCCAGCACACGCCCACGGCCCACGCGGAGGGTCCCACCGTCCTCATGGTGGAGCCCGGCACCAACTTCCGCTCGTGGAAGTTCGAGCCAGCGACGATCCAGGTCGCCGCCAACGAGGCCATCGTGTTCAAGAACGCCGGCGGGGCGGCCCACACAGTGACCGCCCAGAGCGGCGGCTTCGATTCCGGGAACATCAATGCCGGCGGCGAGTTTACCTGGACGCCGAAGACGGCGAGCACGTTTGCCTACTACTGCGTCTACCACCCGTGGATGACGGGCACGATCGAGGTCACCGCCCCGGCAAAGACCGCGACCGATGCTGCCCCCGAGAAGGCGGCTCCCGCCTTCTCGGCCGGGCGGCTGCTCTTCGTGCTGGGGGTGATCGGCGCGGCCGCGGCGCCGGTCTTTGCCGGCGGGCTGCTGCTGGTCGGGCTCACCGTCCAGGCCATCAAGCGCCGGCCAACGTCCAGCCACCCTGGGGTCTGAAGTGGCGAGCGTCACCATCTACAAGGGCGAGAATCGGACACCGCTGCCGGTGAACGGCAGGCTGCCACGGTAAGCGGCCTTACGGACAGAGGGCACTGCGAGTCCTACAATGCACTCGTGCGCCCGGCAAAACCCGCTGGTCTCCCGCCACCCCAACACCACTGTGGCTCGAGGCACGTACGTGCTGGCCGGCGCATCAAGTCGCCGGCCGTGCTCTGGGGGGCGAGCAGTGGCGGCAGCGGAGCAAAGGGGCAATGATCTTAGCGGGTGACATCGGCGGTACGAACACACGGTTAGCGTATTTTGCGCCGGCAGGAGACCGCCTCCAGCCGGAAGTCACGACGACCTTTCCCAGTCGTGAGCATGCCAGTCTCGAGGAGATCGTGGGCACATTCGTGTCTGGGCACCACCTGACTGTCGAACGGGCATGCTTTGCCGTCGCCGGCCCCATCCGGCGCGGCCGCGCGGAGCTCACGAACTTGCCGTGGATCGTCGATGCGCGCCAGCTCGCGGCGCATCTGGGCATCGCTGGCGTGGGGGTGATCAACGACCTGGCCGCCAACGCCTACGGCATCGCGGGGCTGGCGCCGGCGGACTTGGCCACGCTCAACGCCGGCACAGCGGACACCGACGGCAACATTGCCGTTATTGCTGCGGGCACCGGGCTAGGCGAAGCCGGGCTCATCTGGGATGGCACGCGCCACCACGTCTTCGCCTCGGAAGGCGGGCACGCCGACTTCGCGCCGCGCACTGAGCTCGAGCTCGAGCTGCTGCGCTACCTCTTGCCCCGCTGGGAGCACGTCAGCTATGAGCGGGTGCTTTCCGGCCCGGGACTGCTCAACCTCTACAGCTTTCTCCGCGACACCGGCCGCGGTACGGTGCCATCTTGGCTTGCCGAGGAGTTGCGCCAGCGCGACCCGGCGGCTGCCATCACCCAGGCGTCGCTGGCGGGTACCTGCGCGCTGTGCGAGCAGGCGCTCGACCTGTTCGTCTCTATCTACGGCGCCGCGGCCGGTAACCTGGCGCTCAAACTCATGGCGACCGGTGGCGTCTTCCTGGGTGGGGGGATTGCGCCCCGGATCGTCCGGAAGCTCAGTGGCCCGGGCTTCCTGGCGGCGTTCACGGCCAAAGGTCGCCTGCGCTCCCTGCTTGAAGCCGTACCGATTCGCGTCATACTCAACGACCAGACGGCCCTCTACGGCGCCGCCCGCTGCGCTCACCGCCAGCCATAGCGCCGCCGGCTGCTGGGGGTGATGCCGGTGCGGCTTCATTGGTAAGCGACCTTACGGACAGATGGCCTCAGTCGATGCACAATGCGCTGGCACGCGGACGGGTTCGTCGCGTGCTTGGAAACACAACCTATCTGGAGGATGGGATGAACTTCACTCGCGGCCTCGCCGAGCCGGCGGCCATCGCCGGTGCGCCGATGGCGGACGCCCGCGTCGAGCAGCGCGAGCCGGCGCAGCGGGCCGATGCTCTGGTGCTCTTTGGCGCCTCCGGCGACCTGGTGCGCAAGAAGCTGTTTCCGGCGCTGTACCGCCTGGCGGAGCGCGGGCGCCTGGGCCTGCCGGTGGTGGGCGTGGCGCGCACGCCGTGGGACGACGACCAGCTTCGGGAGTTCGTGCGCGACGTCGTCGCCGAGCGCTTCGGCACCGGCGCAGCCGCGGGCACCGGTACGGCCCAGGGCGCCGTCGACGAGGCCGCGCTGGGCGCGCTGACGCGCTCGCTGGCCTACGTTGGCGGCGACTACCAAGACCCGGGCATCTTCACGCGCCTGGGGGAGCGTCTGGCCGGCGCCGGCGCGCACCGTCCGCTGTTCTACCTGGCCATCCCGCCCAGCATGTTCGAGACGGTCGTCGCCGGCCTCGCCCGCGCCGGACTAAACCACGGCGGCCGGGTGGTGGTGGAGAAGCCGTTCGGACGCGATCTGGCCTCGGCGCAGGAGCTAAACCGCTGCCTGCACCAGGCCTTCCCCGAGCGGGCCATCTACCGCATCGACCACTTCCTGGGCAAGGAGACGGTGCAGAACCTACTCGTCTTTCGCTTCGCCAATGCCTTGTTAGAGCCGGTCTGGAACCGGCGCTACGTGGCCAGCGTCCAGGTCACGATGGCCGAGTCATTCGGCATTGAAGGGCGAGGCGCCTTTTACGAAGAGGTGGGCGCCCTCCGCGACGTCGTTCAGAACCACCTCCTGCAGGTGGTGTCCCTGCTGGCCATGGAGCCGCCGGTGGGTGTGGATGCCGAGGCGTTGCGTGACGAGAAGGTCAAGGTCTTCCGCGCCACGCGGCCCATCGACCCGGCGCAGGTGGTGCGCGGGCAGTACCGCGGCTACCGGCAGGAGCCGGGTGTCCACCCCGATTCGCCGGTGGAAACCTACGCGGCGCTGCGGGTAGAGATCGAGTCCTGGCGGTGGGCGGGCGTGCCCTTCTGCATCCGGGCAGGCAAGCGCCTAGCCGCCAACGCCCAGGTGGTGGTGGTGACGTTTCACCAGCCGCCGCGCCTGCTCTTTGCGGAGCCGCACACGCCGCTGCCGCACCCCAATCACCTCCGCTTCCGGCTCAGCGGCCACGGCGAAGGTATCGCCCTGTCGCTGCAGGCCAAAGTGCCGGGCGAAACCCTGGTCAGCCGGCCGGTCGATCTCGGGTTCACCTACGACCAGGCCTTCGGTGGCGAACGCACGGAGCCGTACGAGCGGCTGCTGGCCGACGCCCTGGATGGCCAAGCCGCCCGGTTCGCCCGTGAGGACGGCGTGGAGCAGACGTGGCGCATCGTCGCCCCGGCGCTGGCGCAGCCTGGCCCCATCCACCTCTATGAGCCCGGCTCCTGGGGGCCGGCCGAAGCCGACGCGCTAACCGGCTGCGAGGGCGGCTGGTACGTGCCGCAAGGGCACGCCTGAGCCTGGACCGCCATGGCGAAAACCGTGTCCACTCCGTCCTGTTTGAGGGAATCTGCCGCAATGACGACGACCGCACCCACGACGACGCCGGCTGCGATCGACCTCGATCAGCTCTGCATCAACACCATCCGCACGCTGTCCATCGACGCCGTGCAGCAGGCCAATTCCGGCCACCCTGGCACGCCGATGGCGATGGCGCCGGTGGTCTATGGCCTGTGGCAGCGCTGGCTGCGCTATGACCCGCGTGACCCGATCTGGCCCAACCGCGACCGATTCGTGCTCTCCATCGGCCACGCTTCGATGCTGCTCTATTCGATGCTCTATCTGTGTGGCGTACGGGCCGTCGATCCCCAGTACGAACAACTGGGCACGGCTGCTGTGACGCTCGACGACATCAAGCGGTTCCGGCAACTCGACAGCAAGTGCCCTGGGCACCCTGAATACCGCTGGACCTCCGGCGTGGAGACTACCACCGGGCCGCTGGGCCAGGGCGTAGCCACGAGCGTCGGTATGGCCATCGCCGGGCGCTGGCTGGCCGAGCACTTCAACCGACCCGGCTCTACGTTGTTCGACTACGACGTCTACGCCCTCTGCGGCGACGGCGACATGATGGAGGGGATCTCCAACGAAGCCGCCTCGTTGGCGGGCCACCTCCGGCTCGCCAACCTCTGCTGGATCTACGACTACAACCGCGTGACGATCGAAGGACACACCGACCTGGCCTTCGGCGACGACGTGGCCGCGCGATTCCTGGCCTATGGCTGGAACGTGACCCGCGTCGGCGACGCCAACGACCTGGACTTGCTCGATCGCGCGTTCGCGACCTTCCAGCGCAGCACCGACCGCCCCACCCTCATCATCGTGGATAGCCACATCGGCTACGGCGCGCCCCACAAGCAGGACACCAGCGCGGCGCACGGCGAGCCGCTGGGCGAGGCGGAGGTGCGGCTAGCCAAGAGGCAATATGGCTGGCCGGAGGACGCCCAGTTTCTGGTACCGGATGGCGTGCGTGAACACTTACAGGAAGGCCTCGGCCGGCGCGGCCACGAGTTGCGCGAGGCGTGGACGGCCATGTTCGAGCGCTACCGGGCAGCGTACCCTGCGCTGGCCGACGACTGTTCTCGAATCCAGCGCCGCCAACTGCCCGACGGGTGGGACCGCAACCTGCCGTCGTTTGCGCCGGACGCCAAAGGAATCGCCGGGCGCGACGCTTCGGGCCAGGTGCTCAACGTCCTCGCCCAGAACGTGCCCTGGCTGCTGGGCGGCTCGGCCGACCTCGCACCATCCACGAAGACCCGGCTCACCTTTGAGGGCGCAGGCGACTTCGCGTCCGGGCAGTACGGCGGGCGCAACCTGCACTTCGGCATCCGCGAGCACGCCATGGCGGCCATTCTGAACGGGCTGTCGCTGGCTAAGGTGCGCCCGTTTGGCTCCGGTTTCCTCATCTTCAGCGATTACTCGCGTCCCGCCATCCGGCTCAGCGCGCTGATGGAGCTGCCCGTGGTCTACGTCTTCACGCACGACTCCATCGGCGTCGGCGAGGACGGTCCGACCCATCAGCCGGTCGAGCACCTGCTCTCGCTGCGCGCCATCCCCGGGTTGATCACCTTGCGGCCGGCGGACGCCAACGAGGTGGTGGAGTGCTGGCGGACGATCATGCAGTTCCACCATCAGCCGGCGGCCCTCGTGCTCTCGCGGCAGCCGCTGCCGGTGCTCGACCGTACCACTTATGCGTCGGCGGCGGGAGTGGCCAGGGGCGCCTACGTGCTCGCCGACGCACCCGGTGGCCAGCCGGAGGTGCTGTTGCTCGCCTCCGGCAGCGAGGTGGCCCTGTGCGTCGGGGCCTACGACCAGCTTCAGCGCGAAGGGATCAGGGCGCGGGTAGTGAGCATGCCCTCGTGGGAGCTCTTCGACCGGCAGTCCCGGGAGTACCGGGACGGCGTGCTCCCGCCCGACGTCAGCGCGCGCGTCGCCGTGGAGCAGGCCTCCGCGCTGGGCTGGGAGCGCTACGCCGGCACCGGCGGCGAGATCATTGGCATGCATACCTTCGGCGCCTCGGCGCCGCTGAAGGAACTCCAGGGTAAGTTCGGGTTCACGCCCGAGCGCGTCGTGGCTGCCGCCAGGGCGCAACTAGCGAAAGTGAGGTAACGTGATGTCAAGCGCAGCCCCGGTCTCCGGTGCCGCCACGGTCTCTCCGCCCACCAGGGCGACCGCAAACCCTCTGGTGGCGCTAGCCGCGCACGGCCAGTCCATCTGGCTGGACTACATCCGGCGCAACCTGATTGCCGGCGGCGAGCTGCAGCGCCTGGTGCAGGAGGACGAGTTGCGCGGCGTCACCTCCAACCCGGCCATCTTCGAGAAGGCGATCGCCGGCAGCACCGACTACGCCGAGGCGCTGCAGAGGTCGGTAGGGCAGGCCGGCTGGGACGCCCAGGCGCTCTACGAGCAACTGGCCATCCGCGACATCCAAGACGCGGCCGACGTGCTGCGGCCGGTCTACGACCGGACCAGGCGCCGCGACGGCTACGTCAGTCTGGAAGTGTCGCCGCGCCTGGCGCACGACACCGCCGGCACGATCGCGGAGGCTCGGCGACTGTGGCAAGCGGTGGGACGCGAGAACGTCATGATCAAGGTGCCGGCCACGCCGGAAGGCCTGCCCGCCATCACGCAACTGATCGGCGAGGGCATCAACGTCAACGTCACCCTCCTCTTTGCGCTGGCGCGTTACGAGCAGGTAGCCGCGGCGTATTGCGCGGGCCTCGAACGCCTAGCCGCCCGCCGCGGCCGCGGCGACCATGCCGGCCCCGCCGGCAACCTGAGTCGAGTGGCCAGCGTGGCCAGCTTCTTCGTCAGCCGTGTCGATACGGCTGTCGATGCCATCGTCGCGACGCGGCTCAAGATGGCGAGTGCGCCGGAGCAGGCGTTGCTGCGTAGCCTCGCCGGCAAAGTGGCGATCGCCAATGCCAAGCTCGCCTACCACCGCTACAAGGAACTGCTTCGCGGCGAGCGGTGGCAGGCATTGGCAGCGCAGGGGGCGCAGACGCAACGCCTGCTGTGGGCGAGCACCAGCACCAAGAACCCCAGTCTCTCCGACGTGCTCTACGTCGAGGAGCTGATCGGGCCTGACACGGTGAACACCATGCCGCCGGCGACGTTGGACGCCTACCGGGATCATGGACGGCCCCGTGCCAGCCTGGAGGCGGACTTGGAGGCCGCGCAAGACACGCTGGAGACGCTGGAGCGCCTGGGCATCTCCCTGGCGGAGGTGACCGACCAGTTGCTCGACGACGGCGTGCGCCTCTTCGTCGAGGCCTTCGACAAACTGCTGTCAGCGGTGGAGAAGGAGCGCCAGGCCATCCAGGCGGCGACCACCACTCCCGCTTCCGCAGCCGCCGCCAGAGCCACCACCCCTGGCTCCGCCGGCACCGCTGGCACCGCGGCCGTCAGCGCCGCGCCGGCCCGCCGGCATGAGGCGCATTGGCGCCAGACGTACGCTTTGCCCGACGATCTGGGCACCGCCGTGCAGGCCTCGCTGGCGGACTGGCAGCGCAACCGCAAGGTGCAGCGTCTCTGGGCAGGCGACGCCTCGCTGTGGACGACCGCCGGCGAGGAGAGCTGGCTGGGCTGGCTGGGGATCACCGAGGACCAACTGGCGCATTCCGGGCGCTGGCAACGTCTCGCCGACGAAGTGCAGGACGCCGGCTTGACGCATCTCCTGGTGCTCGGCATGGGCGGCTCCAGCCTGTGCCCCGACGTGGTGCGCCAGGCCTTCGGCCGGCGCCACGGCTTTCCGGAACTGCACGTGCTCGACTCGACCGACCCGGCGCAGATCAAGCGCTTCGAAGAGAGCCTCGACCTGGCCCGAACGCTCTGCATTGTGTCCAGCAAGTCTGGCACCACGCTCGAGCCGAACATCCTCAAAGACTACTTCTTCGAGCGCGTGCGCCAGGTGGTCGGGCCGGCGGCGGCCGGCGGCCGCTTCATCGCCATCACCGATCCGGGCTCGAAGCTCCAACAGGTCGCCGAGAGCGACGGCTTCCGCCACGTGTTCTACGGCCTGCCCAGCATCGGTGGGCGGTACTCCGCGCTGTCTGACTTCGGCATGGTGCCCGCCGCCGCCGCGGGCGTCGACGTGCGGCGTGTGCTCGACTGCGCCGAGGAGATGGTGCAGGCCTGCGCCGCCTGCGTGCCGGCGGCGGAGAACCCCGGTGTCGTGCTGGGCACCATCCTGGGCGTACTGGCCAGGCATGGCCGGGACAAAGTGACCATCGCCGCCTCGCCGGGAATCGCGGTCTTCGGCGCCTGGCTGGAGCAATTGCTCGCAGAGTCGACGGGCAAACAAGGGATGGGGCTGATCCCGGTCGATCGCGAGCCGCTGGGGCCACCGGCAGTGTATGGCCGCGACCGGCTCTTCGTGTACGTCCGGCTGGAATCGGCGCCGGATGCCGCGCAGGACGCGGCCGTCGACGCCTTGGAGCGCGCGCGGCAGCCCGTGGTACGCATCGCCGTCCGTGAGCGACACGATCTGGGTGGCGAGTACTTCCACTGGGAGATCGCTACCGCCGTCGCCGGCGCGATCATCGGCGTCAACCCGTTCGACCAGCCGGATGTCGAGACCAGCAAAGTCGCCACCCGCAAGCTGACCGCCGAGTTCGCCAGGGCAGGCGCGCTCCCGGCAGAGGCGCCGATTCTGGAAGACGGTGGGATCAAGCTCTTCGCCGACGCGCGCAACGCCGCCGTGCTGGCGCCGGCGGCGAGTGGGTCGCTCGCCGGCTATCTGCGCACCCACCTGAGCCGGCTGGCAGCCGGAGACTACTTTGCGCTGCTGGTCTATCTGGATATGCACGAAGCCCACGAACGGCCGCTCCAGACAATGCGCCAGGCCGTACGCGATGCCAAGCGGGTAGCGACCTGCCTCGGCTTCGGGCCGCGCTTCTTGCATTCCACCGGGCAGGTCTACAAAGGCGGCCCGAATACCGGGGTGTTCCTGCAGCTCACCTGCGACGACGCGCTTGACCTGCCCGTGCCTGGACAGCGGTACACCTTCGGCGTGGTCAAGGCGGCGCAGGCGCGCGGCGACTTCCAGGTGCTGGCAGAGCGCCAGCGGCGCGCGCTGCGAGTACATCTCGGCAAAGACGTGCCGGCGGGCTTGGCGGCCCTCCAGGCGGCGATCACACAGGCGCTGGCGTAATCGCTGGCGCAGGCAGCAAGCACAAGCAGCAGGTACAAGCAGCAAGTACAGGTAGCAAGCAGAGGAGTGACAGCGATGCAATTGGGCATGGTTGGGCTGGGCAGGATGGGCGCCAACATCGTGCGCCGGCTACTGCGCGCCGGGCACGAGTGCGTCGTGTTCGACCTGAATCCGGCCAACGTGCAAGAGCTGGCCGCCGAGGGCGCCACCGGCGCGGCCTCGCTCGACGAGGTCGTCCAGCGGCTCCGGCCGCCGCGCGCGGCCTGGGTGATGGTGCCCGCCGGCCCGCCGACGGAACAGACGGTGCTGGCGCTGGCCAAGCGGATGGCGGCGGGCGACATCCTGATCGACGGTGGCAATTCCTACTACAAGGACGACGTGCGCCGGGCCCGTCTCTTGAAGGAACGCAGCATCGACTACGTGGACGTAGGCACCAGCGGCGGCGTCTGGGGCCTGGAGCGAGGCTACTGCCTGATGATCGGCGGGGACCCCTCCGTCGTAACACGGCTGGGCCCCATCTTCGAGGCGTTGGCGCCGGGGCAGGGCGACCTGGCCCCGGTCCTCGGCCGCGACGGCTGCGCTGGCACGGCCGCGCAGGGCTACCTGCACTGTGGCCCCGCGGGCGCGGGGCACTTCGTGAAGATGATCCACAACGGCATCGAGTACGGCTTGATGCAGGCCTACGCGGAAGGGTTCGACATCCTGCGCCAGGCCAATGCCGGCGAGATGCCCGAGCAGTTCCGCTATGACCTCGACGTCGCGGACATTGCCGAGCTGTGGCGCCGGGGCAGCGTCGTCGGCTCCTGGCTGCTCGACCTGACCGCCAGCGCGCTGGCCGAGAACCCGGACCTCACCGAGTACACCGGCTTCGTCCAGGATTCGGGCGAGGGCCGCTGGACGATCATGGCCGCCGTCGAGGAGGCAGTGCCTGCCGACGTGCTCTCGGCAGCGCTCTACACCCGTTTCCGCTCGCGGCACGAGCACACCTTTGCCGAGAAGCTGCTCTCCGCCATGCGCCACAAGTTCGGCGGGCACGTGGAGCGCCCGGCCGGTGGATAGGTGGCATGGGCAGTAGGCAGTAGGCAGGTAAGGGTGCTGGAGCCTGCTGGCTAGGACGTAGGTGCCTCCGATGATTGACTCTAACGTGATCTTTCTCTTCGACGTGGACAACACGCTGCTCGACAACGACCGCGTGGTGGCCGATCTGATGCGCTACCTGGTGGGCGAGCTCGGCGCGGAGCGCCAGGCGCGCTACTGGGCGTTCTTCGAGGAGCTGCGGGCGCAGCTCGGCTATGCCGACTACCTGGGCGCGCTGCAACGCTACCGCGTGGCCCACCCCAGGGACCCCCACGTGTTATGCATGTCGGACTACCTCGTCGAGTACCCCTTCGCCAACCGGCTCTTCCCGGCCGCGCTGGACGTGCTCGACCACGTCCAGCAATGGGGCCTCCCCGTCATCCTGTCCGACGGCGACGCCGTCTTCCAGCCACGCAAGGTCTCGCGCTCCGGGCTGGGCGCGGCCGTGGACGGCCGAGTGCTGATCTACATCCACAAGGAGCTGGAGCTCGACGACGTGGCGCAGCGCTACCCGGCCCAGCGTTACGTCCTGGTAGACGATAAGCTGCGCATCCTGAGCACGGTGAAGGCGCAATGGGGCGAGCGTGTCACCACCGTCTTCCCCCGCCAGGGTCACTACGCCCGCGATCCCCAGATCCTACGAACGTACCCGCCGGCGGACGTCACACTCGAACGCATCGGCGACCTGCTGAACTACGACCTCGACCGGCTCTGCGCGGCGGCCGCATCGCCGGCGGCTACTTGAGCCTGGCGCGGCCCCGGCTCCGCCCCTACCGGTCGCTCAGCTCAGCGACGAATGCTGTCCAGCCGGTCTGATGGCCGGCGCTATCGCGCTGCCGCCGGACGTTGCGGACCCGGCTGGCTACGTCGAGCTCGCGGTCCGCAGCGGCTATCCGAAGCCGGCCTTACGGCTCTCGATTCGGTTCCGTGTTGTGTTGATCGGCTGTCCCATGGCGTTGCGCCTCGATCCGCTAACCTGGACACCGGCGCCAAATCGGCCCCGAATCAAGTCACCAACACAGTTTGAAAACCGAAACCCGGTTGCCTGCTCTCATGCGCTCGGCTACAATGGCGCCACAGGGTACGCATGATGCGGTTCTTTGCGATGCTTCCGCGTCTCCCGCGGAGAGGTAGGGCACGGGACCAACAGAGCGTGCCCACTTGCAACTAGTTCGCGATAGCACCTAATTACGACCGACTGGACTCCTGGCCGTGGGCGCGGCTCTCGTGCCCACGGCCGTTTTGTGTCCTCCTGTCCGTCCGTGTCCCTTCCCGAGCGGCCGCCTGCTCCTCGAATCACCCAGTATCGGGCGCGGTGTGCAGCGGGTTTGAAGCGACGCCGTGGGCCTCACATCACCGACCGCTCGTCGCACGCTGCACCCACCGCCGTATCCACGCAGGCACACGCGCAGCACCTGACACGCGAGACGAGCGCTTCGACCTTGTGTTTACGTCGTATGGCGTGCTGAGTTGGCTGCCCGACCTGACGCGGTGGGCCAGCGCTATCGCGCATTTCCTCAAGCCGGGGGGTATCTTCTCCATCGTCGAGCGCCACCCCTTCTTGCGGGTGGTCGACCCCGAGACGCACGACTCCGCCGGGCACTCACTCGACCGCCGCTACTTCTACCGCCCGGAGCCGGTGCGCGCCGAATACAGCGGCACGTACGCGGTGCCCGAAGCGGGAGTCAGGCAGACGGCGTACTTCTGGGACCACCCGTTGGGCGACATTGTCACCGCGATCTGCCGTGCCGGCCTGCGTCTGGAGTTTGTCCGCGAGCACCCCAAGCCGGCCGGCGCGACCTACCACGCCGACTATCCGGATGACCTGCCCTACCTGTTCTCCCTGCGCGCCACCGCGCCAGCAAGGAGCGAGCGATGACAAAGCCCAACTACTGGGACGAGCACAACTGGGCCTATCGGAAGATCCGGCGCGAGGGGAAGCTGATCTGCACGCGTGCCGATGGCGATGCGCGGCTGCGGCAGCCGCAAGGAGCACAACCGTGACCGTTCCCGGCGACGCCGACGTCGCAGCGGTCCTCCGGTGGATCAACGCGGAGCGCGGGATGGCGTACGTGCTCGGCGAGCGGTATCCCGTGGGGACGGAAGGAGCGTGGCGGGTGGAGAACCCTGCGGACGCGGAACTGGTGCTCAAGTTCGAGCCCGGACCGCGCGACCCGGGGCCGCTGCCGGCGGTGTTAGAGACCCTCCAACGGCTCGGCGCACGCGGCTACCCCGTGCCGCGCTACGTTACGATCGGCGTGCACCCGCGCGAGCCGGTGGGCCGCTACGCGCTGCAGGAGAAGTTGCCCGGCGACGAGGCGCCGCGCATTGACGATCCGCTGCTCGACCAGATCCTGGCGCTCAACGACCTGCAGGCGGGCATGGGGCTGCCGGAGACCGTACCGCCGGGAGGCTGGCGGCACCACATCCTCCAACCGATCCTGGAGGATGCCACCGGGCCGGCCGCGGTCAAGAACACGGATATCCGGCGCTACTCGTCGGAGACGGCGGCGCTGTTGGAGAGTCTGCGCGCGTACGTGCGCGTCCATGCCGGCGCGCCGATGGCCACCGGCGACGTGGTGCACTTCGACTTCGGTAAGGACCATGTCTGGACCGAGATCGTGCCCGACCCGCACGCGCGCGGCAGGGTGAGCCCCGGCAAGATCACCGGCATCATCGACCTCGAGGGCCTGGTTACCGGCGACCGCGTCTTCGACCTGGTGACGATGCTCTTCTACAACCATGGTCCGGCGTATCGGGAGGGACCGGCGCGCCGGATGTGGGAGCGGGTCCTTGTGCTCGCAGCCCCGGAGACCGTAGGCATCTATCTGGCACACATCACGCACCGCCAGTTGGGCGGCTGCGTCCGTTGGCACACCGCTGAGTCGACGCGGAGATTTCTCCACACCACGGCTGTGACGTGGGAGCAGTTCGGGACGCACACGGGATACCGCCTGAAGGGGTGGCCGTGATGATGGTGATGATGGTGATGATGGTGAACACCGCAAGGGCTCCGCCGAATGTCGAGCGGCTGGATGACCTTCTGCCAAACGCCGTCGCGGACTCTCCTGGCCCACCTCCCACGCGGACCGTCAGCAGGCAGGAGAGTGAAGCCGAGTATGGGGACACGCTGGCCGGGCATTTCCGGGGCGAGCGCACCCCGGACTGGCTCTGTGCCTAGCGATCAGGTCCTCATCGTCATGTTTATCCCATCACCGGGTACAGGAATCGACGCCAAGCTGCTGCAGCTCGCCAGGCGTCCACTTGGCGCCGACAGGTGATCTCGTCCACCACAGTCCACCACACGGCGGACATAGGCCCCACGGTTCCCAGGAGACGAGCTGTGGGAACTCTGGGTGGTCGCCCCCAGGCCGCACCGCGTCAGAGCCGGAGCCAGCCGGCGCCGCCGTGCCAGTGGCGACCCGCCTTCAGGTGGCGGACGATCGCCCGTTCCAGCGTCGTCCGGCGGGGCAGCGCGTCGAGCCGGTCCAGCGCGGGGGTGGTCCGGCCGAAGTCGAAGCGCAGGATGCTATAGATCGTCAGAAAACCTTCTGGGAAACTCAGGCCTTTCCAACCCTGGTGGAACGT
>JACQGX010000019.1 GCA_016199265.1 Chloroflexota bacterium | reverse complement strand
GGGCGGATCGTAAGGGTGCCCGTCACGTTGTTGCGCGACGACGTGCCCCCTCACCCCCTGACCCCCTCTCCCACAAGGGGCGAGGGGGAACGGCGGCCAGACGGGGAGGCGGTGCGCCGTGGTAGGCTCCGGTCTCCCCTTACTCCCCTGGTGGGAGAAAGGGGTCGGAGGATAGAGGGGGAGCCCCTGGACGCAAGAATCTGACGGGCACTCGGATTGTAATGTGGGAAGGATCTTGACGAGGAGGACAGCATTGCCCATAGACGTCACCGCAAAAGCAACCATCAACCGGCCGCGCGACGATGTGGCGTGCTCGGCGCCCGTGCGGCATCATCTCTAAGCCCAGTCTAGGGCCAGAACCCGGATACGCAGGACTCGAACGTGGGAAGCGCGCTGAGCATGAGACGAATCGCCGTTACCGGCGGTAGTGGCAAAGCCGGCAGGGCCGTCGTGCGCGATCTCCTCGAACACGGCTACGAGGTGGTCAACGTCGACGTGCAGCCGCCGGATGAGCGGCCCTGCCCGACGCTCAAGGCAGACCTGACCGATCTGGGTCAGGCGGTGGAGGCCTTGCGCGGCGTCGACGGTGTCGTCCACCTGGCTGCCATCCCGGCACCGAGACTGCAGACGGACGAGGTGACCTTCCGGACCAACGTGACCAGCACGTACAACGTGTTCACCGCCGCCACCATCGTGCGCGCTGCGCGCGTGGTATGGGCGTCGAGCGAAACGACGCTTGGGCTGCCCTTCGAGAATCCCCCACCCGCCTACGTGCCGGTGGACGAAGAGGCGCCGCTGTGGCCGAACTCGAGCTACGCGCTGTCAAAGGTGCTCGGCGAAGAGATGGCCCGGCAGTTCCACCGCTGGAGCGGCCTTCCGTCCATCGGCCTGCGCTTTTCGAACGTCATCGAACCGAGCCGCTACGCCGAGTTCCCGAGTTTCTGGGATGACCCCCACAAGCGCAAGTGGAACCTGTGGGGCTACGTCGACTGCCGCGACGTCGCGCAAGCGTGCCGACTGGCGCTGACGGCCGATATCCACCGGGCCGACGTTTTCATCATCGCCGCGGCCGACACCGTCATGAACCGACCGAGCCGGGAACTGATGCGGGAGGTGTTTCCGCGCGTTCCCGTGCGGGAGGGTCTCGGCGGCTTCGACACGCTGCTGTCGATCGCGAAGGCGCAGGCGCGCCTCAGCTACGCCCCTGCCCACTCGTGGCGTGCGTACGTGCAGGACGCACCGCGTTAAGCTGGAGCCTGTCGGACGCATTGGTCCGCCGCCGTGAAGGGACACTCAGAGGAGCCTTACGTGCGGCGCCTCCAACTGCAGGGGAAGCCGTTCGAACAGGTGGAGGAGGCAACGGCCATGACTCGCGAACCGGATGCCAATCGGCTGAAGCAATGCGTCGCCGGGATGGTGGCGCTTGAGGACCGGATCGAGACGCTGCTCGACCGGCTGCGCGGTGAGGTGCGGGGGCACCCCGAGACCGCCGCGGCGGTCGAGCGTTTTCACGCCATTGCGCAGGACCACCGGGACGGGCTCACGGCCCACATGCAGGCACTCGGGGCCCTGACCGGCCACGTCGAGGCCCATGGCTCGCCACCCGCCGCCGCGGTCGTAGCCGGCGATGGGGTGTGCACCGGGACGGTGTCGCGGGCCCTTCGGGACGCCTACCTGGCATTCAACGACGCGGCCGTCGGGTACAGCGTGCTCCACGAGACAGCCCATGTCTTCGATTCGCTGCGCTTCGCGGCGACCTTGCGGATCGCGGAACGTCACCTGCGCAACTACGTACGGGCGGCGCAGGAGATCAATCAGTTGATCGCGGAGGCTGTGGCCTGGGAGCTGCGGCAGGAGGGGCAGTTCTGCGACTGCCGGTGCCCCTCGTGCGACCTGGGCATCTGCTGGTGCATCGCGCACACGACCGACACGATCAACACGGCGTGGCGGGAGACGGCGCCCGCGCATCCCTCGGGCGGCCTGCGCGTGGCGCCCAATCCACGGTGCCCGGCAGGTCTGGACGTGCGCGAGGGCGACCGCGTCATCGCGGTGGACGGCCATCGGGTGGCGACGACGTCGGACGTGACCACGGCGGTGATGAGCCGCGGCCTGGGCGAGCCAATTACGTTCGGTATTGAACGCCGGTCGGTTGGCGCGCTTGAGATCACCGCAACCCGCAGGTGAAGGGCTACTGCACGGTGATGATGCCGGCCATTGCCATGCGGTCGGCGCGCCGCTGGACGGGCATTGCGCCAGGCCTCGTACAGGGTCTCTTGCGCCAGATCCTCGGCAGCGTCGGCATTGCCGGTGAGGTGGGTACAGAGACGGACCAGCCTGACTCGTTCGGAGGGCAGTGCGGCCGTGAATGACGTCGATGGTCGTGTCGGGCGTGTCCATAGGCTTGCACCCATCTATCGCATCACGGCCGCGAAATCTCACGCGGAATTTTCGATAGTTCGCTTACGACTGCGACGCCACGGGCACCTGGAGCTTCAGTTCTGGGAAATACGTTCGGTAAAAGCCCTGGTCACGCGAGAGCAGCACGTCGGCCTGCATAAGCGCGTGAGCGCCCACCAGAAAGTCGGAGATGATGTGCTGACGCCACTGGATGGCCTGGCCGCACGCTGGACAAGTGACCTGCGATGCGCGGCCGCAGCGAGGGCACTGGACGCGCTGGCCCCTGGCGCGCAGGTACGCCTTCCACGTGCGAGAGGCGTGCCACAGCGACGGCGGCTCGAACGGACTCAGTTCGATAGAGAGCTCATGGAGGAACTGCTTCCAAGCTTCCGGCGTGTCAAAAAACGCGGCTATTTCAGCGTAGACCACGGGACAGATCACCACCGGCCCGGCGTCCGCGGCCTCTGCCAGAGCCTGCTCGGCTGGATCGGCAAAGCGAGGATCCTCAACCAAGAGGTCGAACAGCACGTTACTATCGACGGCGGTAGTCATTTGACTCCGTCGACCTCGCCGCGCAACTCGAGCAGTAGTTCGTCAGTTGTGAGACCTCCGACCTTGTCGCGGAGATAGCCGCGCCACCGCTTAAACACTTCGGGCGGAATCCGCTTACGCATCACTATGCGTCCAGGTTCGACTTGGAACTCTACGTGCGTGCCGGGGATCAGTCCTAACGCGTCTCTTACCTCTTTGGGCAAGGTAACCTGTCCCTTGCTCGTAACTTTGGCCATGACCATCGCTGCGCCTCCTTACCTACAGCGTAAACACACGAGGGTAAGGAACGCAAGGTAAGGACGTATGGGTGGCGAGCCACGCACGAGGGCAGGCCCCTACCCGGCAGCGTAGATGCTCGGGCTGGCGGCTACTAAATCAAAGCCAAGGTGGGACTCGCAGGCGTCCTCACTTTGCATTTTGCACTTTGCATTTGGTGCAGACCGATCTCCTAATCCTCGACGAGTCGGCGTCGGCGCTCGACGCCAGATCCGGCGTCTACGAGCACTTCGCCCGGATGGCCGAGGGCAGGACGGCCCTGCTCATCTCGCACCGCCTCGACTCGTGCCGCTTAGCCGACCGGATAGTCGTCCTCAAGGAGGGGCAGATCGTCGAGCACGGCACCCACGTCGACCTCCTGTGCAGGGGTAGCGAATATGCCGGCCCGTACGAGATGCAGGCCGCCTGGTACAGATAGGGCCGCGCACGCGGTCGCATCTGGGCGCGCCACTGTACCGCTGCGGCACTCTCCGGCGCTCAGCGAGCAGCGGTGGCCCCAACCGATCGCGCCGCGTGTTCGTCCGCCTCTGGGCTCTTCTGCTCAGTGGCTTACAGCTCGGCAGCCGTATCGGCGGTGTGCATGGTGTCCCCCAGGATCGGCCAGTCGCGCTCGGAGAGCGGTGGCGCGACAGCCGGGCCGTACCGGTCGTAGTAGGATGCTGCGTCCCACACGGACCTCTCTCGAACAGCCTCTTGAGTTGCCGCACGAACTCGTCGGGTGAGGGCGGCTCACTCGAAGCCTGCTCCCACTGGTCTGAAAGAGGATGACCGGAGGATGACCACCTGCTGGGCCCAGCCCGGCCCGCGGCGTTGGGCGGCGGTGAGCAGGTGGGCGCCGAAGGTCGGCGCCAGCCGCGCATGTCACCACACGGCTGTGGCGCTATCTTTGCGTGGCGAGTAGAACCCGCAGGCGGCCCCACTTTGCACTCTGCACTTGGTTGACAACGGCTAGGAGCAACTGGCGCGCTAGAGTGGCTCGTCGGCGAGACCGAATTCATAGGTCGCCAGCACCTCGGCGAGAAGCGCCGCGTGCTCCGGTGCTGCCAGCGCGCCGAGCGTGACTGCCACCACCGCCGGCGCGGCACGGTCGTACAGCGCGATACAGTATCGCGACGGGTCGTGCCGGGCGCGGTAGTGCAGGCCGTCTGGTTGGGCCGGATGGCGCCAGAGCGCCAACGCCCAGCGCCGCGCTGTGGCGTAGCTCTCGCCGGCCGACAGGCGCGCATCGGCGCCGAGGCGGGTCAGGCCAGCGGCGGCCAGGTCCACCAGGTCGATGACGCGCTCGCCGGTGCGCCAGCCGAATGTTTCCACGAACGCGCTGTGGACATCGGCCGCCGCGTACAGCACCCCGTACTCTCCGTGCGGCGCGTCGAAGCGGTACCGTCCCGTGCGGCCGAAGAAGAGTGGCTCGTGCTCGATCCGGTGGATGCGGAGCCACGGGCCAGTCGCCTCCACGAGCGGCAGCGCACGGCGGGCGATGTCGCGCGGTGGAGGTGGGTGGGCCGGCAGCCGCGCCGCCCGCCGCCTGCTCTTGCTGCCTTGACTCTTCTGGGGAGTCAGCTCGGTCTGCGTGCCATCCGCCGCACTCGCCGCGGTCGCCGCGTTATGCGGCACCCTGCTCTCCGTAGGCCGCGGCTGCCGCCCGCACGGCATCGATCCGGCCGCGCCGCAAGGCGTCGAGCGGCCGCGCCCCGCCGAGGCGTACGTCCCTGGTGAGGAACCACGAGAGGCGCGTCCACGGCCCACGAACACCGAGGTCCGCGAGCACCAACTCCAGGCCGGGTAGCACGCCCCCCAGCGCGCGAGCGTCGAACTGCCACGCGGGGTAGATGTAGCCGCGCCGCCCGGTTTGCACCGCGAGGAGCTTGCCGGCGCGGCGCCGCTTGTCGACCGCCTGCCGGCTGATACCCAGTAGCGCGGCCACCTGCTCGCCCGTGAACGCGCCGCCCTCGGCCGCGAGCAGCCGCGCGCGCGCCTGTACGCCACGCAGCCGCGCGTCGGCCAGCGGATCCTGCCGCCGCCACGCAGCGAGCGTTCCCGGATCCTGCAGCGCGTGGAGGAGCGCCGCGTAATCGGATGGGGCATGGGCGACCTGTTCGAGCGAGCGCTGCCCGAGGGTCGGTGCCACGTCCGCCAGGGCGTTCAGCGCGCGCGCGAGAAACACGGCGCGCGCCGGCTGGTCTCCTGTGGCCAGGATCCGCGCAGCGGCCGCCATCAGGCGCCGGAAGCTCTTGCCGGGGTCAGCTCCCTCACCCGCGTGCGGCGCATCGGCGATCACGTTCATTGCCATGGGGGAACCTGGTTTACAAATTCACACAGCTTGAGCGTATGGCGAAACCGCTACTTTGTCAACGTGCAAATCGCGTCGGGCACAGGCAGCACTTCCGGATGCGGGGAGGACGTGTAGGGGCGTATCGAAATACGCCTGGCCGCCGCCCCTGGGCGTATTTCGATACGCCCCTACAGCCAGTGGCGGTCCCCGGAAGTCTTGCGTGCGCCCCCAAGTGCGTCATCGTTTGACGGCTAGAGCACGGCAGAGTACAGTAGGGATACCGCACGTATCTGGTCACGATACGTAGCAATTGCCTGGTACATGTGGGGCGCTGTCCGCGTGATGGCACCGGAGGACGACTGCGAGTGGCCGGCGAGGTACCGGATCGACGAGGCCGAGGCGGCAAACTGACTGCCACCCTTCGACGGGCGGTGGCCGGCGCGCGCGGCGCGGCTGCTTCGCTGGCCTACGCCCTCGGGCTGCTGTTCCGGCACGCGCCGCGCGCCAGCGGCGCGCTGCTGGTCCAGAGCATTGTGGCCGGTCTGGCAGCGCCGCTGGCGGTGTGGGCCATCACCGGCCTGGTGGATAGCTTGACGCGGGCCGGCGAGGCCGGCGGCGATCCGTGGCCGGCGGCGCTGCCTTGGCTCGGGGCGATCTTGCTCGCCTTCGGCGCCCGGAGCGTTGAGTCGGCGAGCAGCGTCTGGCTGGCGTTCTACGTGGGCCTGCGCGTCGACACCGCGCTGCAGCAGCAGATCTTCCAGAAGACCACGGCCGTACCGCTGTCCGCCTTCGAGCGGCCCGACTACTACACCAGCATGGACATGGGACGGCAGGCGCGTGGCACGAGACTCATCGGCGGCGTCAATGACCTGGCCCAACAAGGGCGGGCCATTGTCGGAGCGGCCGGCTTACTACTGTTCGTCTTTTGGCAGGCGCACTGGCTGATTGCGCTCGTCCTCTTCGGCACAACGGTCTTTCGAGCCGCCATCGGCGCCCGTCTGAGCCACGCCTATAACCAGGTTCAGTTCGGCACGTCGCCATTGCGGCGAGAGCAGGGGTACTGGGCTGGCCTGCTGGCCAGCCGCACCGCCGCCGGCGAGATTCGGCTCTTCGGTCTGGTCGACTACCTCATCGGCCGCTGGCGCCACGCTTTCAACCTTTACCTGGCCGAGACCACGGCCGCGCACTGGCGCACGGCGCGGCACACCATCGGCAGCCTGGCGGTCGAAGAGGCCGTCAACCTCACCTCGATCCTGTTCCTGCTTCTGCTGGCCCTGCGCGGCACCATCACAGTGGGCAGCCTGGTCGCACTCCTGTACGGCTTGACCCGCCTGCGTGAGTTCATCTGGGGTGTATCCTGGTCTACCGCGCGGCAGGTCGAGCGCGATGCGTACATGACGCACTTGCGGACGCTCCTCTCGCTGCCGGTGGAGGCGCGGTCGGAGGGGGCACGATCAGTTCCGCGGCCGCTCGTTGAGGGCGTTCGCTTCGAGAGTGTGAGTTTCACCTACCCCGGCGCCACGCGACCGGCGCTGACCGGGATCGACCTACTGTTGCGGCCCGGCGAGCGCGTTGCGCTGGTCGGCGAGAATGGCGCCGGCAAGACGACGCTCGCCAAGCTGCTGATGGGCCTATACGAGCCCTCGGCGGGGCGCATCCTCGTCGACGGCGTCGACCTGCGTGACGTTGCGCCGGCAGAGTGGCACCGGCGCATCGGCGCGGTCTTCCAGGACTTTCTGCGCTATCAGTCGTCCATGCGGGAGAACATCGCCGTCGGCTGGGTGGACCGGTTCGACGACGAGAGGGCCATCGCCGCGGCGGCGGCACAGAGCAGCGCAGCCGAGGTCGCAGCGGCGCGGCCGCAGGGGCTGGACACGCCGCTGGGCAAGGAGTTCCACGACGGCGTCGATCTGTCGGTGGGCCAGTGGCAGAAGCTGGCCATCGCCCGCGCCTACGTCCGCCCGGCCGAGCTCCTGATCCTCGACGAGCCCGCCTCGGCGCTCGACGCCAAGGCCGAAGCCGGCGTCTACGACCACTTCGCCCGGATGGCCGAGGGCAGGACGGCCCTGCTCATCTCGCACCGCCTCGGCTCGTGCCGCCTGGCCTCCCGAATCGTGGTGCTCAAAGAGGGCCGGATCGTCGAGCACGGCACGCACGGCGAGTTGCTAGCTACCGGCGGCGAGTATGCTGGGCTCTACGCAATGCAGGCCGCCTGGTACCGCTAGCGCCGTGCGCGCCGGCCATCTCGTGCACTCCGCAAATCGTGCCCGAGAGGCCAGCCGGCGCGCACCAGGCTCACTCGCTCCAGAGATCGTGCAGGATCGCGCCGGTGTTGTGGCGCGGCGGGCGCAGGCCGGTGAGGTGCGCGACCGTCGGCGCGAAGTCGACCATGCGCATCAGGCCGTGGCGCTGCCAGTCGCGCTCGTAGCCGGGACGGATGCCCGGCCCGGCGACGATCATCGCCCCCATGTTGGTGAAGTACGGCGTCTCCATCGTCGGGATCTGCGAGCCGTGTTGGGCGCCCCGGCCGGTGCCGGCGCTGCCACCCTCGAGCGGCGGGCCCCAGCCGTAGCCGCGGTTGAACGTGAACACGACATCGCCGCAGACGTCGCCCCAAAAGCCGATCACCGCCGCGTCTTCCAGCTTGAGCGCCAGCGCGACGATCCGCTTGTTGTTGAGCGGATCGCGCCAGTCGAGCAGCGCGTCGAGAATCTCGTCCTTCACCGCCTCGAACTGCTCGGGCGGCACGATGCCGAACGGCTCGCGCCCCTGCAGCGAGATGTACACCTCCGAGCCGCGGTCGGGCAGGACGTACACCTTCGAACGCGCAAAGTCGATGCTGCCATCGGGCCTGCGTACGAGCAGCCCCGTCTCCTCCAGGCGCGCGGCCGGATGCCCCCAGCGGTGCGCCGGCGGCATGGCGTGGTCGGACACGATGCACACCAGCGTCTCGTCGCCGGCTAGCTCGAGGAATTGCTTGAGCACCGCGTCGCCCACGATGTAGGTCTGCCGCTGCGCGTCGATCATCCACGCGCCGCGCGCGGGATCGTAATTCGGGCCCTCAGGGTCGGCCGGATTGACCGTAGGATGGTTGATGTGGTCGAACAGGTGCCAGTGGCTGAAGTGCAGGTCCCAGCCACCGTGCTCCATCACGTGGCGCGCCACCTTGACCTGCCACTCGCCCTGGTAGCGGATGTCGTCGAGGAAGCACTGCAGCTCGGCGCCACCCGCGGTCGGCCCTATCGAGAACGTATCGAAGAACGGCCCGGCCGCTTCGAGCAACTGCCGGTCGAGACCGTCGGGCGCGGCGAAGCCGCGCGTGGCGTACACCTGCGATGAGACGACACGCAGCGTGACATCGCCGCCCGGGTCGGCGCCATCCGAGGCAGCCAGCAGATGGAATCGGACGCTCCCCTCGTCGTTGCCGTTCACGCCGGCGCCCTCCCCCCAGTGGAGGATGGCAAAGTCCGACCACACACCCGGTGTCAGTGTTACGAGGCGGCTCGCCGGGTCTTTGTCGCGGCAGACGCTGACGTGTTCGACACTGCCGCTGCCGCGCCGCGTCGCGAGCAGGTAAAGCTGCGACTCGCCGCCGCGGAGCTTGGGAACGGTCAGTGTCGCGCCGAGCGCACCCTCGGGCGCGTTGCGCCAGCCGCTCTCTGCGGCCGGTCGCAGGTGGCACACCATACTTCCGGGCACGATCCCCGTTTCCGCGGTGTCGACGGTGCTCCCGCTGCGGCCGCCGCGGCGCACGTTGCCCCGGCGGCCTTCCGGCACGTCGGTCCGGCTGGTGCAGAAAAACTGCACCGGCGCGGCGATGGGGAACTGCGAATCGTGGAACCCGGAGGCGACGACGTAGCCGTGGTTCAGGCGCGACGGCCACGAGCCCGACGGCCAGAAATTGACCAGCACCTTCAGTCCCGCCTCGTCGGCCACCTCCCAGATCGTCTCGGCCGTCATCGCATCCGAGTGCCACGAGTCGAGCCGGTGGTCGCTCCAGGGATCGGTCCTCTGGCGCACGCTCCACCCTGCCAATCCGTGCGTTCCGGCCGGTGCCCCGGTGGCCATCGTCGCCCAGTTGGTCGGCGTCCACGCCGGGATCGCCGGCAGGATGCGGTTGGTCGACCCACGCGCCATCAGCGCCGAAAAGGTGGGCAGCACTCCCTCGGCGGCGAACCGCCGCAGCAGCGGCAGGTTCATCCCATCCATGCCGATGTGCAGCACGCGCTTCACTGTTGGTGTCTTGGCCGGCGACATAGACCCTCCCCGATTGATGAGATTTGCAGGCACTGTGGAGCGTAACATGCCGACCGGATGCTTGCCCCGCTGCCGCAGGTCCGCAGCCCCGCACGCCTGCAGGCGCATTGAGCACTCAGCAGGACGCAGACAGTAGTTCCATCTATTGACGGCGTGTTAAACGTGCGGTTACGATTGCCTCATGCGACCTCTCGTGCCGTGGGGTTCTGGCCAGGCCCCGCCGGCAGTGGCCTGGGTCCCTCACGCGTTTAGCCTGTGCGGGCTCACCTGCGGCTTTCTTTCTCTATTGGCGAGCTCGACGCACGACTTCGCCTTTGCGGCGGCGTTTATCATCGCGGCGATTTTCTTCGATGGCTTCGACGGCGCCGCCGCGCGGGCGCTACGCTGTGATGGGCCGTTCGGCGAGGTGATGGATTCACTGGCGGACCTGGTCGTGTTCGGCGTTGCCCCGGCCTTCCTGGCGTACCAGGCGAACCTGCACCTGTTTGGCACCGCCGGCGCGTTTGCCGGCGCCATCTTCGCCGGTTGCGGTGCGATCCGGCTGGCACGCTTCCCGCTCGTGAAGGCACAGGGCTACTTCGTCGGGTTGCCGATCCCCATGGCCGGTGCGTTTCTCGCGATGCTGGGCGTCTACGCTTCCGAGCTGCCGCCGGTCGCAGTACCGGTGGCAACGGTAAGCGTGGCATTGCTCATGGTGACCACGATTCACTTCCCGAAGTTCGGCACGGCCCTCGGGATGTTCCCGCCGCCGGCGCGCTGGGCGCTGTGCCTGGCGATGGCGCCAGTCCTCTTTGTCTTTGCGCCCAAGACGATCCTCTTCCTGCTGGCGCTGTACCTTTTCCTTGGCCCCGCCAGCGAGCTCCGGCTCGTGTTCGATCGCGACCATCGATGATGAGCGTGGAGGAGCCGACGACGCCTGCAACGCTTCCAACGCCTCTCACTCCGGCACCGCCGGCGGCACTCAGTTCGCCCGTTGCGTCGAACGTGCCGGCCACGACATTCGCGCCGCCGGCGCGCTACCTCGACCGGCTCATCGCCGATCCCCCGACGCTGGGAGCAGTGCGCGCCGGCGCGCCGATTGTGGCCGCGACAACCGCGGCGGCGCTCGCCGCGCTCGCCAAGAATCGCTCTTTGGGCCTCAGTCTGTTCGCCCTCGCCGCCTGGAGCGCGTGGTTCTTCCGCGATCCGCCCAGGCAGTGTCCCGGTGAGCCCGGCACGCTCTACGCCGCCGCCGACGGCGTCATCACCGCGATCGACGAGGTCGAGTGGGACTGGTTCGTCCACGGTCGGGCGCTGCGGATCGTCACCTTCCTGTCGGCCTTCGACGTCCACGTCAACCGCAGCCCGGCCGCCGGCCGACTCGTCGCCTACCGTCGTGACTCCGGCGGCTTCGCTCCCGCCTTCCTCGTCGGCGGTTCCGAGCGCAACGCCAGGCAACTGCTGGGCATCGAGGAGGGATGGGGGCCGGGGAGTGAGGCGAACCGCATCGTCGTCGCCCAGATCGTCGGTCTTCTGGCCCGCCGCATCGTTTCGTGGCGGCTGCCGGGCGACACGCTGGCGGCGGGCCAGAAGCTGGGCATGATCCGCTTCGGCTCCCGCACCGACGTGCTCATCCCCGCCGGCCTGGCCGAGCCGCTCGTGACCAAGGGCACGCGGGTGCGCGCGGGACTAACACCCATCGCGCGCTACAAGTGAATCGCCGTCCAGGCGACCGGCACCGCCTGAGCGGCAACAAGAAGGCGCCGCCGGATGCCGCCCGAAGGCGCGAAGGCGCAAGGCGGCGTTGACCGTGGTCGCCCGGGCGCAGCTATACTGTGACCGCGGCAGCGCCTCGTGGCGGGCGCTGCCGGCGGGCGTTACGCCAGTTCTGGCAACGACGTCTCGTGTCGTCATGCCACACGTCAGAAGCACACTAAAGCAGTAAAGGACCACAACACCATGAACCGTATAAGCCGTCGTTCCCTGATTGCCGGCGCGACCAGTGCCGCCGGCGTCGTGCTCGCCGCCGCCTGTGGCGCCGGACCGGGCCCGTCTTCACCTGCTGGTCAGCCGGCCGGCGGCCAGAAGCTGACCGGCACGTTCGAGCTCTGGCAGCCGTGGCCGATCGAGCAGCCGACTCACGGTGGCCCCATCGGCTGGAAGCAGTTGATGGATGGCTACAACAGCAAGGGGGGTCCGAAGGTCAATATCACGACGCCGGCCGGTAACTTCAACACCGGAGTGCAGACCGCATTCGCCGCCGGCGATCCGCCCGATGCCTGGCAGGCCGATCAGCAGTGGACGGTGGTGTGGGCTGCCAAGGGCTTCTCGGCGCCGCTCGACGATCTGATGAAGCGCGACAAGTGGGACAAGAACCAGATTTTCCCGTCGGCATTGGAGACGATGTCGTGGCAGGGGAAATACTGGGCGATAATGCAGCACCCCGACATCGTCTTCATGTGGTACGCCAGCGGCCTGATGGAAGAGAACGGGATCAGCGCCCGATCATTACCCGCTACTTGGACACAACTCGACGAAGCCGCCATCAAGCTGACGAAGAAGGACGCCGATGGGTGGGCATTCGTCGGCTTGATCCCCCACCTGGGCACCAACTGGCAAGTGATCTTTCCGCAGGCGAACGGCGCCAAACTCGTCTCGGATGATGGAAAGAAGGCGCAGTTCGACTCGCAAGAAGTCATCGAGGCCATCGAATGGGCCAAGACACATCTGAAGCGTCTCGGAGGCTTTGATGCCGTCGAGGCGTGGCGTAAGGTGGTACCGGGCGGAGATAACGCGGCGCCGGGATCCGCAGCTGGTGCCAACGACATCTTTGGGCAAAAGCGCATGGCGGCGCTTCTGGGCGGCAACTGGACAGCCGACAACATCCGGCGCATGAACAAGCGGAGTGGCTCAGAGCTAAAGTTCTCGGTCGCTCCGGTGCCCAGTGGTCCCAAGGGCCCGCGCGATCCCAAAGCCAATGTCTACAGTGGTGGTATTCTGATTGCCGCTCAGAAGGGCGGCAAGAAGCTCGACCTGGCCTGGGACTTCTTCAAGTACGTTGGCTCGAAGGAAGGCGGGCTCAACGTCCAGCGCAACACCGCCGACGTCGCCGCGAATAAGGAGGCAGCCCGCGATCCTGCGATCGTGAACGATCCGGTTACGGGGCTGGGGCGCAAGGAGTTCTACACCCTCTTCGAGCAGGGCAGCGGCTCGCGCACCATCAAGCACCCGGCGGCGGTCGAGATCAATTCCGAGTACAACAAGCCGATCAACGATTACCTACGCGACAACATCGGGAACCTGCGCGACGGCATGAAGGAGGCGAACCGCCTCGCCCAACAGAAGATCGACGAGTTCTGGAGCCAGAATCCGAACGCTGGCAGGTAACGGCTGAGTGAGCGAGCGAAGAGTGAGGCGTGCAAAATGGGGAGTGAAGCATTGAAAGGTCATGGGTTCTAGAGCCCCATCACGCCTCACTCCTACCTCCTCACTCTTCTCTTCCGACGAGGGCGCGCCCGGCTGGCAGCGCAGCCAGTGGGGCTTGACCGTGGTGGTCTTCATTGCCTTCTTCGGCTTCAACTTTGTACAGCCGATCCTGCCGCTCTACGTGCGGGAGCTTGGCGTCGCCAACGTCTCGCGGGCCGCGCTCATGACCGGCCTGATGCTGGGCATCTCACCCCTGCTCGCCGCGTTCTTCGCGCCTATCTGGGGCGTCATCGCCGACCGCTACGGCCGCAAGCGGATGATCCAGCGCTCGCTGCTGGTCTTCAGCGTCACGACGACGATCATGGGGCTGGTCGCCAACGTGTGGCAGCTCTTCGCGCTGCGCGCCCTCATCGGGCTCTTCGGCGGGTTCACGTCGATGACGATGGCGTACACCGTCGTCGTCGCGCCGCCGAAGAAGGCGAGCGCCGCGCTGGGCATGCTCCAGTCGGCCCAGGTGGCCGGCTTGATCGTCGGGCCGCTCAGCGCCGGTTTCGTCGCCGATCACTACGGCTTGCGCGCGTCGTTCTTCGCCGGCGCCGCCGTCATCTTCGCCGGCTTCGTCGCGCTCACACTCCTCACGCAGGACGATCGTGAGCTCGT
The DNA here is from genome assembly GCA_016199265.1 of Chloroflexota bacterium. GTDB lineage: Bacteria > Chloroflexota > UBA11872 > UBA12225 > UBA12225 > JACQGX01. Next base: position 7,864 of record JACQGX010000019.1, on the reverse strand, counting down.
CGCTGCCGCAAAACGTGCGGACTCGGCGTTACCGGCGAAACCGGCATCACAGAAGCAGCGCGCGGGGCTGGGCGGACTCGTCGCGCTCAGATCGGCCGCGCGGCTGCCAGGTTTTGTCGCCGTCATGGCGATCCTCTTCCTGGCCCAGTTCGTCGACCGGTCGTTTGGCCCAATCTTGCCGCTCTACGTCGCGGCGCTGGGCACGCAGCCCGACCAGGTCGCGTCGTACGCCGGCTCGATCATCTCGCTCGCCGCGATCGGCACCGGCATTTCGGCGGCGGTATTAGGCCATCTTGCGGCGCGCCTGCCGGTGCAGCGCCTCCTGCTGCTGACGCTCGTCGCCGGCGTGGCGCTCTGCTTCCCGATGGCGCTCGTGCACACGCCCTGGCAGTTGCTCGTCGTGCGTGCGCTGCTCGGCCTCTTCGCCGGCGGCACGCTGACCCTCGCCTACAGCCTCGCCAACCAGGTGGTGCCTCTACAAAGTAAGGGCGCCGCCTTCGGCGTGCTCTCCAGCACGGCCCTGCTCGGCAGCGCCTCCAGCCCACTGATCACCGGCGCGCTCGCCGCGCTCGACCTGCGCGCTGTGTTCGTCGTCGACAGCGCGCTCTACGCGCTGGCCCTCTTCTGGGCGCTGCGTTCGGCCCGGGCGACGCGAATCGCCGCTGCTCCCGTCCCGGTCGCGATCACTCAAGCGTGACCACTCCCTCGCGGAAGTCGGTCACCAGGCGCGTGCCCTGGAAGAAATCGAGACCGAGTACGCCGTCGACGGTGGCGCTGGGTGGCATCGTGTGGCAAAGAACAGGAAAGCCTTGGCGTGTCTGGCCAAGCGCAGCCATCTGCCCGATCGTGATCTTCGGCGCGTACTCGACGCCGCTGCCGGTCGTGATCTGCACGCGCTCTTGGGTGGCAGCCGGATCGTAACCCAGGGGCACGAGCGAGCTCCAACCCACGACCGTTCGCGTGGCACCGGTATCGAGGGCCAGCCGCACGACACCACGACCGGCTGGGCCCCACATCCGGACGGGAACCACAATCAGGCCGCGTTCAGGCCGGAAACGTAGGCTCACAACATCACCGCCGCATCAGCCGGAATCTCGCCGGTGTACAGAACGGCCCAGTCACTTGGCCCTAACTCGCGGAGCTTGCGATAGACCGCATCCCGATCAGGGCTGTGCCAGACCACTTTGCCACCCTTGACTTCGAGGTTTTCGGCCAACTCTGGATTCTCGACCAATATCCATTCAGATACGAACTGCTCTCGGATCTCTTCAATGGTCATGAATTCGTCCACTGATGTGGGGCACTCCTCTTAATGTGGTACGGATCGCCTGAAGCAAGTCTACCGTTCGTGCTGAGGTGCGACCAGCAGCCGCGGACAGCGGGGTGTACTATTCGGCGTATGAACGCAAACGACCTCGATACTCCCGCCGTCACGATCGCCCTCGGCGTGATGGAAGAGACGATCCGCCGGGCCCAAGCCTATTACGACGAGCACGGCATCGCCTTCCGGCCGCACATCAAGACGCACAAGATCCCGGCGATCGCGCACAAGCAGATCGCCGCCGGCGCGGTGGGGATCACCTGCCAGAAAATGGGCGAAGCCGAAGTCTTCCTCGCCGCCGGGCTCAAGGACATCTTGATTCCGTACAACATCGTCGGCGCGCAGAAGCTCGAGCGGCTCTGCAACTTGGCGAAGCAGGGGACGATCACCGTCAGTGTCGACTCGGAGTACACCGCCCGCGGCATCTCGGAGGCGGCCAACCGGGAGGGCGTCGAGATCGGGCTCGAGGTCGAGTGCGATACCGGCATGCACCGCGCCGGGGTACAGACACCGCAGGAGGCGGCCGACCTGGCGCGGGTGATTGCCCGCCTGCCGGGGGTGGCGTTCCGTGGCTGGATGACGTATCCGACGACCAGAGAGACCGTCGCGTTCTTCGAAGTGGCATCGCGCCTGATCGAGCGCGATGGGCTGAAGGCAGAGATTCGCAGCGGCGGCGGCACGCCGGGCATGTGGCAGGCGCACGAGGCGCTGCCGACGGTGAATGAGTACCGCGCCGGAACGTACGTCTACTTCGACCGCAACAGCGTCGGCGCCGACGCCGCCACCTGGGACGAGTGCGCGATGCTGGTCCACATGACCGTCGTCTCCCGCCCGACGCAGGACCGCGCCATTCTGGACGGCGGCTCGAAGACGCTGAGCAGCGACGGCGTGGGCGGGGGCCAGAAGGGGTACGGCCGCATCGTCGAGTACCCAGACGCGGTGATCTACGCGCAATCAGAAGAGCACGACCACGTCGACCTGTCGGCCTGCCCGCCCGATCGGCGCCCCGACATCGGCGAGCGCGTCACGGTGATTCCCAACCACTGCTGCGCCACGACCAACCTGCACGACGAGGTCTACGGCGTGCGCCAGGGTAAGGTCGAGGTCGTCTGGCCCGTACTGGCGCGGGGAAAGATCCGCTAGCGCGGTCTTCGCCTCGCTCGGCCTGGTTGTGCCGGTTGTGCCGGCTTGCCCCACTCGTCGTAGAGCGACCGCAGCCGCTCTTCCACGTTGGGGCGGTCGTCCAGCTTCTGGCGCGCCAGGGCCCGCTTCAGCAACGCTTCGGCTTTGTCGTACTCCTTCGGACGGTCTCGGCGCAGCCAGTACTGATCGGACCAGCCGATGTACCCCCACGCCGCGTCTGGCTGGCCCTCCACGAGCACAGCGTAGATCGCCTCTGCTTCGGCGCGGCGGCCCAGTTCCCAGAGTGCCTCGCCCAGCGCGCGCATAAAGCTGACGCGCATATTCGCGTCAATATCGGGAAACTGAGCCAGGAACTCGCGCGCGTAGCGCACCCGGTGCTCGTGATAGGCAGGTTCCTCGAGCCCGGCGTTTCCCAACTCCATCTCGAATTCCTGCGACCAGTTGAACACGCTCTGCAGTCCGCCGGGATACGCCTCGTCGAAGTCATCGGGCGTGCGCCATTGCGGCTCGGCCAGTTGCTTCACGAGTTCCCACGCTTCCAGCCAGTGATCACACGCCGGTCGCAGCTCATGCTGCCCAAGCAGCACATACCCTTCCTGGATCAGATCGTGGAGCCGTTCGTCAGGCTCCGGTGCAATCAGCGCGAGCTTCCCGGCCTTCCATAGCGCCCAGCGCGCGGCTTCGGCCTTCTCGAAAGCGTCGATCGCGCGCAGCGCGGCCCCCACCCGGCGCTCGTCGACCTGGTGGCGGATTACTGCCCGGAGCGCCTGGAGCAACAGCCGGTTTACCTCCGGGCTGTCGCCACCGCACTCGATCTGCATTTCAAGGGCGTGCAAAGGCGCGGTCAGTTGACGCGAGCGCAGCAGCGGTAGCCGAAACTCGTCGAGAGCGGCCTTGATGGGAGCGAGCTGCGCTACCCGCGCCTCGTCGTAACGACTGGGCTCGTTGGGAAAGCGGCGTTTCTTGAAGAGTGGCATGCTCCCAGAGCATAGCGCAATGGCGATCGGCTGTCAGCCAGGGTGATGGCCAGGTGCCACGGCTCGTGGTCTGTCAGCGCCTCCATGCGCCTGACGGTGCAATCGGACCGCGGCTAGTCGGAGATGCGCTGTGCAGTGGTCATTCGCGGTCAGCGCATGTGGATGCAGCGGCGATTTCGAGGTGCCGGCTAACTCGACCGCCGATGGACGCGCTGCAGACTCGCTCGCACCGCTACCGGCGCCGGCGCGTAGCGCCGCGCCCACAGCGAGCGGACTACCGCGACGAGGCACGTCGCCAGGCAACCGAGCCCGAGCATCGCCATTCCGGTCCAGAGAAGCCCCTGCGCCATCTCAGCCATGGCTCTCTCCTTCGATAGCCTCAGTGTAGCTCTCGGCGTCAAGACGTGCAACAAGGGTGGGGTGCAGGCAATCGTTCCGGGGACCGACCACGGTCCGTAGGGGCGTATCGACATACGCCCAGGGGCGGCGGTCGGGCGTATGTCGATACGCCCCTACAAGACACCTACGCCGCCGGAACGATTGCCTGCACCCACAAAGCCGGTAGACGCCCAAGTACACATTGCCGGTCTTGAGCGTCAAGACTCAATAGGTCGTGTTTCTTCGGCCCGGCCGGCGAGGCCCGTCAACGTGCCGGCCCGTCTTTCGCCCACCGATCGAGCGGCACCACCCGAGGCAGGCCGCGGGCCACGGTAGCGGCTGGGCCCGCCGGCAGCGGCGTCAGCAGCACGACGATGCGGGCGGTGACGACTTTCTCCGGGAGACGGACGACGAGCTTGCGCACGCCTGGGGCGGGTCGCTGCGGGGGCGGAATGGCGACCGGCTCGACGGCAAAGCGCGCGCCGGTGGGGGACATCAGACGCGCTTCGAGATTCACGCCGCCCTGCACCAGCGCGGCACGATCGCCGTTCGCTGCGACCACGGCCTTGGTGTGCATTGCCCATACCACGTCGACGGGGCGGCTCGCTTCGACCTCATCCTGCACGAGCAGCCGGCTCCGGCCATCGATCAAGGCGATACCGCGGCGCACGCGCCTGGCACCGGAAGGTGCGTACGCGGCGGTGAGGTCGGCAATGGCGAACCCGCCGGCGCTTGCTGAACGGAACGCGACGATCGGCGCGGCCGCCCTGGGATCCTGGCTCTGCCCGTCGAAGGTAAGCGTGTTGTGCCCCTCCGTTCGCAGCCGGTAATACGTCCAGCGCCTGCCGCCGAAGTACGCCGGCAGATCATAGTCGTCGGGCCCCAGATCGAGCGCCCAGCGCTGGCCGAGCGCGTCGAACACGAAGGTGCCCAGATCGAGGTGCGAATGGTTGGCCTTGTTGTCGCCGCCCTTGAAGCCGGCGTACAGCGCTTTCGGATCGACCCACGCCGAGCGGAAAAAGGCGAGGTGTGCGCCCTTGTACCAGGCGTCGAGCCCGACGCGGGCAAGCTCGTCCTTGCTGCCGCGTGAGTCGTACCACAGCAGGTCGCCGGCCGAGCTGCGGCCCGCAGCGGCCTCGCGTGCGCCCCAGGCGAGCAGCGGATTGTCGTACCGGCGCGCCAGCCAGAAGAGCGACGGCTCGTCGCCGGACCGCTCCCCGGCGTCGGCGAAGTTGAAGAACAGTCCCGTTGGCCCCGTGCTCTGCAACCGGAACACGCCGGTCTCGGCCAGACCCGGCAGCGTGCTGAGTCCGAAGTCGGTGCCGAGCGCACTCTCGAGCGCCGCGAGCGCGAGCACGGTGTAGCGTGTGGCGTAGCTCCAGTACCCCGGCCCTTCGGCCCACGCGCCATCCGGCGCGTATGAGGCCAGCGCTTTGGGCAGCCCGGTGATGGCCCGCACCAACAGAAAGCGGGCAAGCACGGGCGCCTCGTCGGCGACCGCGAGCGCCGCCGTGGCGATGCCGCCGTTGCAGACGTTGTTCCAGTTGAACGCGTTCTCGGCCCACCACGCCTTTTGGCGGTAGGCCTGCTCGGCGGGACGCAGCCCTTTCTCGACGAGGGCGGTCTTGATCGTCGCGCGGTCGTCTTCGGAGAGCGCGTCGAAGAGCCAGTCGTAGCCGATGGCAAGGGCGTGGCTCATCTCGGCGACGTCGAGGAAGTGGGACGGGTTCCAGTCGGAGAACGCGGCGGCGGCGCGCATCTCCTGGACGGCGCGCTCGGCCCACCGCTGATCGCCGTCGAGCGTGAACAGCAGCGCCAGCGTGTAGACGCGCTCGAGCGCTTTGCGGCTCATCGCCAGCAGCCGCGGACCGACGAGGATACGCTCGACGGGCGGCTCGGCCAAGATCCTCTGGCCGCTGCGCACGAGCGCGTCCCGGTACGTCTGCGCCGTCCTGTCCTGCTCGATCGACCGCTTGATGCGCTCGAGGACATCTGGCAGGAGCAGCAGACGCGGATGGCCGGGGCGCAGCATGGCGAGGACGGTCTCCTCGGCAGGCAATGTGAGCCCGGGCGGCGGCGACGGCGTTGGTGTGGGAAGGCTCGAAGGTGTCGCCATCGTCGTTTTCGTGTCTCGGTGCGGTGCAGGACCGGCGGCAGGCAGGCGGCATCCGGCCGGCAGAAGGGCTCCGGCCGGTCCCAGCGTCGCCGCTAGGGTCAACCATTGGCGGCGGATCGATGCTCCCGCAGTTGTATCCATCTAGGTCGACACTGTCCCGAAGTGAGCAACGTCGTCTCCGGGCCGCGACCGCCGGGGGCTGAAGCCGCCCGGCTACGCGAACGAAGCCAGCTAAAGCAGGCTCTCTGGAGGGCGCTTTAGCGTCCTTGGCAAGCTCAGCCAGTGGGCACCCCCTCGCTGCACTCTCAGGCCCCCGGCGGGGCCGCTCCGTCATCTGTCGTTACCCACTTCGGGACAGTCTCTCTACGTCGAAGTGTGACACATACGCCGCTACGGCGCGCGCCGCATCGAGAACGCTCACTGCTCGTCGAGGGCTTCCATAGCCCAACAGCCCAACCACTGCCCACTGCGCGTTCCGCGCTCGACTCCGCGACACTCCGAACCGCAGACGCTTACTCCTGCTCGATCATGGTGAGCGCGGCGCGCATCCAGCCGAGGGCGTAGGCCATACCGGCCTGCCACGGCGCGGCGCACTCGAGGCCGGGTGTGTGGTCGGGGATGATCACGCCGTCGAAGCCGTGCTTGTGGTAGAGGCGCAGCGCCTGGATCATGTCGACGTCGCCTTCGTCGACGAAGACCTCGTAGTAGCTGGGCACCTTGCCCCGCACATTGCGGAAGTGGACGTAGGCGATCTTTTGCTGCCCGGCGTAGGCGTCGATCGCCTGGTAGACATCCATCTCGCCGTTCATCTCGGCGATGGTGCCCTGGCAGAACTCGCAGGCGTTGTAGTGGCTCGGCACCAGGTCGAGCACCTGCTGGTAGATCTCCGGCTTGTACACCAGGCGCGCGGTGCCGCGCAGCTCCGGCAGCGGCGGATCGTCCGGGTGGAGCGCCAGCCGCACGTTGGCTTCTTCGGCAACCGGCACGAGCTCCTTGAGGAAGTACTCGAAGCGGCTCCAGAGCTGCTCCTGAGTCACTGTGCCGATGTTCCCCTCCGGCGCGTTCGGGTCGTAGACGGTGTTCCAGACGGTGCCGTTGGGGATGGGCGTCTGTTCGGGCGCCAGCTCCTCGATGTAGCCGACCGACCTGGCGCCGCCGCGCGCCCATTGCCCTTGAGCGCGCCCCCAGACGCCGGCGTAGCTGAAGTTGTAGCCCATCACCGGGATGCCGGCCTGGCCCATGTTGCGGATGATCGTCTTGAGCCCCGCCATCTGCTCTTCTTTGCGGGGCCCGTCGAGCAACACGTCGTACCAGTGCTCGGGCTCGAAGTTCTCGATCGCCGCCAATTCGAGCCCTTCGGCGTTCATCGCGGCGCGCAGGTCACGCAGCTCCTCGTACGTCCACACCTGCTCGGGCGGCACCGACCGCTTGACCGTCTTCGAATAGCCCGGCAGGTGCGCCACGATGTGGGTCGCCCCTGCCTGCCTGGCGAAGCGGAAGTTCTCTGGCGTCAGGAGCCGCGGATAGAGTCCCAGTCCCAGTTTGATGCCCATACGTGCTCTCCTTCGAGGCAGAATTGTTCCATATACAAGTGCACCCCGCTGCGCCTGTTCGTTGATCTTCCCTGGCTAGCAGGGGTAGACTAGGCGCACGTGAAGCACGGTGTCTAAACCAAGTGCAAAGTGCAAGATGCAAAGTGAGGGTTCCTGCGTGTTCCACAATGGCTTCGGTTTAGACGTGCGTGTAGCACGGTGTGTGCACGTCGCGTACGTACGTCACGTACGTACGGCAAAGGAGGAAGCGAAATGATGCCTATTCTACAGCGTTCGAGCCGGTCCGACGGACCGGCGATCCAGGGCACGCGCGTTCGGCAGACCAGGCGCCGCATGATGGCCGCCGCCACCCTCGGCGCAAGCACGACGGCCGCGG
>JACQGX010000018.1 GCA_016199265.1 Chloroflexota bacterium | reverse complement strand
GTCCCGTCAATTACGAAATTCATCTAGTAGACAGTGGTCGGTGGTCGGTGGTCGGGTTCCGGTTTTGACTTACTGCCTACTGCCTACTGCCTACTGCCTACTGCCTACTGACAGCCGCCCGTAGAGCTGCCATGCCTTCGGCCACGGTGCGGCGGGTATTGTAGACGGAGGAGCCGGCGACGAGGAATGTCGCGCCGGCTTCGACGCAGTTGCGGGCAGTCTCCTCGTCGATCCCTCCGTCGACGGCAAGATCGACCGGCCGGCCGGCATCGCGCACGCGCCGCGCCAGCGCCGCCAGCTTGGGGAGTACCTCGGGCATAAATGCCTGGCCGGAGTAGCCGGGCTCGACGGCCATCGTCAAGACACGATCGACCGCGTCCCACAGATCGTCGAGGACATCTACTGGCGTCACGGGCTTGAGCGCAACGCCGGCCGGGATGCCGTGCGCGCGAATGGATTCGAGCGCGCCGCGCAACGGCACCGTTCCGGCAAACGCTTCGGCGTGAATCGTGATCGCGCTCGCCCCCGACTCCGCAAACGGTCCCACGTGACGCTGCGGCTCGGCGACCATCAGGTGCACGTCCATCGGCAGCGATGTGTGGCGCCGCAGCGCCGCCACCATCTGGCGCCCGAACGAAATCTCGGGCACGAACCGGCCGTCCATCACGTCGACGTGGATCGCGTCGGCGCCGGCGGCTTCGGCCTCACGCACCGCCTGGCCGAGCGCGGCCAAGTCGGCGGCGAGAATCGATGGCGCGATCTGAATCCGGCGCGTCGCACGCCTGTCTGCCTCGTTTCCCATCGGCAGTGCCAATCATAGCGCGGCGACAGCACGACTCCGTCGAGCCAGGGAAGTCTACGCTGGAGACTGTCCCGATGTGAGTAACGACCAAAGAAAAAGTGGCGTAGATCAGGGCAAATCAGCAGCGGCCGGCGCCGGTACATCCCGGGAAAACCCTGACTTTCTTGCTCAGCAATGAGCAGGAGATCAGGGGATTCCCTGATGTGCCTCACCTTGCCATGCGGCATGCTCGGCGCATGCCAACGCTGGGACTGCTGATGCTCTCGCACGGCGCCGCCGAGCGCATGGACGATATCGAGGCGTATTACGCCCACATTCTGCACGGCCGCACGCCACGCCCCGATCGGCTGCAGGCGCTCCGGGAGCGGTATCTTGCCATCGGCGAGACGTCACCGCTCAACGGGGTGACCCGCCGGCAGGGAGCCCAGATCGCCGCCGCGCTGAACCGTGCAGGCGTTCCGGCGCGGGCCTACGTCGGCTTCCAGCACACGCCGCCGTTTATCGGAGACGCGGTGCAGCGTTTGGTGGCAGACGGCGTCCGGCAAGCGGTGGCGCTGGTGATGACCCCCTACTACTCGCCGCTGGGCGTTGGGCGTTACCTGGCGGACGTGCGGCTCCAGATCGAGCGCGCCGGCGAGCCGGTCGAGGTCACCTCTGTCGAAAGCTGGGATCAGGAGCCCGAGTTTCTCGATCTGCTGGAGGGCCGGGTGCGCGACGCGCTCGACGCCGCCGGCCTTGAGGGAGCCAGTGTGGGCGACGGTCCCTGCCACGTGATCTTCACCGCGCACAGCCTGCCGATCCTCGCCCACAATCGCGACGATCCCTACGCCGATCGTTTCCGTGCGGCCGCTCGGTCGCTGGCGGCACGCCTCAGGATCGAGCGCTGGTCGACGTGCTACCAGTCGGCAAGCGACAACGGCCTGCCGTGGCTCGGGCCGGACATCCTGGAGGAGGTCGACCGCGTGCACGCCACCGGCGCCACAAGGCTGGTGGTCTGTCCCAGCAGCTTTCCGGCGGACAACCTGGAAGTGCTGTACGACGTGGGCATTGAGGCGGCCCGCCGGGCACGTTCCCTGGGGATGGCCTTCATTCAGACGGCTCCGCTCAACGACGACCCAGCGCTCACCGGTTTTCTGGCGCGCATGATCGCCCGCCGTCTCGCGCACGCCACCAAGACGGCTGAGCCCGCCGCATCCGCCACATCCGCTACACCGGCACGACCTCCGGAGCAGGTGGCGGCCGCCGCTTCGTAACGCCATGCGCAGGGAAGAGAGATGCACACACCGCAACATATCGCCATCGTCGGCGGGGGGATCGCCGGCCTGGCGGCTGCCCACGCCATTGCTCGGGACACGCGCGAGCGCGGCCTCGACGTCACCTGTACGTTGCTCGAAGCCGGCGACCGGCTGGGCGGGAAGGTGCAGACCGAGCGAGCAGACGGATTCCTCGTCGAACAGGGACCCGACGCCATGCTGGCGCGCAAAGTGGAGGGACGCCAATTCTGTGAGGCGCTCGGTCTGGGCGGCGACCTGGTGGGCAGCAACACCCAGGCGGGTAGCACCTACGTCGTCCACCGAGGCCGCCTGGAGCCGCTGCCGGAAGGCATGATGTTGGTGGCGCCGGTGCACCTCAACGGCTGGCTCAAGACGCGGCTGCTCTCTCCGGCGGGCAAGCTGCGCGCCGGCCTCGACCTGGTGCTGCCCGCCCGCGCCGGCGGCGAGGATGAAACCCTGGCCGATTTCGTGAGCCGCCGGTTTGGCCGAGAAGTCGCCGAGCGGTTGGCGGTACCGTTGCTCGCCGCCGTCTACGGCGGGGGCAGCGGCGACTTGAGTCTCCGGGCGACGTTTCCGGACCTCGGGAAGCTCGAACAGACACATCGCAGCGTCTTGCTCGGTCTGCGCGCAATGGCCAAGCGCCGGGCCGGCCCATCCGGCGCGGCGCCCGGCGGCAGCCCGGATGGCAAGCCCGCGCCGGGCCGCGGCGCGGGCCCAAGTCCGTTTGTCACGCTGCGCGGGGGTCTCGCCTCGATGGTCACGCGGGCCGCGCAGTCGCTTGACGGCGTCCAGGTGCGCTGCGACGCGCCCGTATCGGCGCTCGAGGACATCGGCGGGCCGGGCGGAAGCAGCGGGCGGCCTCGCTACCGGCTCGCCATCCGTGGCGGCGGTGGCGGCACGATCGAGGCCGACGCCGTCATTCTGGCCGCGCCGTCGTTTGTGACCGCGCGGCTGGTGGAGCGCCTCGCGCCCGCGGCGGCGGAAGCGCTGGCAGGCATCGACTACCTGCCCACGACCGTCGTCGTGGTGGCGTTCCCCAAAGAGCGCATCGCCAACCCCCTACGCGGCACCGGGTTCCTGGTACCCGAGAGCGAGCAGCGGCGCATCATCGCTTGCACGTGGCTCTCCCGCAAATGGCCGCACGTCAGCGACCCGGGTACGATGCTGCTCCGCTGCTACGTCGGCGGGCCGAGTCAAGGCGCCGCGCTGGCGGCCCTGCCGGACGCGGACCTCATTGCCCTGACGTGCGACGAACTGCGCGACCTGCTCGGCGTCGAGGGCGCGCCGGTGTTCACGCGCGTCTACCGCTGGCCGCGGGCGATTCCGCGCTACGCTCTCGGCCACCTGGAACGCGTCGGGCGCGCCGAGCGCGCCTTGGCAGAGTTGCCCGGTCTAGCGCTGGCAGGCGCAGCCTACCACGGCATCGGCGTGCCGGACTGCATCCGGCAGGGCCGCCTCGCCGCCGCCGCCGTACTGCCGCCGCTCGCCCAAGCAGCAGCCTCGCCGGAGCTGGCTCGCAGTGCGGCGGTTAGCGTGAGGTAGCCGTACCCTCGGTCTGGGGCATCGGGACACTCCCTTCAGAAAGCCAAGCATACGCCGAGCGGAGCACGTCAAGACCCAGCGCGGTGGTGTCTTCGTCGTTGGCGCGCCACCTGATATCTCGGAACGCGATGTCGATGCTGCGCTGCGCGTCGCGCACGACCTGCTGCGCCAGCGATGCGGAACCGGGCTCGGCGCCCTCGCGCGAGGCATACAGCGCGGCGGCGGTGGCGACGAAGAGATCGATGCCGATGCGCGCGAGTCGGGCGACGAGCGCCTGGCGGCGTTCGAGCGAGGTACCGTACCGGGCCATAGCGTACAAAATGACGCGCGCCAGACGCCGGCTGGTCTCTTCGACGTACCGGAGGGTGGCCTCGAACGGGCCGCCGATGCGCGCCGGTACGCCGCTCGGTGCACCGGAGGCGCCGTCGCCGGTCGGGCCATTCGCCAGCGAAGAGACGTCGGCGCGCCGCCATTGCGAGGCGTACCAGCCGGCGTAGTGGCAGGCGAGGCCGGCGGCATGGTAGAGCTTCGCCGGGCCATTGCTGCTGAAGAAGCCCTGCGCCCGCTTGAGGTGCGGGTCCCAGACCTCGCGGGCGACAAAAAGGGTCAAGATCTCGCTGGCGCCTTCGCCGATCAGGTAGAGGCGGGCGTCGCGCATCAGTTGCTCGATGGGGATGGGCTCCTCACCGCGGGCGCGCAGCGAATCGGCGGTCTCGTATGCCCGGCCGCCGCGGATCTGCATCGCCGTGTCGGCGATGTTCCACAGACGCTCCGAGCAGAACAGCTTGGCGCACGCCGACTCGACGCGGAAGTCGCTGTGGGTTCGGTCAATCATCCCGGACACCAGCCACGTCACCGCCTCCATGGCGAAGACGTCGGCGGCCATGCGCGCCAGCTTGTGTGTGTTGAGCTCGTGCCGGCCAATCGGCTGGCCGAACGTCATGCGCTGATTGGCCCACGAGACGGTGGGCGCATAGAGCTGCTTAGCCATGCCCAGGCAGAGCGCGGCGAGCGAGCTGCGGCCGGTGTTGAGCGTCGTGAGCGCTATCTTGAGCCCATTGCCCACCTGACCGATGACATTCTCCGCCGGCACGCGCACGTTCTCGAACCGCACCCACCCGTTTTCGATCCCGTGGCAGCCCATGAACGAGCAGCGATGGAGCTGTGTAACGCCGGGGCTGTGCATGTCGACGATGAAGGCGGTGATCGCGCCGTTCACCTTCGCCATCAACACGATAACGTCGGCGATCGTGCCGTTGGTACACCAGAGCTTTTCGCCGTTGACGACGTAGTACGACCCATCCTCACTCGGCGTTGCCGTTGCGGTCATGCTCGCCGGATCGGAGCCGACCTGAGGCTCGGTCAGAGCGAAGGCGGAAACGGCGCCCTTCGCGATCTTCGGCAGCCATTCCAGCTTCTGCTGCTCGGTGCCAAACAGGAGGATCGGCTTCGAGACGCCGATCGACTGGTGCGCCGAGAGCAGCAGCGCAAGCACGTTGCAGTAGCTGCCCACCAATGTGAGGACCCGGTTGTAGTTCGTCTGCGAGAGTCCGAGGCCGCCGTACTCCTTCGGAATGTTCATGCCGAAGCAGCCCAGCTCGGCCAGACCGGCAAGCACCTCCCGAGGGATGCGGTCGTTCCGCTCGATCTCGGCAGGGTCGACGTGGGCGCGCAGAAAGGCTTCGACCTTGTGGCACAACGCGTCGCCGATCGCCTTTTCTTCGTCGCTCTGCGCCGGGAATGGCCAGATGAGGTCCAGGCGCGGCCGCCCGGCGAAGAGGCTGGAGACGAAGCTGGGCGCGCGCGGCGCCTCACGTGCCGCCTCAACCGCCTGAAGGTCCTTGAGTAGTGGTGTCGACATGTCCCCCTCCTCGCGTCTCGGTACTCGCAGCCTACACCTGGACACGGAGGCGGCGTCAAGTAAGCCGCTGGCAGTACGAGGAACTTTCGGAACTGGAACGTCCCAGTGTACCAGAGCACCGCCACCGCTACATCTGCGAGTCCGGCATCGCTCCTTGCATCATGCCTCGCACCACGTGCGTTGAATCCCTTTGCATTAGAGGAGTTAGGTGAGGGTGCGTACCGGCCGATTACCGGCTGGCCTGCCACGATGCTGGAGCGCAAGGACTATTGGGAAGAGACACGGTGACTACCAAGAACATGCAGGGGACACAGCACACGAGTGCAGCAGAGAAAGCGACACCGGCCAAGCCAGGCAGGAAAGCTGCGCAGCCGGGGCCATGGGACGCACCATGGCACCACAAAGAAGATTCCACCGGCTGGGAGACGGTCTACCGAGGTACCGGGCAACGGCGGGAGATCACGAGTAGCCTCGTGTTGGAGTTGACGCCCGAGCAGAACGAGTGGGTCGACCGGGCAGCGGAGGCCGGCGGCGTGACGCCGCATGCCATCATCAGGCAACTCATCGATGACGCCCGTGCTGCCGACGAAGCCGAGCAGGCAGTGGCATCCGAAACGCCGAAGGTTGGGGTCAGAAAGTAAGGTCGCGACCCGTCCTGCCGGGGCGACGGCCACGAGAAGTGTCTGTCTCAACCCGCAGAGGCAAAGCCAGAACTCCACAGCGCGTGCGCGCGGTCGAGGGCGGCGGCGTCGAAGTAGCGCGGGCGGCAGGCGGCGAGGTTGGCTTCGAGCTCGTGCGGGCGCATAACGCCGGTGACGACGGAGGCGACCTGCGGGTGAGAGAGAACGAACCTAATCGCCGCCGTACTGAGGCTGCCGCCGGCGGCGGCGGTGAGGAAGCGGAACTGCTCGGCACGACGCGCGGTTTCGGCCAGCCGCTCGGGCGGGATCTGGCTGCGGCGGTCGGTAGGGTCAAAGTTCGGTGTGGCACCCGCGGTGGCGGCCTTCACCACTTCGTCGAGCAGAACGCCGCCGGCGAAGGGAGTGCGGGCGAGCACGCCGGCGCCGCGCTCGGCGGCGAGGGGCAAGAGTACGTCGGCTGCCTTTTGGTCGATCAGGTTGAACGGCGCCATGACGGCTTGCGCGCCGTGGTCGCGGATGGCCTGCGCCGCGCCGTCGGCGCTCGACGACACGCCATAGGTGCGGATCTTGCCGGCGCGCTGGAGGTCGCGGAGCGCCTGGAACGGGGCGGGATCGCGCAGCACGCCGGCGGGCGGGTCGTGGAGCAGATACACGTCGATGTAGTCGGTATTGAGCCGGCGCAGGCTGAGCTCACACGCCCAGCGGATGTACTCGGGCGAGTGGTCGCGGTCGCGTCCGCCGATCTCGGGCCGCATGCGGACCGACTGCGCGCCGTCGAGGCCCGGCAGATAGCCGACTTTGGTAACGTACACGACTTGATCACGGCTACCGTGGAAGGCGGCACTGAGCAGGACCTCGCTCCGGCCGCCGCCGTAGTTGTCCGAGCAGTCGTAGACCGTCACGCCCTGATCGAAAGCCTGGCGCAACAGGACGACGGCCTCTTCCGCAGTGATGGGGCCCCAGGCCAGCCCGCCAAGTTCCCAGGTACCGAAGCAAAACGAGGAGACCGTCATACCGGTGCTGCCGAGCGGTCTTGTTTCCAGCGTAGTAACCATTTTGACCATTCCTCCTTCAACAGTGCGACACCCAACGCCAGCCTCGCCGGCCAGCTCTACCAGTGGGTGTGTTCAGTTAGCATGCCAGGTGAAGACAGATCGTTCAAGCAGATTGGTGGAGAGTGCCCGTCAGGTTCGTGCGCCCCGGTGCTCCCCCTCATCCCCCGACCCCTTCTCCCACCAGGGGAGAAGGGGAGTGGCGCCCACCATGAAGCACCGTTTCCCATGAGACCACCGTTCCCCTTCTCCCGTGGTGGGAGAGGGGGTCTCACAACGGGCCAGGAGGCGCGGGACGGGCGATCACCACTGATGAAGCTGGTCCGACCATCAGCCTGTAATGGTATGGAAGCTCCTACCTCACCCGCGCCCGCTTCGCGCCTCGAGGTACCGGTGCGCGGCGATCGCGGCCGTGGCGCCGTCACCGGCGGCCGTGATGGCGTGCCCGGGCGCATCCGCGCGCACGTCGCCGGCTGCGAAAACACCCGGCAGCTCCGTCCGCATCCACGCGTCGGCCGGCACGCGGCCGTCGTCGGCCAGGCGCAGCCGGCCACGCAGGAACGCGGTGTTCGGCTCGAGCCCAGCGTAGACGAAGAGGCCGGCCAGCTCGACCTCCGACTCCACGCCGGTCACGACATCCCGCACGCGTACGCCGGTCACGGCGCCATCGCCGAGCACTTCCTCGACGGCCGCGTGGTGCCGCACCTCAATCGCAGAGTGCTCGGCTACCCGGCGCCGGTACGTCTCCTGGCCGGAGAACGCGGCCTCCCGATTGAAGAGGATCACGCGCGAGGCGTGACCGGCCAGGGTGAGCGCCTCCTGGAGCGCCACGCTGCCGCCGCCCACCACGCCGACGACGCAGCCGCGGAAGAGCGGGCCATCACAGGTCGCGCAGTGGCTCACGCCCCGGCCGTACAGCCGGTCCTCGCCCGGCACGCCGAGCGCCTTCGGCCGCGACCCGGCCGCCACAATCACAGCCTTCGTGCCGTAGCCCCCCTGGCTGGTGACGACGCGCCAGTCGCGGCCATTTGGGCCGTCCGGCTTTAGCCCCTGCACCTCCGCCAGCTCGAACCGCGCGCCATCACGCTCGGCCTGCTCTTGCACCATGGGACAGAGGTCGAAGCCGGCGACACCCTCGGGGAAGCCCGGGAAGTCCTCGATCTTCTCGACGTTGAGCAGGTGGCCACCAGGGGCGGTCGACTCGAGGAGGAGCGTCGAGTGGCCGTAGCGGGCGGCGATCAGGCCGGCGGTCAGGCCGGCGAGCCCGCCGCCGATGACCACGATGTCGTAGTCGGTGGTGTTATCTCCAGCGGCGTCACGCCCCACGACCTCACCTCCAGTCATCGACCGAGGCCGTCTTCTGGTAGCCGGCACCCATGATCCGCCAGTAGCCGTTGGTCTCGCCGCCGACGACCACCACGTGGATCTGCTCACGGTTGAACATGGGGATCAACGCATCGTCCCTGGCCTTGAGCTTGGAAGCGTATGGCTCCTCGCCGAACGTGGCGCGCGGATAGACGTAGTTCTGGATCAGTTGGTAGTCCCAGTACTCGCCGGCCGGCATGGTTGCATTCTCGTACACCCAATCGATGAGCTTCTCCTTCGCGTCGAATCCGCCCCGGTCGACGAATTGTCGGGCGGTGATCGGATCGAGCACGAAGACGGGCGCGTTGTGCGGGTCCATTCCCCTCAATAGATTTTGCACGTGCCTGCGCCAATAGCGCTCGCGCAGACCGAGCGTGAACGCGGTCGACCGGCACCCGGTGAAGGCGCTCACGGCGCTGTCGCTCGGCTGGAAGCCGTGCTGCACGTGGAACGGCTCCCAGGGACTGCGCTCCTCGTTCTCGGCGAAGGTGATGCTGGTGTAGGCGTAGTTGTTGCCCTGCGAGCCGAGATAGGTGAGGCCGGGCTCCGAGCCGCCCTGGAGGTTCTGGGAGAGGAGGCCCCAGGCGCGCCCGATTGTCGCGTTGGCGAGGTTGTACGGACCCATCGCGCCGATGCCCGAGTTCATGTTCAGCTCTTTGCGGATCGGGCCGTTGACGACCGCCATCGCCGCTGCCGAGCTAGTCGTCGAGCCGCGCGCGCTCGCGCCCATCGAGGCGAGGGTGAGTACGACCGGGAAGTATTCCGGCCGGCAGCCGGCCATCACCGCGTTGACCGCCACCTTCTCGACCGTATACTCCCAGTACTCCCGGAAGCCGGTCGGCCGCATGTGCCCGACCACCTCATCCGGCCGGTGGCTGGTGTGACGCAGCATCGCCTCGACCCGCGCCTCGGTGGGCAGAATGATCGGCAGCTTGTCCGTCCAGTTCCGCTCGAGGAAGAGCTGGTGGAGGTGCTCCTCCGTGTCGGGCTCCACCAGCCGAGGCGTGGAGCGGTCGAAGCTGACACCGGCGGCCCCTTCGGGGTCGAGCGACCCCGTTAGGCCTTCGAAAATCTCCTGCATCACCGGCCGCCCGGTGATGGGGTCGTTCCCGTCCACGTAGGCGCGCAGCTCGGCGGCCGACTTGCCCATCACCGGCTGGGGCACGTACACCTGCCGCATCTTCGGCATGCCGTTGACCCGCGCCACCGACTTCGTTACCCGCTCGAAGATGTCGGTGTGAACCGCGATGGTCGGCACCTGGTACTTGTGATCGATTGTCATCCCGTGCACGGCGACCGCCGGCGCACAGGTACTTCAGTGGCCGACGCCGATGATCGCCGCGTCGCCGTTCTCTTTGACCTCCTCCCACGTCTCCGGATCGTCCCTGGTGTAGACGTTTCGGATCTGGATGAAGCGCGTCCTGACGCCGGGCATGTTCTCCTCGAACCAGCCCTGCATCTGCTTGAGTAACAGGTCCGAGTCGTCGAAGCGGCAGTCGACAAGATAGACCGTCTTGCCGTTCAGCGTCTCCAACCGCGGTGCCATCGGCTTGGCATTGACCTTGGGCGGGTAGCCCATTGGGTTCAGCACGGTGATCGTGCCCATTGCGAACCTCCTTGTGTTCGGCTTGCGTTCGGCTGAAGTGCAGTTTACAGACCGGTACGGCGGCACCGGCAGGCTACACTGCGCCCTGTGTCGGATCAGTAGTACCCGAACTAGATGGCAGTGGAACTCCTCGCCGGTCGGCCGCTCGAACAGCAGTCACCAGCGCTGCCACTGTAGCTCGACGAACTGCCGGCACGCGAAGATTATACGCGGAGAAAAGGGTCGGTTACGCTGACGCTCAGCCGGCGGCGCTCGAAGGGCTGCAGTTCTACGCCGACCTGATGGCCAAGGACCACGCCCATCCGACGCCGGCTCAGGCAGGGCAGGACAGTACGCAGAACGCCTTTCTCGCCGGCCGCCAGGCGTTCTTCTTCGGCGCAGTGGCGACCGAGGTCTACGGCCGGACGAGTCGAGCGGCGAGCGTGGCGACGAACTGTCGGTGTGCCGGTGTCCCGAGTGCCGCCTGCTGCTCGACCAGCACCGCCGCCAGGTCGCCTTCGAGGAGCGACGGCACGGCAAGCCGGAGGCCGGGGAAGATGCGGCTCGCGATCATGCCACGCTCGTCCGGCTCCAGCGGCACGTACTCGCCTTCCCGCAGCGCGAACCATTCGATCCGCCGGTCCAGCACCTGCCAGATCAGGTATTCGCCG
>JACQGX010000120.1 GCA_016199265.1 Chloroflexota bacterium | reverse complement strand
GGGTGAGATTGACCGGATCGTGGCCTACCTCGCCTCGCTCACGGGAGACGCGGCGGGTGAACCCAGCCCAGGCTACGTCCTGACACCCATCGCCGTCGCTCGCCCGCCGGAAACCTCGAACTCACCCTTCGCTCTGCCGCCCAGAACGTCTCCCAACGACGCCCAGGTAGTGCTGGGCAAGCACCTCTTCTTCGATCCACGCCTGTCTGCCGACGCTTCCGTCAGTTGCGCCTCCTGCCATCAGCCCGACAAGGCGTGGACGGACGGCAAGGCGCTCAGTGACGGCTACCCCGGAACCCTCTATTTCCGGAATACACCGACCATCGTAAACACGGCCTTTGCCCGTTCCCTCTACTGGGACGGACGGATGGACGGCGGGGACATGCCGACCGTCGTGCGTGATCACATCACCGAGGCGCACTTTTTCCAGGCGGATGGGCGGCTCGCCGTGGAACGCCTCAAGCAAGTGCCGGAGTACGTGCAGCTCTTCAAGGACGCCTTTGGCCAGGAGCCGAGTTTCGGCCGCCTGCTCGACGCCGTCTCGGCCTACGTCCTCTCACTCAACTCTGGCCCCAGCTCGTACGACCGCTCTCTGGCGGGTGACCCCAACGCCCTCTCGGCGGCGGCGAAGGCGGGCCTTACGCTCTTCAATGGCAAGACTGGCTGTGCGTCATGCCACGCTGGTCCCACGTTCTCGGATTACCGATTCTATGCGCTGGGCGTGCCGGAGAACTCAGCGATTTTCATCGAACCTCTGCGTCACATCACCTTCCGCCGCTTCTTCCGCACCCTCGGCCTACCGAACTACCGCAATACGCTTGAAGACGTCGGCCGGTACGCTCTCAGCCACGAGGGCGCTGACCGGAGCGCCTTCCGCACCGCGCCCCTGCGTGAAATCGCGCTCACCGCGCCCTACATGCACAACGGCGTCTTTGCCACGCTCGAGGACGTGGTGCGCTTCTACAACGCGGGCGGCGGTCCAGGGAACACCGTCCTCCGGCCGCTTGGTCTCACCGACGCTGAGATCGCCCAACTTGTCGCGTTCCTGGAAAACCTGAGTAGCGAACAGCCGACGGTCGCTCCCCCCAGCCTGCCCGATTATCAGATACGTACCTTGGGAGAGAACAGATGAGCGCGTGGTATCAACGGCTGCTCGGCCTGCGTCACCGCGCATGGTTGCGCGGCGGCCTCGTCATCGGGCTGATCGTGCTCGTTACGGGCCTGTGGGTCTTGCAGCCCCGCCAAGCTGTCGAGTCCACACACCCACGGCTCGCCCCGCTGCCACCGGTGTCCTTCCCGCTGGACAACCCGTATTCGGAGGCGAAGGCCGAACTGGGGAGGCTCCTTTACTTCGACCCGCGCATGTCGGGTGACGGGAGCACCTCGTGCAACAGTTGCCACCCCGCTAACGATGGTAGCTGGGCCATTGGCAGCCCAATCTCGTTCGGCTACCCGGGTACCACGCACTGGCGCAATTCGCAAACGATCGTCAATGTGGCGCACTACGCCAAGCTCTTTTGGGATGGCTCGGCAACGAGCCTCGAAAAGCAGGCCGACAGCGCCTGGACCGGGCCCCTGGCCGGCAACCTCGATCCGATCATGGCCGAGGAACGGCTGGCACAGATCCCGGAATACGTACGGCGGTTCCAGGAAGCGTTCGGCACAGACTACCCGCAGTACGGCGATGCGCTCAAGGCCGTTGCCACCTTTGAGCGCACCATCGTCTCGCGGAAGGTCCCGTTCGATGCCTATCTCAAGGGTGAAACGAAAGCCATCCCGGACGAGGCAAAGCGCGGCCAGAAACTGTTCACCGGCAAAGCAGCCTGCATCGCCTGCCACAACGGGCCGCTGGTGAGCGACGACAGTTTCCACAACATCGGCGTGCCGACCGCGCCGGACTTCCGGACCAATCCGCTGCGGCAGATCGCCGCGCGCTGGCAGTACTGGGCGCGCGGCGTGCCGGAGAGCGAGTACTCCACGATGAACACCGACCTCGGCCTCTACTACATCACCAAACTGGACAGCGATCGAGGCAAATTCCGCACCCCATCGCTGCGTGATAGCTGTTACACGGCGCCTTACATGCACAACGGCGTCTTCGCCACGCTGGAAGACGTGGTCGCCTTCTACAACGCGGGCGGCGGAGACGATCCCAACAAAGGCCCGCTCCTGCGGCCGCTCAACCTCACCGCGCAGGAGCAGGCGGACCTCGTCGCCTTCCTGAAAAACCTGTGTGGTGACAAGATCGTCGTCGAAGCGCCCACACTCCCGCCCTATGCGGTCTCCACACTCCTGGCCGGAGGCTCCCCATGACCAAGCCCAGCTGCGATCCCAAAGCCGCGCTCGCCCGCCGCGCGCTGCTCTTCCTGAGCGGCGGGGCGGTTGTCACCCTGGCCATGCCCAACTGCTTGCGCGGCGTGGCCGAAGCCAGAGGCCTGGGCCTGACGATGGCGTCCTATCCGCGGCGGAAGATCGGGCAGCTCAGCGCGCTGAAGGTCGGCCAGCCGGTCGAGTTCAAGTACCCTTTCGACCACCCAAACTGCACAAACTTCCTGTACAAGCTGGGGGTGCCGGCGGGCGGCGGCATCGGCCCGGGGCAGGACGTGGTCGCCTTCAACAGCCTGTGTCCTCATCAGGGCGGCCCGCTCGCCGGGCGGCTGAACACCAAGTATCAAGTCCTTGGCCCCTGTCCACTGCACCTGAGCACCTTCGACCTCTCCCGGCACGGCATGGTGATCAGCGGGCACGCTACCGAGGGCTTGCCTCAGATCGTCTTGGCGCTCGCAGGCGACGACATTTATGCCACCGGCGCGATGGGGCTGGTGTACGGCTTTCACCACAATCTCGCTGACCCGGTTACGTAAGGGCGCAACTGATGAGCACCTACACGCCCCAGGACAAGGTCCCGCTGCCTCCACGGGACGCGAAGGTATACACCACTGCCTGCGACTACTGCATCGTGGGCTGCGGGTATAAAGTCTATGTTTGGCCCAAGGGCAAGGATGGTGGGCCAAAGGCCAGGGAGAACGCCTTCGGCCTGAGTTTCCCCACTTCCGCGCTACGGGCCTGGATCAGCCCGAACCAGCACAATGTCGTAAGCGTAGACGGGAGACCTCACCACGTTGCTGTGGTCCCGGATTCTCAATCTGCCGTCGTCAACAAAGGCGGCAATCACTCTATCCGTGGCGGCACGCTCGCGCTCAAGTGCTACAGCCCGGAAACGCCTACCCGTGACCGCCTAGCGTACCCGCAGATTCGGGTGAATGGTCACCTTACCCGTGTGGACTGGGACACCACCCTCGACGTCATGGCCGCGGTGAGCAAGCATGTGCTGAGAAACCACGGTGAGTCGGCATGGGCGATGAGGACCAACTCCTACGAGTTCTTCGAGAAGTGGGTCGCCACTGAGTGGGATGTGGACGCAGGGATGGGACATGGCCCGCGCAACACACCGTGGCAGTGGTGCACAACCTGGGCCCAGTTCAGCGCGGACTATGCCAGTTACAAGAAGTGGCTGCTGAACTACGATCCTGCGGGTCGAACTCGACCTCGACCGCTGGGTGGAGGCGGGCAACGTGCGCTTCGTCTGGGTGATTGGCACGACGTGGACGGCCGCAATGGCCGCCAGCCAGGAATTGGCTGCTTCCTTCCGCCGCCTGACCGTCGAGAATCCGCACCAGATCGCGTCCACCAACAAGCAGGCGATGATTGACACGCTCCTGGCCCGCGTGGAGAGCGGCGGCATGGTGGTCGTGGATTCCGACATCTATCCGGTGGAACCGATCAATACCAAGTTTGCCGACATCGTGCTGCCGGCAGCGGCCTGGGGCGAGCACGACGCGACGCGCTGCAACGGTGAGCGCCGCCTGCGACTCTACGCCAAGTTCTACGACCCGCCGGGCGAGGCCAAGCCCGACTGGTGGGCGATCAGCCGCTTCGCGCAGAAGATGGGCTTTGCGGACTTCGATTGGCGAACAGACAACGACGTATTCGAGGAGGGTGCGCGCTTCAGCCGGGGGGGCGTGCTGGACTACAACGTGCTGGTGTGGTACGCACGCAGGATTGGCAAGAAGGGCCATGAGGTGTTGCGCGCACTCGGCACGCGGGGCATCCAGACTCCCGTTCGCTGGGTCAGCGGCCAGATGGTGGGCACTGTGCGCCTGCACGACTCGACACTTGAGGTCGGCTCTCCTGGAGGCCCCACCGTCCATGCCAAGTGGCTGACACACTTCAGTTCTCACTCCGGCAAAGCACTGCTGCTCAAGAGCCCGTGGGAACTGTTCAGCGATTTCTACACGCGCGTTACGCCCGACCCGGCCAAAGGTGAGTTCTGGCTCACCACCGGCCGCATCAACGAGATCTGGCAATCGGCCTTTGACGATGCCCGCAAGCCCTACCTTCGCAACCGCTGGCCGGACACCTGGGTAGAGATCCACCCTGATGACGCCGCCACCTATGGCATCGAGAGCGGCGACCTGGTCCGCCTGTTCAGCGACGACATCTTGATTCAGACCGGCGGTTGGGTTCGGGTGCAGGGCTACAGGTTCACGGATCTGGTGAATGACGGCCTCATCGGGCACGGCCGGGGTGAGGTGGTGGCCGTGGCTATCGTATCCGAGGACGTCCAGCCCGGGCTTCTCTTCACCAACTTCCTGCACCCGGCCAGCCCCGCTAACTCGCTCGTCCACCGCGTGCCCGACCCATTTGCCAACGTGTACCGGTTTAAACTCGGAAAGGCACAGATCGAGAAGCTTGGTGAATCGCCCTACAAGCATGCTTTCGACGAGATGACCTTCAAGCCGCGTACCGTGATGGCATAGACGAGCAGGCGCAGGGGTGCAGGCAAAAGCTCCGGGGACCGCCACTGGCTGTAGGGGCGTATGGAGATACGCCCGGGGGCGGCGGCCGGGCGTATCTCCATACGCCCCTACACGTCCTCCCCGCATCCGGATGTTCTGCCTGCACCCGTGTCGCGGCACGTGCAGGCGCAGCGCCGCCGGGAGGCGGTATGATTCTGGGGATAGTGCAGGCGAGGACTCGGAGCGGACAGAGAGGCGGGTGACCAGGTGAGCACGATGAGCAGCGTCGACCTAGGCGTACCCGGAGCGGGCGTCGCACTGGCGCCACGGCGGGCATTCCCTTGGAAGCTTGCCGGTGTGGCCGTTATCGTCTTGGCGGTCGGCTATCTCGTGCTTACCGGCTTGAGCTCGGCCACCGTCTACTACCTGACCGTCGGCGAGTACCAGGCGCAGCAGGCGCAATTAGCACAGCAGAACGCAGCGACCGGCACGCGCGGCGGCCGCGCGGTGCGCGTCAGCGGCAACGTCGTGCCGGGCACGATCGTGCGTGAAGGGACGACTGTACGCTTCACGATGGCCGATCCGAGCGGGAGTCTGCCGGTCGTCTACAAGGGTGTCGTGCCGGACATCTTCGGTGACGACGCGCAGGTAGTGGTCGAAGGCCGCTCGGGCCCAGACGGCGCGTTCCACGCGTCGAACCTGCTCGCCAAATGTCCCTCCAAGTTTGAGGCCGCTCCCGCGCTCCAGGCCATCTAGGCGTTCCAGGTGTGACAGGATCAGCAGGACCGATCGGGATCGCGCAACTCGGGCAGATGGCGTTGCTCTGCGCGCTGGTTACCGCCGCGTATGGGCTGGTGGCCGCCGGCGTAGGGGCATCGCGTCGCTTCCCCGAATTCGTCGAGAGTGCGCGGCACGCGGCCTACGGCGTCGCCGCGCTGGCGACGGTGGCGAGCGGCCTGCTCGTCTTCGCGTTCGTGTCGCACGACTTTTCACTCAAGTACGTCGCCGAGAACTCGACGCGCGACGCGCCGCTCTCGGTAGCGCTCACCGGTTTCTGGGGTGGCCAGGCCGGCTCGCTCCTCTTCTGGGCGTGGGGGCTGACGCTGCTTGCCGCCGCTGTTGCCTGGATCGAGTTCCACCGGCACCGGGCACTAATCCCGGCGACGTTGGGCGCGCTCTTCGCCATCCAGCTCTTCTTCCTGGGGGTGCTCGGCTTTGTCGCCGGCCCCTTCGAGCAACTGGCGACGCCGCCGCCGGACGGCCGCGGGCTCAATCCGCTCCTATGGGACGACGGCATGCGCATCCACCCGCCGCTGCTGCTCGCAGGCTACATGAGCTTTTCGGCGCCGTTTGCCTTCGCCATCGCCGCGCTCCTTACCGGCCGGCTGGCACGAGAGTGGCTCGCGCCGGTGCGCCGGTGGATGGTCTTTGCCTGGGCGGTGCAGGGCACGGGGCTGCTGGCCGGCGCGTGGTGGGCGTACCACGTGCTCGGCTGGGGTGGGTACTGGGGCTGGGACCCGGTGGAGAACGCGGCGCTGATGCCCTGGCTGGTGGCGACGGCATTCCTGCACTCGATCATGGTGCAGGAACGGCGAGGTCTCTTGAAAACCTGGAACCTGGGCCTGGTGATCGCCACCTTTGCGCTGGCCATCTTCGGCACCTTCGTCGTGCGCAGCGGCGTGCTCAGCTCCGTCCACTCGTTCGCGCAGTCGGCGATCGGCCCGTACTTCCTCGCGTTTCTCGGAGTGGTGCTGGTGCTCTCGCTCGGTCTGCTCTTCTTCCGCCTGGCTCACCTGGCGCCCGAAGGCGAGTTCGACAGCGTGGTGTCGCGCGAGGCGGCGTTTCTGCTGAACAATCTCCTCCTGGTGGCGGCGGCCGTGGCGACGTTCTGGGGCACGATCTTCCCCCTGGTGTCGGAGGTCGTCCGCGGCGTGAAGATCTCCGTTGGAGCGCCGTTCTACCAGTTCGTCAACGGGCCGCTGCTGATCGCGCTGGTCGTGCTGATGGGCGTCGGGCCACTGGTGGCCTGGCGGCGGACCTCGCTCGCGAGCCTGTGGCGCAACCTCCGCTGGCCGGTGCTCGTCGCGGTGGCGGTCACCGCCGTACTCTTCGTTCTCGGTATCCGGGAAGGAATGGCCGCGCTGGCGAGCGCCGCGACGACGTTCACGCTGGGCACGATCGTGCTTGAGTACTGGCGCGGGGTACGCGTCCGGCGGCGTACCACCGGCGAGCCGCTGCCGGTAGCGCTCGTGCGTCTCGTCGGCCGGGCGCGGCGCCGCTACGGCGGCTATCTCGTCCACTTGGCGGTCGTGCTCGCCGCGTTCGGCGTGATCGGCTCGTCTTACTACCAGGTGGAACGCACCGGAACGCTCGCTCCTGGGGAGTCGATGACCGTGGGGCGCTACACGTTCACGTACGGCGGGCTCTACGAGCGCCCGGCGCCCGGGGTACAGACGATCTTCGCGCGTCTGGCGGTGCGTAACGACACGGCCGACCTCGGCGAGATGCGCCCCGAACGGCGGATCTACCGCAACTGGGAGCAGCAACCGATCACCGGGGTGGCGTACCGCACCGTCGGGCCGTGGCTCGACGACCTCTACGTGCTGCTCACCGGCTGGGAGGAGGGCAACGTGGCCAGCTTCCGGGTGTTTGTCAACCCGCTGGTAAGCTTGATCTGGGCCGGCGGCGCGCTCTTCCTGCTCGGGACGCTCATCGCCGCCTGGCCGGAACGCGCCCGTGTAGCGCGTGTCCACGTGCCCGCGGCGCGCCCCATCGTGTCACCCGCAGCGCCGGCCGCGCAGGCCAGAGAGGTGGTTGCCGGTGAGGTCTAGCTTGTCCGAACGCGACGCGGATGCGCACGCGACACGGCCCATGAGACGAAGGACGAAGGACCGTCGACGGAACACATTATCGAAGGACAGCTTGCTTCGTCCTTCGTCCTTCGTCCTTCGTCTGGTCTGCGCTGTGCTGGTAGCACTCGCGGCCGCCGTCGCGCCCGCCGTCGCGCTGGCCGATGGTCACGATGCCGGCCGGATCGAGCGGGAGGCGCAGGCGATCGCCAAAGTGCTCAAGTGCCCCATCTGCCAAAATCTCTCTGTTGCCGACTCGCCGACACCGCTGGCCGCGCAGATGCGCGAAATCGTCCGCGAGCGGCTCGCCGCCGGTGATTCCCGAGAGGCGATCATCGCCTACTTCGTCGCGCGCTACGGCGAGGAGGTCTTGCTCGTCCCACCGCGCACCGGCTTCAGCCAGGTGGTCTGGTGGGGTGCCCTAGCGATCCCGATCGCCGGGCTCGTCACGGTCTGGATGGTCCTGCGCGAACGGCGTCGGGGCACAGGGGCGGCGACGTTTGCGTCACCATCGACGCCCGCGGGCGCACCCGCGGGAACGCCGGTGGAATCGCTTACCGAGGCGGAACGGCAGCGGTACGAGGCGCTGCTCGAGCGCGAGCTGGAGCGCCTCGAACGGAGGAGCGCGTAACGACAGTGATCGTCGTCTTGGGCGCACTGCTGGCAGCCGTCGCCTGTGGCACCGTCGCGCTCGTGCTCGCGCCGCTGCGCCGCCGTCCGGTGGGGGCGTTCGCCGAAGGCGATCGCGGTGGGCCGGCCGCGCTCGGCGACCACGACGGTGCCGGTGCGCACGATCTCCTCGCGGCGCGCGACGCGGCGCTCGAGGCGATCCGCGAGCTCGATTACGACTACCAGCTCGGCCATCTGGTCGAGGACGACTACCGCGAGTTGCGCGAGCGCCACAAGCGGCACGCGATCGCGCTGCTCAAGGCGACGAACGGCTACGCGGGCGAGCGACTGGAGCCGACCTCGCCCCCTGGCCCCCTCTCCACTCCGGTGGAGAGGGGGAACGACGGCCGGGATGGTTTTGTTGTTGCCGATGGGTTTCGTCTTCGTGCGGGAGTGGCGGAGGTCGAGACACCGGTACGCGCTGGGGTTGGCCCCGCCGAGGTTGACGCCGAGATCGAACGGTCGGTGCAAGCCATCCGCGCCCGCCGCGGCGGCATACACCGTGTCGCGTCCGCCAACGGCGCCGCTTCGCACCCGGGCACCACAGCCCAGTCCGGTACAGAGACGCACCCGGCGGGCACGTCTGCCGTTGCCGCGGCGGTCGCACCATCGGAGACGCGTGCGCCGCGGCCGCCGGCGCCGCGAGCGCCCGCTCCTCGCACCGCACGCTTCACCGTTTACTCGCCTCTCATCCGCTGGCTCGCCGGCGGCGCCCTCGCCACGCTTGTCGTGGTCGGCGCGGTGGTGTGGCTCTATGCCGCGTCGCGCTCGGCGCAGCAGGACCAACAGCCACTGGCGCAGCTTCCTTCGGAAGCCAGGCACTACCACACGCTGGCGTTCCTGCCCGGTGGCTCGAGCGGTGCCGGCACTTCAGTGCGCCCCGCAAGCCCGGCCGGCTCAGGCGCGGTGCTCCTCGGCCATCACGAGGGGATGATCGCCAGCGGCGATGGCGGGCGCACGTGGGGTGCGGCCGGTGTCACCGGCGACGTGATGGGGCTGGCCGTCCACCCGGCGCGGCCACAGCTCGTCTACGCCGCCGGCCACGACGTATTGCTGAAAAGTGGCGACGGTGGGCGCACGTGGGCACCGTTGGGGCACGACCTGCCCGGCACCGACGTCCACGCGCTGGCCATCGATCCGGCCGAGCCCGACCGGCTGTACGCGATAGTGATCGGGCACGGGATCTTTGAGGGGCGCGACGAGGGCACGCGCTGGACGCTCGTCGGCACGGCGCCCGGCACGCCGAGCGGCCTGGCGGTGTGGACCGGCGGCCAGCGCGCGTTCTACCTGGCGACGGCCGACCAGGGAGTCCTGGTTAGCGCCGACGGGAAAGCGTGGACGAACGCCAACGGGTTTGTCAACGGCGCGCTGCCGACGCGGCAGATTCGCGCGCTCGTCTACGACCCGTCGAGCGGCGATCGGTTCGCCGCGACCGATGGCCGGACGCTGACCGGTGCGCTGTATGCCGGCACCGACCGCGGCCTGTTCAAGTCCGTCGACGGCGGCGGTAGCTGGACGCGCCTGCCGCTGCAGACCGACGTGGCCGCGCTGGCCGTCGAGCCGGCGGCCGGCTCGAACGGTGGCAAGGCGGTCCTCGTGGTCGACGGCCGCGGTCGGGTGTTCCGCAGCGACGACGGAGGCATCACCTGGAAGGGCCGGCCATGAGCAAACACGCGCGCACGCTGTACCTAAACCGAAGCCAAGGTGGGACCCGCAGGCGTCCTCACCCTTCGACTGCGCTCAGGGCAGGCTTTGCACTTTGCACTTTGCACTT
>JACQGX010000116.1 GCA_016199265.1 Chloroflexota bacterium | reverse complement strand
TTGCCCGTCTTGCCCGTCTTGCCCGTCTTGCCCGTCTTGCCCGTCTTGCCCGTCTTGCCCGTCTTGCCCGTCTTGCCCGTCTTGCCCGTCTTGCCCGTCTTGCCCGTCTTGCCCGTCTTGCCCGTCTGCCGGCGGTACGAGCGCCGCCGTGTTGCTTGCTCCGGGACCGCTCGAACTGGCTGATGGCGGCACCAGCGTGCCCCCAGCGCTTCTGGCGCCCGAAGGTGCAGCGGATGGCTCCGCTTCTGGGCGGTGGCGGGCGTTTTCGGCCAGCCAGCGGTGGAGTGGTGCCTCGGCCGCCGGCGAGACGACGAGGATCAGGACGTCGCCGGGCTGGAGCGTCGTATCGCCGCGGGGGATGAGCACTTCGCCGTGCCGATTGAGCGCCATCACGACCGCGCCCGCCGGTAACCCCGCCCCCGCCAGCTTCTGCCACGCGAGCGGCGCGGCGGGGGCGATCGGCGCCTCGACCATCGTCGTGCCTTCCACGAGGCTGCCGATGCGCCGCACGCCGCGGCGCATCGCCGCGCGGTACTCCTGCAGCGCGCCGGCCACGGTCACGACCCCCAGCAGCCGCTTCGACACCGGTTCGACGACCGGCAGCCACGACCGTTCGCTCTCGGCCAGCTCGTGCAGCATGTTGTCGAGCGTGTCGTTCGGCGCGGTTGAGGACGTATCGGCGGCGATGCGCGCGACGGGTGTGCGGTCGCGCTGCTCGTGTGGCACGCCGGCAGCGTCCTCCTGGGCGAGCGTCCCCAGGAACGTGCCGTCGCGCGCCAGCACCGGCACCGCATCGAGCTGGTGGCTCGCCATCGCCTGCGCCGCCGCCGCAACCGTCGTGTCGCCGTGGACCACCGCCGCCGGCGGCGCCATCGCCGCGCGCGCGGGCAGCGTGGCCAGCAGCGGGAAGCTGAACCGGTAGCGGTGCGCCGGCGAATCGGCGCGCGTCTTGAGCTGGCTGGTGTAGATCGTCTCGCCGCCGACGATGAGCATGGCGACGCCCAGCGCGATCATCGCCGGTGCGAGAAGCGAGAGGTTGCCGGTCATCTCGGCGACCATCAGCATGACCGCCAGCGGCGCGTGGGCGATGCTGCCGAAGAGCGCCATCATGCCGACGATGGCGAATGGCGCCGGGCTGCTGGGCATGCCGGGCACCCAGCCGGCGCCTAGCCGCCAGAACGCCGAGCCGAGCAGGCCGCCGATCACCAGCCCCGGGCCAAAGATGCCGCCCGAGCCGCCCGAGCCGATGGAGAGCGACGTGGTCACGATCTTCGCCAGGGGGAGGAGCAGCACCAGCCAGAGTGGCAGCAGCAGCAGCAGACCGGGCCCCATCCCAATCTGGGCCCAACCGTAGCCGGTGTGCAGCGCCTGCGGAATCGCCAGCCCGATGATCCCGATGAGCAGCCCGCCGAGCGCCGGTTTGAGGACGCGCGGCAGCGGCAGGCGGCGGAAGAAGTGCTCGGTGGCGTAGAACATCCGGGCGTAGGCGATCCCCACGACGCCGCACAGGACGCCCAGCGCGGCGTACGGCAGGAGCTGCAGCGGCTGGTTGAAGGCCAAGTCGGGCTGGCTGCCGAAGACCGGTTCCCAGCCCGTCCACCAGCCGAAGATGCTGTAGCCGATGATGGCGGCGATGAGCGACGGAATCAGCACCTCGATCTCCAGGTCGCTGCGGTACATCACCTCGGCGGCCATCATCGCGCCGCCCAGCGGCGCGCGGAAGATGGCGCCGATGCCCGCGCCCATGCCGGTCGCGGCGGCGATGCGCCGGTCGGTCGCCGTGAGCTTGAACGCGTCGGCCAGCATCGAGCCGAACCCGGCCGCCATCTGCGCCGTGGGGCCTTCGCGACCGGCGCTGCCGCCCGAGCCGATCAGGAGGGCGGAGGCGACGAGCTTGACCGGCGGGATGCGCCGGCGCACGCGGCCGCCGCGGAAGTGAAACGACTCGATCGCGGCGTCGGTGCCGTGGCCGGCGGCCTCCGGCGCCAGCGTGTAGACGATGAGCCCGCTGAGCAGACCACCCACCGTCGTGACCACCGGAAGCAGCCAGGGGCGAGCGATCGGCCGGATGATCGTTTCGCCCTCCCCCGTCGGGCCGGGCGGAAAGTAGCCGACGATCGCATGCAGGAAGAACGCTCCGGCGAGCTCGATGGCGCTAAAGAACACGATCGCGCCGATCCCGGCGACGACGCCGATGAGGCTGCCCAGGATGACCCACTTGGCGAGCGCGCGCCGGCTCTCCATGCCTGGCCCGGCCGCCTCCGGTCCCGCCGGTGGGCCGCCTCGTCCCAACGCGCGTACGAGCCACGCAGAGAGGGGAACGGACAGCCGGCGGCGGGGAACAGTCATTGGTTCCAATTATCCCCCATCGCAAGCTGCTGCTGGCCAGGCCGCGGCGAACGGGCGGACCTGTGTGTCCTCCCTGGTTGGGACTGGCCACATTGGATCGTAAGGCCAGCCCCGGGTTGCCGGGAAGTTGGCCTACATCGTGCTGAGAAAACGGACCAGCGGCCTCTATACTCCTGACCGTTTCCGCGTTCGCGCTAGTGGCGCTCGTGGTGACACACCTCTTCGGTGGCAGATTGCACTTTCTCAACGTGGTGCCGCGAAGCGGTCGTGGACGTACGGTCTCCTTCGTCCTTCGTCCCTTGGACAGGCTCAGGGCAGGCTCTTCGTCCTTCGTCACTTGGTGAGCCCGAGCGCCGGTGGGAGCGGCTGCCGCCGAAGACGCTGCTCACCGGCCGCGAGGGAGACGTCTTTCGCCACGTCCTCCCCGGCGCGGGAGGCTGGGGCGATCCGTTCGCCCGCGATCCGGCGCGTGTCCTCGCCGACGTACGCGACGGCAAAGTCACACCCGAGCACGCCCGCACTGCCTATGGCGTTGTGCTTCGTAGCGACCCGGATGGTGCACCCGGCGCCCAGGAGGTAGACGAGGTGGAGACGCGGCGGCAAAGAACGAAAAGCAGAAACCGCAGATGAACGCAGATGAACGCAGATAGGCCAGGAGGCAGGGCAGCGGCGTCTGAGTCCACACGCGGCTTCTATAGAGGTGTTGCAGGGGCAGGTGCGGACGTAATGCCTATCGGGGATTCCGGTCGCGCTGCGCCTGTCCAAGCGCGCCATTCGATGAGCGCAGGGCAGACGACGGGAAGGGTGTGAAGTACGCTCAGCGGCGCACGCCGGTGGCCTCGGAAACGTCCACGACGTGGAGCTGCCGCGACCCCTCGTGAACGGAGTCGAAGCAGACGAGGGTGCCATCCTGGCTCCAGCGAGGATGGAGATCGCAGCGGATCTCGCCGGTAATCTCGGGCGGTGAGAGAAACCGTCCGACGTCGATCCGCCGGCCAGTCCGCAGATCAGAAAGAATGAGGGTGCGGTACGGCTTCCGCCGGGGATACGTGTCGGTCAGCAGCCAGTTGCCGTCCGGCGAGTAGCTGCAATGGCCGTCTTCGGTCAGCACACCCTGGCCCACGACCTCGACTACGTCATTGGACGCCCGATCCCGGAAAACCAGATATCCCTCTCCCACCTCGCGGTGGTATGCCCAGGCCAGGATGTGTTTCGGGTCGCGCCAGTCGAAATGCGACACCACGCCATTCGAGGCGACGATGGCCAAGCCAGTACCGTCGGGCCGCGCCGGTCAGCATTACCATCCAGCGCGCCCGCAACCGTGTGGCGACCTCGACGTTGACCGCGCGTCCGGCCGCGAGCAATCCGTCAATCTGCCGGGGCACCAGCATACGGTATGGTAGCTCGTAGGCTACACCCTCCTCGCCGCGCCTAAAGTCCACCATCACGCCGGGCGCCTTGTCGTACAGCATTATGCAGTGCACGACGTCGTCGAACGTACGGCTTTCCCAGATGTCGTCGGGAGTCAGCGCGTACTCGGGATCGATGGTGCGGCCGTAGCGGGTGCCCATGTACCTCGCGGTCTGGCGGGCAGTCGCGCCACGTAGGTAATAGCGGCACCGTCGCGGCCGAGATCGGCTCTTGACCGTTGCGCCCAACTCCCCCTGTACGCCTCCGCCAGCGATCAGAGCCGTATCGGTCCGCACGCGCACCGAGCAGCCAGGGTGGTGACCCTCAGAGCTGACTCAACAGTCTGAACGCACGGTAGGCATCGTCCGCTTGGTCGCCCAGAGCACGCCAGACCGCGGCAGCGGGCTCAAGCAATTCCTGACGTTGCCGGAGCCACTTGCGTTCGGAACCCCTCAATTCGGCCGACAGTTCCCGCGGATCTTCGACAAGGGAGCAGAGAAAGGCGAGGTCCAGCCGCTGCGCATCGGGAGCATCATCCACCCCGACTGCCCGTGCCTTGAGTAAGATGGCGCCAAGAAGCCTGGGTCGCGGGACCCTTCCCGCGACCTCGCCGATCTGCACGGCGGCCCGCTCAGTACGATCCAGCGCCTGAGTACCTCCCGGCACACTATCATTTGAACAATTATTGCGGTTGCGCAACAATTGTTCAAAGACCCGATGGGCAATGACTGCATCGCTTCAGCCCGCGGTGGCACCGTGCTGCACGAGGACGGGGGGTCTTCCGCCTGTTAGGAGACAGATGACACAAGGTGGCCGGCAGCTACTGCCGGGAGCCGTCTCCCTCCAGCAGCTCGCCCACGGTAAACGGTAGTCCCTTGAGCACCGTTGTCGGCAGGCGGCTGTGACGACCGAAGACACCCACCGAACGGTACGTGCCACGTTCGGGATCGAGCGCCAGCAACTCGATCGTGATCTCGGTCGGATGCGCGTACCAGTACTCCCGAACTCCCGCGCGCGCGTACAGATCCTGCTTCTCGCGCCGGTCGTAGCCTGCAGTGGACGGCGAGGCGACTTCGACGATGAGGTCGGGAACGCCTGCGATGTTCCGCTCCTCGTCGATACGCGCGGGGTTCGTTCGAGCGATGAACAGCGCATCCGGCTGGACGGGCTTCGCCCCCGGTATCAGCAGATCGACTGGCGAAATGAAGACTTCGCCTAAAGCGTGTTCGCGAACAAACCCGACGAGCTTGATCACTAGGTTCAGGAGACGCCGCTGGTGCTTGGGTGAGGGTGCCGGTGACACGTACAACACTCCGTCGATGACTTCGTAGCGCTTTCCGTCATCGGGGAGTGCGAGGTAGTCCTCGTACGTCCAGCTCCCTTGTGGCGGTCCGGCTACCCCTGTAGCCGGCGCCGTGGCAGGTAATACGTCGACGTTCGCCTCAACGCTCTCGACCGCCGACTCAATCGCCATCGTGATTCGCAGCATAGCAGATGACACTGCGCATGTGCGGGATCTGCTGCCGGCAGGCGCCTGTGACGCGTCTTGGCGTGCGCTGGCGTACTCTCGATAGACCGTGTGGAGGTATTTGTTGAGGTGGGTTGCGTATCCTGCACGCAGAGGAGGTGTACTTACCACAATGCAGGTAAGGCGGACGAAACAGACGACGCACACCGCGCTGGCAACGATGACCCGGCGGCGCATGTTCGGCCGCGGCGCGGTGCCTTTGGGCGTGGCCGCTGCGCTCGCCGCGTGCGCGCCCGGCGCCGCACAGCAGGGCCCCGCCGGGGGCACGCGGACAAAGCAACCGGTCACGTTGCGCTGGAGCACCTGGGGCAACGACAAGAATCCGATGGTCGAGGCCGCCGCCAAGGGCGCAGCGCTCTTCAAGGAGAAGCTTCCCCACGTCACGGTCGAGCCCGAGCCGCAGGTCAGCACGCCCGGTGGCCAGAGCTGGCGGGACAAGATCCTGGCCAAGTGGCTGTCCGGCACCGGGCCCGACGTTTCCGGCAACTGCTGCGCGTCGCTCCCAGACTGGGGACGGCAGGGGTTACTCGCCGACATGACCCCGCTGCTCAAGCGCGACGGCAAGCAGGTGCCGCTATCCGACTACGTCGAGGCGCTCCTGAAGACCTGGAACACACCGGAGCGCGGCCAGTTTGCGCTGCCGATGTACATGGGCACATTTGGTCTCTACTATAACCGCACCATGTTCCGGCGCAAAGGTATTCCCCAGCCAGGCGCCAACTGGGATTGGAACCGCTGGCGTGAGGCTATGGTCAGACTGGCGGAGCCCGATCAGAAGCAGTGGGGCTGGTACGTGGCGATGAATTTCCCGCGGCCCGGCATTTCCATCCGCCAGAACGGCGGGTGGCAAGTCGACCTCAAGGACAACACCAAGGCGGCGTGGGACTCGCCAGAGGCGCTCAATGCGCTGCAGTGGATGCACGACCGCATGTGGCAGGACCGCACCATGGCCAAGGCGGCCGACATCAGCTCGCTTGGCGTGTCGGCCTACATCGCGCTCAGCCAGGGCAGCCTGGCGACGCTGACCGAAGGGTCCTGGATCCTGGCGCGGTGGGTCAAGGAGGCGCCGGAACAGGCCGATCAGTGGGACGTGGCCGTCCTGCCGAAGGGACCGGCGCGCCGCGATACCGGCGCTACCATCGACGGCTGGGCCATCTGGCAAGGGTCCAAGCACAGTGAGGGGGCGTGGGAGCTGGTGAAGTTCCTCCAGGGCGACCAGTGGCAGGAGCTGGCGGTGACGATCGTCGGCCACCAGCCGGCCCGCAAGTCGTGGCAGGACCGGTACGTCGAGTTGACCAAGAAGGGTATTCCGCAGCTCGCCGATAAGAACATTGCCGCATTTGCCGACGGCACCAAGAAGGACTATGCTCGACCCGAGCAGTTCTTCAAGGAGGACAACGAATCGAAGAAGGTGTGGTCGGCCACGGTCAGCGCCGTCTTTACCAAGAATGAGAAGTCGGTCGTCGACGCCTTCCGCGCGGCGGCTCAGCAGGTCAACGCCATCAATGCCGCGGCGCGGTGAGTGGTACGCCCTCGCCGTGCGGTAGGGCTCCTTCGGCGTTCGCGGGAGGAGCGATCAGCAGCGAAAGGCCACTGCCCGCCCCTGACGGCACGTGCGCTCGAAAAGGGCAGTCAGCGCAGCGTCGGGAGATCCGGCAATGGCGAGCCGCCGGCCGGATCCCTGCGTCACCACGTCGCGGCAAAATGCCGCCAGCAGCACTTCTGCGCGCATGCTGTTCGGACCGGCTTCTGGAAACGGCACGATCCGGCGGAACACCTTCTCGACATCGGCAGCAGACAACCAATCCTGACTGCTTGAAACGATCCACCAATCGCCCAGGCGCTCAACGGTCACATCGAGCACGTCGCAGAGCAGAGCCTCGCCGACAAGCTCGACCGCAGCGGCTTCGGGACTGAACCGGCCTGATCGGAAGAACATCTCCGGTCGTGCGCGTATCCACGGTAGTGGATCACCGAAAACGTCCAGATCTTGGGCGGTGTACCGGTGGTGGTGTTCAAGAGCGATACGGGCGGACACGGATCTTCCCTTCCTGCACTAGCCGATTGAAGGCGCTGAATGCCTCTGGTGGCACGAACAACTCATCACCGGCGAAACGGATGGTCTTGCCGGCCGGAATCGGACGCCGAATGACGCCTGCTGTGAGCAGCGCTGCAACGGCATCGCTGGAAAGCATATACTCAAGAATCGTACCTTGTCGGCGCAACGCGAAGTACTCGGCATCGCTCACCAAAGTAGCCAAGTAGAAGCCCAGCGCACCGTCGATGTGTGCCGTCTGTGCTTCACCGGCATCGAGTGGTGCTCCATTCAGAAGCTTGAGCGCTGAGGCTACGTCCGTGCTGTGATACAGCAGGATGGCTGGGCCTGACGAATGTGTTGGGCCAGATTGACGTGTCCGGCGCGCCATGCGATTCGTTCCGTGAAGGCATGATCATAACTTAAGCCAAGCCCAGGGCAGCCGACCTCAGTCCCCGTGGCATGAAGTCAGTCGTCGACGCCTTCCGCGCCGCTGCCCGGCAGGTCAACGCCATCAACGCTGCGGCGCCGTGAGCGCCACTCCTCGAACGCTGAACGCGACGACGCTCGCCGTCTCTAAACCGAAGCCAAGGTGAAACCCACAGGCAGCCTCACTTTGCACTTGGTTTAGCAGCACCAGTCCCAGCTTGGCGTCGATCTCGCGCTACGGTAGACCGGCCAAAAGGTCGGCGACGCGGCAGGTGAAGCCAGGCAGCAGCGGGGAGTGGACGGTGTCCTCTTCGTAGAGGGTGGCCGCGTGGTGGAGGGCGGCGTCCTCGCCGCGGCGGTAGGCGTCGAGCGCGCGCTGCTGCCAGCCCACGATCCAGTACTCGCGCACACCGCGCCGGGAGTAGAGCGCCAGCTTGATGTCCCGGTCGCGCTGCTCGTCGGCGCTGCCGGGGGAGAGCACTTCTACCACCAGGTCGGGTGCCGCCCGGAGCCGCCCGTCCGGCGCGAGCACGTGGGGCATCCGCTCCTTGCTGACCCACACCACGTCCGGCGCCACCGCCTCGTCCACGGCGAAGACGAGGCCAGGGGCGAAGAGCGCCATGCCGGCTCCCGTCAACTTACTCCATGTCCCATGGAGCACAGTAACTTCACTGCACACGGATTGGTGCTGCCAGCTTGGTTGGGTAGACACGTACAACTCCCCGTCGATGAGCTCGTAGCGCTTGTCCTCGAGCGGCTGGGGCAGCCCTTCCAGGTCGTGGATGGTCAGGCGGACCGAGGTGGCCATGGCGCGGCTCCTTTCGAGACGACGTATAGCATGAACGGCGTGCTGCGTATGCTGCCGGCGCCGCCTCTTCGATCCACTTCAATGGCTCCTACGGTCGTGGCGCGGCCGCCAGATCCTGCAGGCACGCGTCCGTTACGTCGAGTATCTCGTCGAGCTCGTCCCGGGTGGTCACCAAGGGCGGCGCAAAGACGACGAACTCGTCGCCGCAGCGGGCGATGAGGCCGCGTTCGCGCGCCAGCGCCTCGAAGCGCTTGCCCGGCTTGCTCGCCTTGGGCTGGCGCACCGGATCGAACTCAAAGCCCTGCAGCAGCCCGGCGCCGCGCACGTCGGCGATGAGCTCGGGGTAGCGCTCGCGCAATCCGTTCAGGCGGCCGGCGAGGTATGCCCCTTGGTCGCGGGCGTGGGCGATCAGCCCGCGCGACTCGATCTCGTCGATCGCGGCCGCACCCACGGCGGCGGCGACGGGGTTGCCGCCGAACGTGTGGCCGTGGTGGAACTCCTTGCGCTCTTCCACCCCACCAAGGAACGCCTGCCAGACGCGGCCGGCAATCAGCACTGCCGCCAGGGGCGCGTAGCCGCCGCCCATGCTCTTGCCGCAGCACAGCAGGTCGGGCGCGACGCCGTAGTAGTCGGCGCCGAACCACTCGCCCAGCCGGCCGAACCCGGTGATGATCTCGTCGTAGATCAGCAGGACGTTGTGCCTGTCGCACGCTTCTCGCAGGAGCTGGTAGTACGCCGGCGGCGGCACGGTGTAGCCCGCCGACGAGACCGAGATCGGCTCGACGATCACGGCGGCGATCGTCTCCGGGTCTTCGGCCTCGATCGTCCGCTCGACGAGCGTGGCGCTGGCAATACCGCACGCGGTCGCGTCGAGTTCCTTCCCGAAAAGGGAACGGAACGCCTGCGGCGGATGGTGATGCAGAAACCCGGCGACGAGGGGCTCGAACACGCTCTTGCGCTCCCAGCCACCGCCGGCCGAGAGGGCGCCCATCGTGGCACCGTGGTACGCGCCGTAGCGGGCGACGATCTTGTACTTGCGCGGGTGGCCGGCCTGCTTCCAGTACTGCCGCGCGATCTTCATCGCCGCCTCGGTCGCCTCCGAGCCGCCAGACAAGAGCTTGACGCTCACGCCGTGCTCGCCGCGCATCGCCGCCGGTGCGACCCGGCGTAGGCGCTCGGCCAGCGCGATGGACGGCGGGTTGGTGCCGTGCAGCGGCGGTGCAAAGTGGAGCTGCTTGAGCTGGGCAAGCGCCGCCTCGAGCACGCGCTCGTTGCCGTAGCCGAGACTGTTGACGAACACCCCCGAGAGGCCGTCGAGATACCAGCGCCCCTCGCTGTCCTGAATGCGTATCCCCTCGCCGCACACGAATACCCACGGTGCTTCGGCAAACGCCGCCATCTGACGGAAATCGAGCACCAGGTGGGACAGGAGCTCCTTATCGAGCGTTTCAGTTGTCGTCGCCGTGGTCGTCGCCGTGGTCGTCGCAGTCATGATGGATACTCCCCCGCTCTTGGGCGGACGCAGAAGTCCCGGCGGCAGCATCCGCTCACCCTGAGCCTGTCGAAGGGCCCGGCAGTTCGCCCTTCGACAGGCTCAGGGTGAGCGGAGACTCATCCGGATGTTTTGCCTGCACCTCCCGCACTTCGCTGAATTGTGAATGGTAGACAATCCGCCTATAATGACCCTGCCGCCGATCGCACTGACCGCACAGGGGATACACCGGAAAGGGTACTCGATGGAGACGGCACGTGCAGCAAGCGCAGGAAACGCAGGAAACGCAGCGAATGGCGCCGTCCGGACGGACGACACTGGGGCTGTAGAGCCGCCGGGGCTCGCCGACGTACGGTCCACGCGTTTCCGAGACGTTTGCGGCTCGATCGACGAGTTGAAGCGGGTGCTGCACGAGGAGCCGGAAACAGCCGCGGCCACACCCCAGCCACTCGAGTCGCTGATCGACGATGCCGTGTTCATGCTCGGGCGCATGGAGCAGCGACTCCAGGAGTACGAGCGCTTCCGCCAGGAGGTGAGCGGTATCGCCGACGCGCTCGAGCAGATCGGCGGTTCGCTCCGGCAGGAGGCGGTCGCGATGGCGCCGTCACTGAAAGCGCAACTCCGGTCCGGCCAGCCGCTCGCCGGTACCGAGCGCGACACGGTCGTGGCACGGGCCGAGGCGATCCGCGATGTCGCCCAGGACACCGAGAACAAACTCAATCATTACAAAGAGCTGGCGCTCGCGCTCGCCCGCACTTACCGCGATGTGAAAGGAAACCGGCGCTGGGTGCTCGACGAGGAGGAAGCAGCCGCGGCCGAAGCATTGCCGGGCGAGCCCGAGTGGGCCAGGTGGCTGCCGCCATCGCCGCACCGTGAGCGCATCATCCGCTGGATACAGAGCGGTCGTGCGCACCTACTAGTGCGTGACCGTGGGGCCGCCGATAGCGGTGGCCCCAGAGATAGCGACGCTGCCGGTAATCCCAGCGCAGAAGATCGGGATCAGCCGCCATACGTGCAGTTCCAAGACGGCGGTGTCATGCCACTGCCCGACGTCCGCTGGTCGGAGGAAATCCGCAGCTTTTACGCAGCCGGCGCAGCAGATGCGCCGCCCAACCCGCGTGGCCGCCTCTACCGCGACTACGCCGGCCGGCGCGTCCATCCGGGTAGTAGGCAGTAGGCAGTCGCAAGTGGGTCGTGGATGGTCGTGGCGTAATTCGATGCGCCCGTCAGATCGAAAGCGAGGATCCCGGTCCGTGAGTGCCGCGCGGCAGTTGTGGCCCAACGCAACGACGAGCTACGGCGAGGAGTGAACAAGAAGCATGGCACGCGTTTTCGATGATTTAGAGCTTGGGTACGTCAAGGAAGTGCTGACCAGCGGCCGGCTTGGCTGGCAAACGGGCGGCATGGTCACTCGCTTCGAGGGAGCCTTTGCCCGGCTGGTCGGCAGCCGGTTTGCCATCGCCCGCAACTCGGCGATGACCGCGCTGGCGCAGGCGGTGGCCGTGAGCGGCGCCGGCACCGGCTTCGAGGTGATCTGCGATCCGATTGTGCACTTCGGTGGGCTGGCGGCGCTTTGGTTCAACGCGGTGCCGCGCTTCGTCGACGTGCGGCGCGATACGTACCTGTTAGATCCCGAGGCCGTACGCGCCAACATCACACCGCTCACCAAAGCGCTGGTCGTCACGAACCTCTGGGGGCTGTGCGCCGAGCTCGACGAGTTGCGGCGGATCTGCGACGAGCACGGCCTGTTCATGATCGAGGACTGCGCGCACAACATGGGCTCGTGCTGGAAAGGACAGCACGCCGGTACCTACGGCGACCTCGGTGCGTTCAGCTTCCAGCAGGGCAAGCACCTGCCGACCGGCGACGGTGGCATGCTCACCACCGATCGCGAGGACCTCTATAGCAAGATCTATGGCGAGTGGGCGTTCAGCGGCGAATCGCCGCAGTTCATGACGCTCAACTTCCGCATGAACGAGGTCACGGCGGCCGTGGGGTTGGGCCAGGTCCAGCGTGTCATGGGCTACGTCGAGCAGTACACGCGCAACCTCCACCGGCTCAACGAGGCGATCGGCGGTTGCGCGTGGCTCGGGCAGCGCCACGTGCCGTCAGACGCTAGGCAGGCGGGCTACGTTTGGGCCTGCACCTGGGAGGGCGACCGCTACGGGCTGAGTCTCGACCGCTTCAAGCAGGTCTGCAACGAGATCGGGCTGAAGATCAACTCGGGCTTTGCGCAGTTGAACGCGCCCGCCTACCACTTCGACATTTTCAAGGGCTCGACGGCGTATGGGGAGCCGGATTGCCCGGTACGGTGCCCCTTCTACATCGCCAAGAGCGGCTACCGCTATCACGAGGGTATGTGCCCAGTGGCGGAGGACATTATCCCGCGCTTCCTGCGCCTGGGCCTGGTCCAAGTGTCGGACGAGGAAGGCTCGCGGCGGGCGGCGATGCTGCAAGAAGCCATTCATAGGATGGAACGGTAAAGGCCGCGTACAGGCCACATCGCAGAGTGCGAGTAGAGAAGCGGATCAGGAAGGAGCACAGGGTTCGATGGATCGCGGCTCCCCCCCATACCCACAGCGGCGAGTTGGCCCTGCGCACCGGCAGCGTACAGCCCCGCTTCGCCACACGGCCCGTGCTGCATGGCACGCTGGGGATGGTGGCGGCCGGGCACTATCTGGCCGCCGCGATTGGACTGCGAGTGCTTGAGCAGGGCGGCAATGCGGTCGACGCCGGCGTGGCGGCGGGCTTCGCCCTGGCGGTCCTGAAGCCACAGGAGAACGGTCTGGGCGGCGAGGCGCCAATTCTGATCCACCTGGCAGCCCAGGGGCGCACAGTGGCAATCAATGGTCAGGGCTGGGCGCCGCAGCGCGCCTCCATCGCGTGGTTCCGCGAGCAGGGCATCTCCGCCATCCCCCCGAACGGGTTCCTTCCGGCGACCGTGCCGGGTGCATTTGGCAGTTGGTGCGCGGCGCTCCTCCGCTTCGGCACCGCCTCGCTGGGAGACATTCTGGGGCCCGCGGTGGAGCTCGCAGAGGGCGGGTTTCCGTTGGACGCCGCTCTCCGGACGCGGATTGCCGGACTCGCCGATCGCTTCCGGCAGGAGTGGCCGTCGTCGGCGGCCATCTACCTGCCGGGCGATCAGGTGCCCAGCGAAGGGTCCCTGTTGCGCAACGCCGATTGGGCGATGACGATGAAGGGCGCGCTCGATGCGGCCGCGCGCGAATCCGGCCGCGGGCGCGAGGCATCGATCCAGGCGGCGATAGACTATTTCTACAAGGGCCCGGTCGCCGAACGGGCGGTGGCCTTCACAACGGCGCATGCCGTACGCGACGCCACCGGCCGTGCACACCGGGCGCTCTTCACTGTAAAAGACTGGGCGGCCTACGGCGAGCACGGCACCCGCCTAGAGGCGCCGACGCGCGTCACCTACCGCGGCGTTGTGGTGCTGAAGTGCGGGACGTGGACCCAGGGGCCGGTCCTTCTCCAGCAACTCAAGCTGCTGGAGACCTATGACATCGCCGCGCTCGGGCACAACACGACAGCCTATCTCCACCTTTTGCTGGAGGTGGCCAAACTGGTGTTCACCGACCGCGAACAATACTACGGCGATCCCGAGTTCACAGACGTGCCGCTGGCGGTCATCCTGTCCGACGCATATACAGCGGAGCGCCGCCGACTGGTCGATCCGCAACGGGCGAGCCTTGAGTGGCGGCCCGGCGACGCTGCGCACCTGTCTCTCA
This sequence comes from Chloroflexota bacterium, assembly GCA_016199265.1. GTDB lineage: Bacteria > Chloroflexota > UBA11872 > UBA12225 > UBA12225 > JACQGX01. Next base: position 1,667 of record JACQGX010000116.1, on the reverse strand, counting down.
GCCTGCCTCGCGCAGCTGCACGGTTGGGGGGTGATCAACCGGCAGGGGCGCTGGGTGTGCAGACTGGTGAGACGGTCCGAACCGGGGACGACGAGCAGGTAGGTGACACGACCCACGTCGATGTCGTAGATCGGTGGGGGAATCTGTTTTCAGCCACGCCAAGCGGCGGCTGGATCCCCTCGTCCCCCGTGGTGGAGGGACTCGGCTTTCCACTCGGCACCCGTGGTCAGATCTTCGTCCTGGATGAGCGTCACGCCAACGCCCTTGCGCCGGGCAAGCGGCCCCGTACCACTCTGACCCCTTCGCTGGCTTTGCGCCAGGGGCAACCGTGGCTCGCCTTCGGCACACCGGGCGGCGACATGCAGGACCAGTGGTCGCTGCAATTCTTCTTGAACGTGGTGGACTTTGGCCTGGATCTCCAGGCGGCCCTGGACGCACCGACCGTGCACACCACGCATTTCCCCAGTTCCTTCTATCCGCACGCCGCCTACCCGGGCCGCGTGCATGTCGAGCGACGCGTTCCGCTCGACGTACGTGAGGCCCTTGGGGCCCTGGGACACGAGGTGCAAGTCGATGATGACTGGAGCCATGGCCAGCCCACTGCAGTTGCATTTGAGCCGCGCCGCGGCGTGGTCGCGGGCGCCGCCTCGGCGCGCAGTCTGCTGCCCTATGTGATGGGTAGGTGATCGCTCTATGGCCCAACGCGGCCAGGGGGCTGCTTTGACAGGTGCAAGGCACTGCCAGATAAGACAAGGAATGGAGGAATGGCAATGACGCTTCAGCGACGAGCATCGTATCGCGCACACGAAGGCCCTCGGGGCGGGTCACCCCATCGCGCCGCGGCGCGGCGTATCCCGCAGGCAGATGGGGGTGCGTGCGGTCGCGGGGGCGGGGGTGGTTTCGGCGGCGTGCGGTCCGTTCGCAAGCGGCGAGCGTCCCGGCGTGGCCCCCTCACAGGTCCCGGCCACGATTCGGCTGCGGCTGTACACCGGCTCACCTGCGCGTGCCCAGGCGTACGACCAGGCGTTTGTGGAGTGGAAGAAGGAGAGCCCTCAGATCACACTCGAACCCGAACTGACCGAGAGCGCTGGCCCCCACACGCAAGCTCTCCTGGCGCAACTCGCGGGGGGCACGCCGCCCGATGCTGCCGTGAGCGATGACGTCGATGGGACGATTGACTTGGCCCTCGACGGGGTGCTCTTGCCGCTGGATGATCAGATGAAGGCGGCGCGTGTCTCCCGCGACGAGTTCGCGCCGGGCGCAATCGACTACGCCAACGTTCGCGGCAAGCAGTACGGGCTTCCGAGTAATGGCTACACCACACTCTTGTTCTACAACCGCGAACTGTTCCAGAAGAGCAACGTGCCGCTGCCCCCAGCGAATGGCTCCTGGAGGTGGAACGACCTGCAGGAGGCCGCATTGAAGCTGACTCGCCGTGACTCTGGAAGCCCGCAGAACAGCCAGTGGGGGCTTCTTCCGTCGTTTCAGACGCGTTACGACATCCCCTCCGTGATCTGGCAGAACGGCGGCACCATGACCGATTCACGCGAGTCCCCGTCACGCACAACGCTCGACCAACCGCGGTCAGTCGAGGCATTGCAGTGGATGGTGGACCTGCGTCAAAGGCACCAGGTCATGCCCTCGCCCCAGGAGCGGCAGGCGCTCGG
>JACQGX010000115.1 GCA_016199265.1 Chloroflexota bacterium | reverse complement strand
CTCGCCGCCCCACGACCGTACCGCCGCGCCACACGCGCGCTTGGCGGCGGCCTGATCCCCGATCCGTCCTTCGATCCGTACTTATGGAGAACCCGAGTAGAACAAAAAACCTGCCCACTCCTATGGGCGATGCCCCCGGTGGCGTGGTAGACCACCAGTTCGCGGGGATCCGTGGCCAGCACGAGGTCCAGCGCCCGTACTCGCTCCAGGATCGGCGATGGCGCGGCGCCCGGGTTGTGGCAGTGGACCAGCCACTCCACTGCCGGCAGGTCGCCGTACGTCGTCGCCTCCCAGACCACCTCCAGGCCCGTCAGCGGGTCCGTCAGGACCACCCGCCAGACCGTGCGCCCTTCTCCCTCCTCGATCTCCCGCCGCCGCACGCAGCGCGAAAGCAGTTCGGCGGAGGGTGCTCCACCGTAGACGAAGGAGAAGGGGAGATCGGGAGCCCACCAGCCCTCCCGCCCCGGCGCTCCCACGGCGGGCGCCGCCTCACCCGCCCATACCCGCCGCGTCCACTGCCTCACCGCTGCCACCGCCTCTTCGCACGTACCTGGTGGCGCCGTGGCCACCGCTTCTAAACCCGTCATCGCTCGGCCTCCAATCGCTTTTCGTTCGCCGCACCGGGCCGCCTCCGGCAGTCGGGAGAGCCGCGCCGGAGGGCACCCACGGCCGCCTTCCAGCCCGCCGGCCGCGCCCTGCTTGTCAGGTCGTGCTCTGCACGTGCACGTCGGGCCGCGCCAGGAATGCCGGGCGCAGCCGTATGCCGAGTCCGGGCGCGTCGGGGAAGTGCAGGTGGCCGTCGCGCACGTCGATGCTGGGCGTGACGACCTCCTCGTAGTAGCCAAGGTAGAAGGCGCGCACGGTCTCCATGATCATGGCATTGGGGCAGCTGGCGCAGAGGTGCGCGCAGGCGAACACGTTGACCGGACCGGTGCAGTCGTGCGGCGCGATGGGCAAGTGGTAGGCCTCGGCCATGGCCGCGATCTTCTTGCCCTCGCTGATCCCGCCCGTCCAGATGATGTCCGGCATGACGATGTGCGCGGCCCTGCGCTCGAGGACCTGGCGGAAGGCGTAGCGGGTGAAGAGGCGCTCGCTCACGCAAATCGGTACGCGCGTCTCCTGGACGAGCCGCGCCAAGTCGTCCACTGGGTCGGGCGTCATGGCGTCCTCGAACCAGAGGATGTGGTACGGCTCGAGGGCGTGGGCGATGCGGATGGCGCTGGGCAGGTTCCACTTCGCGTGGAGTTCGATGGCGATCTCCATGCGGTCGCCCACCGCCTCGCGAATCTGCTGCACCACGGCCAGCCCGGCGTTGAGCTCCTCGGGGCTGATGTACTGGCCGCCGCTAGCGCGGGCGAAGCGGTCGAACGGCCAGATCTTCATGGCGCTGATGCCCATGGCGAGCAGGTCGCGCGCCAGTTCTCCGGGCCGCTCGTGGGACGCCTCGTAGTCGCGGTAGTCGCGGTGGCCACCGGCGGTGCCGGCGGCGGCAGCGTCGTGGCCGCGTGCCGATGCCGGGATTCCGGCGGCCGCGGCCCACCCGTGAACGGGACCATAACTGGCACACGTGTTGTACACGCGGATCCGCTCCCGCACGCGGCCGCCGAGGAGGCCGTAGATCGGCTGCCCGCAGGCTTGGCCCTTGATGTCCCAGAGCGCGATGTCGAGCGCCGAGAGCGCGCGCATCTCGGCCCCGGCGTAGCCGTAGTAATTCGTGACGGCGAAGAAGGTTGCCCAGTGCCGCTCGATATCGAGCGGGTCCTCACCGAGCAGCAGCGGGGCGGCCACGTCGTGAATCACGGCGGCGACCGCGCCGGGGACGTAGTAGGTCTCGCCCAGGCCGACCAGCCTGGTGTCCGTGTGCACCTGCACCCACAGCAGGCGGGGGTGCGCGCTGGCCCTGATCGTCTCGATGCGGGTGATTTTCATCGCCGACCTCCTCCTCGTGGGCGGCTCTCGCCGTTCCAGTTGCGTTCGACGAACTGCCCTGGCACGAGCGATTCCTCGCACGCGGTACACTCAGAGCGCGCTGCGGTAGGACGCTGTCAGAACGTCTCGCTGACGTCGTGGACATCTACGAAACCGCTGCGCGGTGGTGATTCGCCCATCTCTTCCTCTCCTCTGCGGGCGGACACCAGCGGCCCGCCACCACGTATCCGGTGCGCGCCGTCAGGTCCCGTCCAGCGCTGCGCAGTGCCGGGCGACCGCGTCGAGCAGGGCCGCCGCCGCCACGCCGTCGGCCACACGATGGTCGAAGGTGAGGCTGAGATGCACGGTCGGCCGCGCGGTAAGCTGCCCGTCCTGTCCGACGAACGGCCGTGGCGCGATGCGCCCGACGCCTAGGATGGCGCTCTGGGGTGGGTTGAGGATGGGCGTGAACGTATCGACGCCGTGGGCGCCGAGGTTGGTGAGCGTGATGGTCCCACCCTCCATGTCCTCCGGACGGAGGTAGCCCCGCCGCGCCCGCTCCGCCAGCGTTGCCAGTTCCCGCGCCAGCTCGACGGCCGGCCGGTGGGCGGGGTCGCGCAGCACCGGCACCACCAGCCCGCCGTCTACCGCCGCGGCCACGCCGACGTGGACCGCCCCGAGCACCAGGATGGTCTGGCCCTCCACGACCGCATTCAGTGCCGGGTGCTCCAGGAGCGCCGCCGCCAGCGCCTTCGCTAGCAGCGCGTCGTAAGACACGCGGCTGTCGGGCGCCGTCGCGGCAAGTGTCTCGCGCGCGCGCACGAGCGCAGTGGCCTCGATCTCTCGCGTGAGCGTCAACTGGGCGGTGGTGGCCAGGCTATGCTGCATGCGCCGCGCGATGAGCCCGCGCATGCCCGACAGTGGGACGCGACGCACTACCGGCACGCCAGGCGGCGCCCCAAGCGGCAGGGCCGGTGGCGCCGCGGCGGCCGAGCCGGCGGCCCCAGCGGCCGCCGCGGCGCCACCGGCCGCGACACGGCGAGTGGCGGCCGCGTCCACGTCCGCCTCAGTGATGCGACCCCCTGGCCCGGTGCCCGTCACCTGCGCCAGGTCCACGCCAAGCTCGGCCGACCGACGTCGGGCCAGCGGCGAGGCCGAGCGATCTCCCTCACCCCTCGCCCCTCGCCCCAGGCGGGAGAGGGGAACGGCGGTCGGTCGGCGGAGATCTCCGTCTCCCCTGGTGGGAGACGGGACCGGGAGATGAGGGGGAACGACGGCCGGCGGTGCCTCACCCGGCGCCAGGATGTAGCCCAGCAGCCCCTGCACCTTCACCTGGCCGCCCACGGGCAGCACGTGGTGCAGAATGCCGGCCGTGGGGGCGGTGATCTCGACGGTAGACTTCTCCGTGGTGAGCTCCAGCACCGGCTGGTCACCTTCGACGGCGGCGCCGCTGGGGACCAGCCACTTCGTGACCTCCCCCTCGATGGTGTACATGCCCAGGCTGGGCATGACGATCTCGACCGGCATGGTGCGGCCTACATACCAAAGATGCTGTGTACCGCGACGATCACTTTGTCCGGCGTCGGTGTGTACTCCGCCTCCAGGGCGGCGCTATAGGGCACTGGCGCGTCCACGCTGTTGAGCGTCTTGATCGGCGCGTCGAGCAGGTCGAAGCCCTCGTCGGCCACCCGCGCGGCGATGGTGTGGGCCACCGAGCACGTCGGCGTGTCCTCGTCTACGACCACCAGGCGCTTGGTGTGCTGCACCGACTCGAGGATCGTCGCCACGTCGAGCGGGGCGAGGCTGAGCACGTCCACCACCTCCGCCTCCAGGCCGTGAGCGGCGAGGCGCTCCGCCGCCTCCACGCAGACGTGCGTCATCCGCCCGATACCGCAGAGGGTGATGTCGCGCCCGGGCCGGACGACGTCAGCCTTGCCGAGCGGGAGGGTGTAGGGTTCGTCCGGCACAGCGCCGCGCGCCCGCGGGCCGAGGTAGCGGTGCTCGAGGATCACCACCGGGTTGTCGTCCCGGATGGCGGCGATGAGCAGCCCCTTGGCGTTGTAGGCCGTCGTGGGGGCCACCACCTTGAGGCCAGGGACGTGGGCCAGCACGGCGTAGAGCGTCTGAGAGTGCTGGGCGGCGGCGCCGCCGCCCACCGTCTGGCCGGTCGGAGGGCGCGCGCCATAGGACATGCGCACGGTGAGCGGGATCGTGACCTGCCCGCCCATCATGTAGTGCATCTTCGCCGCCTGGTTGACGAGTTGGTCGTAGCAGCAACCGATCAGGTCGACGAACCCGAGGTCGACGATCGGCCGCAGCCCGCTCATCGCCGCGCCCAAGGCGGCGCCGAGGAACCCCATCTCTGAGATAGGGGTATCGAGCACGCGCTCCGGTCCGAACTCGAGCACCAGGCCGCGGGTCGAGCGCGTCGGTCCGCCCCACGCGTCGACGAGCCCCAGGTGCGCGCGCCCCGCAGCGCCGGCGACGTCCTCGCCGATCACGACGATCGTGGGGTCGCGGCGCATCTCCTCCCGGATTGCTTGGTTGATCGCGGCCGAGAACGTCAGCTCCGGTGCCCGACCCGTGGCGGCGGGTGGCGCGGCGGCGCCTGTAGTGGTGGTGGCCGCGCTCGTCTGTAGTGCCATCGTCTGCTCCCCTTCCCTTGCCAGCCTAGGCAAACACCTGCGTCGCGACCTCTTCCGGCGCCGGCATCGCCCCCGCCTCGGCGAAGGCAACGGCCTCGTCGATCCCCGCGGCGACACGCGCGTCGATCTCCGCCAGCGTCTCCTCGCTCAGCTGACCGCTGCCGACCACCTGCGCGCGAAAGCGTGCCAGACAGTCCCGACTCAGCGCGTCCCGCTCCTCCTCCTCGAGCCGGTAGCGATGAGGATCGTCGCCGTACGAGTGGCCGTAGTAGCGGTAGGTCCGCGCTTCGATCAGCATTGGGCCACCGCCGCTCCTGGCGCGGTCGACGGCTCGGACGGCGGCGTCGTACACCGCGAAGACGTCCTGGCCGTCCACGAGCTCGCCTGGCAGTCCGTACCCGGCGGCGCGCCGCCAGATCTCGCCCGCAGTGCTGTACTCGGTCGGCGTGCTCTGGGCGTACCCGTTGTTCTCGCACACGAAGATGCAGGGCACGTTCCAGACGGCCGCGAGGTTCATCGACTCGTGGACGGCGCCGATGTTCGCCGCGCCGTCGCCGAAGAAGCTCACCGCCACCTGATCGGTCCCGCGCCGTTTGGCGGAGAGCGCTGCCCCCACCGCGTGCGGCGCACCGGCGCCGACGATTGGATTGACCCCCAGCATGCCCACGCGGACGTCGGTGATGTGCATCGAGCCACCCTTGCCGCGGTTGGTGCCGGTCGCCTTGCCGTACAGCTCGGCCATCATCGGGCGCACGTCCACGCCCTTGGCAATGCAGTGGCCATGGCCGCGGTGGGTGGAGGCGATCCAGTCGTCCGGCCGCAGCGCGGCGCAGACGCCCACGGCCACCGCCTCCTCGCCGACGTAGAAGTGGGCCACGCCGAACGGCGTGCCGGCCTCCATCAGGGCCTTGACCCGCTCCTCGAAGGCGCGGATGAGGGCCATCCGTTCGTACATGAAGCGCAGCGTCTCACGGGACAGCGTCGCCGCGAGGGTCACTGCCTCGGGTTGCACGGTGGTCACCTCGAATCCCTCGTTGCCGCCTTACTGGCCCGCCGGCCCGCACACAGGCCAAACCTGCAAACTGGAAGGCACTATAGCAGACCGTGGAGTACCACACAAGCGCCCGCGGCTTGCGGGTGCGCGTCACTATCTTGCGCCTCGCCCGCGGCGGTCACTTGCGGCGGTAGTGAATGACCTCGTGCGCCGGCGCCTCGGCAAGGCTCACGGCGAGCCCGCGCCGCAGCACAGCGCCCGGCTGTTCCTCTTCCCGGCGGTCGCTCTGCCACCGCAAGACGTAGGTCGCATCCGGGTCGAGCGCCTCGGGGTGGAGGTAGACCGTCTCCCGCGCACAGTGGCGGCGGCGGAAGGCGACGAGCATGCCCTCACCGAGGTCCGGCCGGTCGTACTGTGATGCCAGCCACTCACCTTCGGACGTGCTGTGGGGGAGCAGGGGATAGAAGTCGCCCACCGCCAAGTGGCGCAGCGCGCGGAACTCGGCGATCCACGTGCGTCCGAGCGTGCGGTCAAGCGGTTCTCGGGTGATGAACCAGCGCCAACTGCAATTGATGCCGCCGCCCAGAGCGCTCCAGAAGGCGTAGCGCCGCTCGCGCGTGCCGGCGGTGGGCGCGCTCTGGTTGCCCATGACGTTGTTGAAGTAGTTCCCCGGAAGCCAGTGGCTCGCGCCGTGCACCTGGTCCTGCATGCCGGCGGGGTCGCCCACCATCCAGTCCGTGTACCAGTAGGAGTGGTGGTAGCGGAGCGCCTCGAAATCCATGCGCCGCCCGCCGCTGGAGCAGCCTTCCATGTAGAGGCCGGGGTGGCGCTCCATCAGCTCACGCCAAAAGGTGTACAGCCCCTCGATGTAGCGGATCTCGCTGATGCCCTGGCGGTCGGGAGGATCATTCGCCCGCCAGACCGACAGGTAGTTCGCGTTCGCGTCGTGCCGGTACCAGCGGATGCCGAGGCGCTCGATGACACCGCTGACGATAGCGGTGATGCCTCGCCGCGCGTCGGGGTTGCCCATATTGAGGATGTAGCTCTTGGTGTTGGGCAGTGGCGTGGGGAAGAGCCAGTCCCGGTGCTCGCGGAACACCTCGGTGCCCTCGTACACCCGCTCCGGCTCAAACCACAGGCCGAACTGCTTCCCTTCGCGGCGCACCGCCGCGGCGACTGGCTCGAGCCCCTCCGGAAACACATCCGTGCGCACGGAATACGTTCCCACGGCCTGCGCCCATCCCTCGGCGCCATACCAGCCGGCGTCGAGCACGATATAGTCGACGTCCATGGCGGCGGCCTCGGGGATCGCTTCCTGGTGGGTGCGGCCGGCGCCGAGCAGCTGCAGCCTGGGATCGACGATGCCGAAGTTGGTCCAGATGGCCGGCAGCGGCGGCTGGCTGTGCAGCGGGGGAGCGATCTGCTGGTGTATGAATCGCCGCAGCGCATTCTGTCCGGACCAGCGAGTGTCTTCCCAGGGGAGCAGCAGGATACGCGGCGTGCGGATCACCTCCCCTGGATGCAGCACCAGGTGCACCCCCTCCATCCCCGCTTCGATGCGCAGGCGATCGAGACTGTGGAATGCGCTGAGCTGGCCGTGCGGCCCCAGAAGATCGGGCTCGATGTCCTGGGGTGGGGCGGCGCGACTGCGGGAGATCAGAGCCTCCCACTGGCCGCTCCAACCGATGGCCACCACCAGGCCACGAGGGCCACCCCAGTTGGCCTCTACGTTGAAGTAGGGGAGCACGCCATTGCTGGAACGCCCGCCGGACGAGGCCAGGCGGACGGGCCCGGCGGGTTCGCTGCGCAGGCAGCGCACCTGAGGGGCGAACGCGTCAGGGGTGGCGTGGCCCCCGAGGGCGTAGTGCAGCACCAGGTCGTAGCAGTCGGTCGCCAGCGTCAGGTCCAGTGCGCGCACCGTCTCGATCAGTGGGGTGTCGACCGATCCCTGGTTGGCAAAGGTGACCAGCCACGTCACCGCCGGGTGACCGGCGTACGTGGTCGCTTCCCAGGTCACTACCAGCCCTGTTGCTGGGTCCTGCAGGCGCAGTGTGCGGCGCGTGCGGCCGTCCAGCTCGGTGCAGGTTTCGGTCTGTCGTGCCCACGCGCTGAGCAACTCGGCACTGGGCGTGCCGCCGTAGACGAACGACACCGGCAGCGTCGTGGCGAGCCACCCCTCGACACCCGGGCTTCCCGACGCCGACGGCGCCGATCCGTCGAGCACCCGCTCCGCCCACCACGCCAGGGCCCGCTCCAGGCCCTCGCCTGACCGCGCCGCCGCGGCCCCGGCCTGCCTCACCGTCATTGCACGCTCCCTTCAGCGGTCACACCGCAGCAAGTTTTGTAGACGAACGCTACAGTAGCACTCGGATGGCTATCGCGGCAACTAGGAAAGTGGCTGGCTGTGCCGACCTTCTTGTAGACGAGAAACGAGAGTGTGGGCCAGCGCACGGCGAGGATTGGCTGTCAACAACTGGTGCTCGAGCGCCGCGTCACCGCCGGCGGCGCGCAGGATGGGCAGGAAGCGCGTCACCAGGTGGGTGAACCGCGCGACGATGGTCAGCCGGCCCACGCCATCCGGTCCGACGATGTACGCGGGGGCGTCCTGGGCGACGAGCACCTGTGGCGCGCGGTATGTCACCCGACAGCGTGTGGATGACTGGCGCCATCCTGCCACTCACGTCACTCACTCGAGGCCCTCGAACAACAGCAATTCCGAGGTCAGCGCACTGCCCAGGCGAAGGCGCACGCCTTGCGCCGTCAACGTGTAGCTGTCCGTGTCATAGGACTGGCCAGTATTGTCGAACGTCAGCCGGTGTGGCGCAAGCTGCCAGTCGGTGACCCAGGTATGCGTCATGCGCCGCACCATGCCCACGTCCGTGCGCCCCCCGCCGCTGGCACAGTTCTCGAAGATCACGTTGGGGAAGCGGCGGCGCAGCCGCTCGAAGAGGTCGTACAGGACGTCGTAGTAGCGCCAGGAGTTGTTCTCGACAAACCCACTGCGGACCGTCTGGAAGCCGGCGCCGAGGTAGCCCACGTTGTAGTCCAGCCGGAAGAAATCCAACTGGTGCTCCTCGATTACGCGCGTGATCTGCGCCTCCATCCAGGCGGCCACCTCCGGCCGGGTCAGGTCGACGTCGCCGCGTCGCTGGCCGTCGTAGCGCTGCTGCACCCAGTCGGGATGCTCGGCCAGCGTCCGGCTCTGGGTGCCGAGCCGCTCGGGCTCCATCCACAGGCCAAAAAGCATACCCAGTCCATGCGCGCGTTCACGGATCGGCGCCAGACCGGCGGGAAAGCGGCTGCCCACGTCCCAGTCGCCGACCGTCGACGCCCAGTTGCCCTGCGGCAGTGCATACCAGGAGGCGTCGATGAAGAATACCTCCGCACCGATGGCGGCCGCGGTGTCCATCTCGTGGTACACCGCCTCGTAGGTGATCTCCTGTTCCGGGCCGATCCCCGATTCCACCAGGCCCGACCTGCCTGGGATGAGGGGCCAGAGCACGCTGCGGCGCAGGTGGTCGTGCATCGCCTGGACGCCTGCGTCCAGGTCACCGCACAGCAGGCCGAGGTGCATCTCCGGGGTCTTCACCGTCTCGCCCGGCGCAAGGACACGCAGCGGCGCGGGCGCATCGGGCCCGGCACGGAAGGTCAGGCGGGCACTGCTGCCGTCGGCACGCCAATCCGGTTCGCAGTCGAATTCGAAGGCGTACCCGCCTGACCACGCCAGCTGGCCGATCCAGTGTTCGCCGGTGTGCTCATTGCGGACGACGAACATCGGGTGACGGTGCCGGTTGCGCCGGTAGCGACCATCGATGCGGTAGGCGGCCGGCGGCAGCCGCTGCCAGCCAAAGGCGCCCTCGTTGAGGTGATGCGGGTCCTGCATGTAGCCCACCGAATAGAGTTGACCGTCGAGCGCGGCGGCGCACGCTTCGCGACTCGCGGGCGCCTGCAGGACGCCGCTCCACGGGCAGGCGACCGAGAGTGCCGCCGCCCGCTCACTGTGGTTGGTGATCTCCAGCCAGCGCGTGAGGATTGGCGTATCGTCGAGCAGCATATGGACGCGCACGGTCACCGGGCGCACGGTGTGGCGCAGCCTGACCGTGACGTGCAGGCCATCCTGGCGCCGCTGCTGGATGACCTCCTCCTAGGCCCAATGCGACGCCAGTAGTTGGCCGTCCATCTCCAGCCAGAAGCTCTGTGGGGCCGGATGGGTAGCGGGGTCGAAGCGCACCGCCTCGGGCCCCATGAACCCCGCGGCGTTCCAGCCGCGTGCGACGAACTGGCCACGCACCAGCGACTCCTCGTAGACACCGAGTCCGCTGCGGTACGACACGGTCGGGAACGGCTCCTCGACGGTGTACGTGTCCACGAACGGCGTAGAGGTCCGGCCAGATGTTTCCACGGAGGTACTCACAATGCTACTCCCGACCCGACTACCGTTCCGGCCACGGCTGCCTACTCACCCATGCCACCCCGCATCGCCGTGCGTCAGCAAGCAGCGGCCACATTTCTGTAAACAAGAGCAGGATAGCAGAGGCACGCTTCGGGTACAATCAGGTGGGCCGGCGCGCGCCAGTCGGACAATTTCGGCGGCAGGCGTGCCTCGGCAGGGACTCGCACGGTGACTGTCACCATTTGTCACCATGACCGGGGCACCGGGGAGGGAGAACGGGAATCGATGCGCATACGGAGCGAACTGAGCGCCCGGCTCACGAATCTGCGGCCGGTTCCGACTGCCGGGCCGGAGCTCCATGAACGGGTCGTCGCTACGCTGCGTCCGGCCATTCTCAGCGGGCAACTGCCCCGCGGTATGCGACTGATTGAGGAAGAGATCGCTGAAAAGCTCGGTGTCAGCCGTGGCCCGGTACGGGAGGCGCTCCTCATTCTGGCCCAAGAAGGCCTGGTGACAATGCAGCCGCGCCGCGGTGCGACGGTCGTGGGTGTTACGGAGCGCGACATTCGCGAGCTCTACGACCTGCGCCTGCTGCTCGAGACCCGTGCGGTTGAACTGGCGGCGGCCAACGCGCGGCCGGAGGACATCGACTACCTCACCAGCCTGTCCGAGCGGCTGAACGATCGTGCACGGGGCGAGCAGTTCGATGGCCTCAGCCCGGTAGACATCGTCTTCCACCGCCATCTGTTGGTCATGGCCAACCAACTGCGCCTGCGGGCCGCGTGGGAACGGCTGGCCGGGATCCTCGAAGCGTTGCTCACCATCACCGATTCCAGCCGGCCGCACGACGTGCGGCACCGCCACATCGTACAGGCACTGGAGGACGGCGACCCCGAAAAGGCTCGAGAGGCAATACGGACTCACATCTCGCGCGCGCAGAGCATCATGCTTGACGTGCTGCGGCGCACGGCCCGGCAACGCACCGACGCCGCAGCGCAGCCCGATGAGGTGGCGAACGGTACGATCGCGAGCGGGCCGCCGGCTGGTGCGATCATTCCCATCTCGCGGCGCCCACGATCCGCCGGCGCTGCGCCGTCTGCCTGAAAGCACGCCGGCACGCGTCACGCGTTCGCCCGCGCACGCATCCATCGGCTCACGAGGCTCACGGCCGCACCGGGTCGCACCAGTGGACATAGGCACACCCGCCGACGCCGCTTCCGTCGCCGATCTCAGCCGATCACGCGTCCTGTACCTGGTGTATCCGTACCGTGCCAGCTTGCGGCTGCGGCGGCGCTTGTGCCGATTCGGCCTGTTTTGTCAACAAAACGAACTGCGGCAGGACGCTGCCTCACCTGATCTTGACGGCCTGAATGGGATGTGCTAGAGTACGCCTGTCTACAAGAACGTCCACGAGACAAGCGCGACTCGGGTGTGCGTACCGGACGCCGGAAGGCTCTCGAAAGGCGCTGGACGGCGTCAGAGGAGACAGAGGAGGATACGAACGATGGCCGAGGGATCCATGGCGGGCGAAGTGCTGACACGGCTGACCCGACGGACGCTATTCTGCCAAGGCGCGCTGGCCGCCGGCGGCGCGGTGCTGGCGGCCTGCGTTGGACCAGGGCAGCAAGCGCCGGTGGCAACACCGGTGGCAGCGCCGGTGACCCTGGAACTCTGGCAAGGGGCGCACATCCCGCACCAAGAGGTGTGGAAGACGCTGCTCAGTCACTGGTCGGCCAAGAACACCAACATCACCATCAACGGCCTCACCGTGCCGGACCAGGGTACGAAGATCCAGGCGGCTATCGCCGCCGGCACCGTGCCGGACATGCAGTTGACGCTCAACGCCCTGACCGGCATGATCAAGGGATTCTTTGCCTCCACCGACGATATCTTCAGGATGCACAAGGTGGATCCGCGCAAGGACATCCTCCCTAGCGCAAGCGAAGCGTGGTTCATCAAGGGCAAATTCTGGGGCGTGCCCCTGGAGGACGGCGCATCGTTCACCGGCTTCAGCGTGCGCGAAGACCTGCTGGCGAAAAACGGCCTCAAAGTGCCGGATAAGGAGACGCCGTTCGCCACCTGGGACGAGCTCTACGCCTTTGGGAAGAAGGCGGTGCTCACGGGCCCGTCGCCCGAGTCGACGATCTACAGTTGGACGAGCATCCTAGGGCAGATCGACACCGTCGTCTGCGCTGCGATGCTGGAGAACGGCGTGCAGTACTTCGACCCAAACAGGGGGAAGTGGACGTTCAACAACCCGGGCACCGTCGACATCATCAAGAAGCTGTTCTACGACCCGTCCAACGTGCTGAACATCGAGAACACCGAGTTCACCAACCGGGCCGAGCCGCGGCTGGGCGCGACCACGTCGTTGCGCCAGGGCAAGGTGTCGATGACCTGGTATGGTACGGGCACCAAGAGCGAGGCGATGACCGCCAAGGAGGATGCGGCGCCGTACATCACGACCTACGTCACGCCGCCGTTCAAAGGCACCAAGCGCATGCCCGTAGCCGAAGGGGGCTGGGGTGTGACGCTGATGAAGCTGAGCACCAAGCAAGACGCCGCCGCGACGTTCCTGGGCTGGCTGGCGTCGGATGTCTCGGTGGGCGCGATCTGGAACGGGTACCTGGCCTGCCGCTATCCGCCGCGGGCCGGGCAGCTCACCAACTACCCCGACTGCCAGGGGCCGGACTTTGTCGGCAGCCGCCGCCTGCTCCGCCACCACGACGCCGATCCGTCCAAGTTCATCGGGTGGGAGAGCGGCGGTACCATCGTCGGCCGCGCCGCCATGAACCCCATCCTACAGGATGTCCGCATCGGCAAGACCAGTCCCGCTCAGGCAGCGCAGTTGATCCAGGAGGATCTCGACCGCCGGCTCGAGAATCTGACCACCGAGGTTGGCTCGCTGAAATAACCGGCTGCGGCCGTGGCCGTTTGCTTCCCCTCGACGTGCGCGGCGGCCATGCGCGCTGCCCTGCGGTGGGTGGAACGGTCGGTGACACCGGCGCGCCCCAGGGCCACGCCGGCGCGCGGAAAGGAGCGATACGCACGATGACGCTCAGTGCATCACCGGCGCCGGTCGTGGCACGCACCGCCGCCCGGGCGGCGGTACCGGTGGAACGCCGCCTGCAACGCCTGGAGGGCCGGTGGCTGGTAGCCCCGGACCCCGGTAATGCCGGGCGCGCTGCACGCTGGTTCGACATTGGGCCCGCCGAGGCCGCGCGTGAGACCCCCATTCCCGCCATCATCCAGCAGGTCTTCCCCGGATATCATGGCGTGGCTTGGTACTGGCACCACTTCACACCGCGCCACGAGGTAGGTACCGGGCAGCGTGCGCTGCTGCGCTTCGGCGCGGTGGACTACCTGGCCGAGGTGTGGCTGAACGGCGTGGCACTGGGCGGGCACGAAGGGGGTGAGACGCCGTTCACACTCGATGCCACCGCCGCGCTACGCGCCGGACGGGACAACCTGCTGGCGGTGCGCGTGCTCAACCCCATCGACGAGCCGATCGACGGCATCACGCTGGCCGAAACGCCGCACCGCACCAAGCGCATGGAGCCGCTGCATCCGCCCATCCGTATGAATCACGGCGGGATGATGGGCGAGGTGGACCTGCTGGTGGTACCAGAGGTGCGCCTGGAGGATGTCTGTGTCCGGCCCGATTCGGCAACGGGCCGGATTGCCGTCCTCGTCACCGTGCACAATAACGCGCCGGACGCGTGTCCGGTGCACCTGGCGGTGGAGGCCGGCCCGGCGGCGGACGGCGCCGGGCCCGAGGCCTACGCGGCAGATGACGGATTGGCGCCACCGGGGACGAGCGAGCACTCACTCACGCTGACGATCGCGCAGCCGCGCCTGTGGGAGCTGGAGGCGCCTTTTCTGTACCGGGTACTTGTGCGGCTGACGGCGAGCGATACGGGTGGCACGACGCGCACCGACGAGTACGTGGTGCGCTGTGGCTTCCGCGACTTCCGGCTGGTCGGTGGCTTCTTCCATCTTAACGGCAGACGGGTTTTCCTCCGTTCGGCGCACACCGGCAACCACGCCCCGGTCGGCCAGCAACTCGCGCCGCCCGGCAGCGACCTGCTGCGGCGGGACATGCTGCTCGCCAAGGTCAGCGGCTTCAACTGTGTGCGCTTCCTGGCGGGCATCCCGCGGCCGGAACAGCTCGACCTGTGCGATGAGATCGGCTTGCTGGTGTACGAGGAAAGCTACGCTTCCTGGCTGATGGGTGACTCGCCCCACCTCGCCGAGCGCTTCGACCGCTCGACGCGGGAGATGATCCTGCGCGATCGCAACCATCCCTGCGTTGCCATCTGGGGCCTGCTCAACGAGACACGTGACGGGCCGCTGTTTCGCCACGCAGTGGACGCACTGGCCCTGGTGCGCCGGCTCGACCCCACACGGCTCGTGCTGCTCAATAGCGGCCGCTTCGATAACGCCTTCAGTATCGGCTCCGCCAGCAGTCCCGGGAGCGACGCATGGGAGCACATCTGGGGCGTGGAGGCGCCAGGCGTGCCGGTCGCGCCGCCGCCGTTACGCCACCCGTCCCTCCCCGGCGCAGGTGACTTCCACGCCTATCCCCGTGCGCCACAGAAGCCGGAAGATGATGTCCTGCTGCGCACGGTCGGCCACGGCACCCGGCCGGTGTTCCTGTCCGAGTACGGCATGGGCAGCCTGCCGGACGTGGTGCGCTCGGCCCGCATGTACGCGCAGATCGGCGCTCGACCGGATCTGGGCGACGCCGTGCTGTTCCGCTCGATGATGGAGCGGCTGGAGGCGGAATGGCGGCGCTACGGCATGGACGGCGTCTACGCGTTCCTCGAGGACTTCCTGCTGGAGAGCGAGCGGCTGCACGCGCGCTGGCGCCGGCGCGGGTTCGACCTGGTGCGGTCCAATCCGCAGGTGTGCGGCTTCAACGTGACCGGCCTGCTCGACCACGCCTACACCGGCGAGGGCGTGTGGACGTTCTGGCGGGAGTGGAAGCAGGGCATTGCCGATGTGCTGCGCGACGGCTGGGCGCCACTGCGCTGGTGTCTGTTCGTCAGCCCATGGCACGGCTATCTTGACCGTCCGTTCATCGTGGAGGCCGTGCTGGCCACAGAAGACGTGCTGCCGCCCGGCGACTACCCCGCGGTGTTCCGCATCAGCGGGCCGCACGGCGTGGTCTGGGAACGGCGCACCACTGCACGCGTGGCTGCGTCCGTAGGTGGGGTGCGCCCGCTCGCCGTGCCGGTGCTCAGGGAAGGGGTCCGTCTGGAGGGACCGCCGGGCACGTACCGTCTCACGGCGGATCTGCTGGAGGGTGGCTCCGCGGGGGGGAGGCAGGTGGCCTTTTTTGCCAGCGCGGCGCCGGCACCGCTCCCGGCGTCACGCAGCGTCGCCCTCTGGGGCGTACCCAGCCTGGCCCAGCGGTGGCTCGAAGCGCGCGGCGTGCGTTGTCTGCCTTTCGAACCGAACGCAGCGCGCGGCACCGGTGAGGGGGGCGTGGTATCGACCGGCACGATCCTGGTAGGCGACGTCTCGGCGTGCGCCACCGACGCCACATGGGCCGCCTTCGTCTCGCAGATTGCGCGTGGCGCCACGGGGGTACTCCTGAGTCCGCAGGCCCTCAAGCAGGGCGACGACCCCGTGGCACGCTTGCCGCTGGCGCCGAAGGGGCGCCATGCCCCCTTCAACAACTGGCTGTACCACCGGGAAGACGTGGCCCGCCCGCACGCGGTCGTGGCCGGGCTCCAGGGGCCGGGTATCCTGGACTGGGACTACTACGGCCAGGCGATCCCGCGTTCCCTGTTCGACGGACAAGACACGCCGCACGAGACTATCGTCGCCGGCTTCGCCGTCGGGTATCCCAGCGCGACAGGGGTGGTCACCGGGCTGGCGTTGGGCGCGTATCGCCTCGGCGATGGCAGGCTCGTGCTCAACACGTTCCGCCTGCTGGAGGAGTTGGATGCCAATCCCGCTGCCGACCGGCTGCTGCTGAACCTGGTGGAGTACGCTGCCTCGCCGCGCGCGGCGTAAGGCACAACCATGACCGAGATGCCCCGACCCCAGACGGTTGACACCGCCTCGTCGAGCGGCACGACGGGCAGCGTGGGCCAGGCGCTGACCATGCGTGCCGCCATCTGGCACGGCGACCGGCGCTTCGCGATCGAGACGCGTCTGCTGCCGCCCCTTGCGCCGGGCGAGGTGCGCGTGCGCGTGGACAGCTGCGGCGTCTGCCTCACCGAGGTACACGGCGTCGATGGTCTCGTGCCCGCGGCCGCGCCGCCCCGGCTGATGGGGCACGAGTACGGCGGCGTCATATCGGCGGTGGGGCCGGGCGTGACCGGGCTTGTGCCTGGGCTGCCGGTGGCCTGCGATGGCCGTGAGGGGTACGCGGAGTATAGCGTTCTGCCGGCCGACCGCATCTACCCGCTGCCACCCGGCGTACCCGCCGAGCATGCCGTCTTTGTGGAGCCGATGCAGTGCTGCCTTGCCGCGGAGCGCCGCGCCCAGGTGCCGCTGGGTGCCACAGTGCTTGTCACCGGCGCCGGGCCGATGGGGTTGCTGGTACTCCAGATCGTCCGGCGGCGGCATGGGGCGCGCGTGATCGTGTCTGAGCCCAGCCCGGTGCGACGGGCGCTGGCGCTGACGCTCGGCGCGGCGCACGCCGTGGACCCGCGCGAGGGGCGTGTGCGCGAGGTGGTGATGGACGTCACGCGCGGGCAGGGCGTGGCGGCGGCATTCGAGGCCGCCGGGAACACCGCCGCGCTGCGCGACTGCCTCGGTGCGGTTGGCGAAGGCGGTACGGTCGTGCTGATCGGTGTTGCCCCGACGGCGGCCCAGGTTACGCTCGATGTCTACCCATTTCACCGCCAGAACCTCCGTCTGGTCGGCAGCTATGGTGACCGTATCGGCGTCGGCTTCGCGGCCGCGACGCCCTGGCTGGCTGAGGTCGACCTGGCGCCGCTAATCAGCCACCGCTTCGCGCTTGCCGAGCTGGCCCACGCGTTTGAGGTGGCCGGTCGGGGAGAGGGCCTGAAGGTTGTGGTCCGCCCTTGAACAACCACGTCATGGCGATGCGGGTGACTGCGTCGCTTGCCGAGGCCGCGCAGGATCAGGCGACCGCTGATCCAACGACGCGGCCGCTCGCCGCAGTGGTGGCCGAGGCACGGCCCCAGTCGCCCGGTGCCTGCGCGAACGGTGGGCCATGTCGAGGT